>JAIEPK010000628.1 GCA_019749875.1 Candidatus Binatia bacterium | reverse complement strand
TCGGCGAACGTCGCGCGCAGCATCGCGTCGCGCTCGCGCCGCGCGGCGGCGTCGCGCAGCGTGTGCGCCCGCTCGGCCGCGTCGCCCGACGTCGTGATCAGGTGCGCGACGGGGCGTCGCTCCGCCTCGTAGCTGTCGAGCAGCCGCGCGTCGCAGCCGCCGGTGCAGACCAGCGCGAGCTTCCAGGCGAGGTTGTACGCGTCCTGCAGGCCGCTGTTCATGCCGTGTCCCTGCGCCGGCGAGCAGACGTGGGCCGCGTCGCCGGCGAGCAGCACGCGGCCCGAGCGGAAGCGCTCCGCGACACGGGTGTGGCAGTGGAAGCGCGTCGGGCTCGCGACGTCGGTCATGCGCACGTCGGGCAGGTAGCGTGCGAGCGTCGTGCGGGCGTCGGCGACGAGATCCGACTCCGCCGTGGTCGGGCGCAGGTACACTCGCCAGCGCTGCCCGGGCAGCGCCGTGAGGATCACCGGTACCTGGTCGAGGTAGGCGTAGTTCGCCTCGTACGGCTGCGTCCAGCCGTCGAGCGTGACGTCGAACACGGCCCACGGCTCGGGGATGTCGTGGCCTGCGAGCTCGATGCCGGCGAGCTCGCGCGTCGTGCTGTGCAGGCCGTCGCAGCCGACCACCCACTGCACGGACACCGGCTCGGTCGTGCCGCCGTGCTCGAGGACCGCCGTCAAGCCGTCGCGCCGGTCGATCAGATCGACCAGACGCGTCGCACGCTGCACCGTGCCGCCCTGGCGTGCGAGGTAGTCGGTCAGTATGGTCTCGGTGACCTCCTCCGACAGCCCGAGGTTGAAGCCGTAACGGCTGCCGCAGAGGGCGAGATCGATGTCGCCGAGCACGCCGCCGTCCGCGTGCAGGATGGCGCGTCGCTGCGGGACGCCGGCGGCGAGGAACGGCTCGACGATGCCGAGCGACTCGAAGACCTCGAGCGATCGTGGATGCACCACGGTCGCGCGATCCCAGTGCAGCGGCGCGCCGTGCGCGTCGACCAGCCGGCACGAGACCCCGCGTCGCTGCAGCTCGGCGGCGAGCAGCAGCCCGGTCGGTCCCGCGCCGGCGATCAGGACGGATGCGGTATCGCGCATGGCGACGTCCGCCGGTCGGCCGCGTCGCGCCTCGCCGGCGCGACGCGGCACGCGCCCGAGCGGCTTACGGGCAATCGAGCGCGCGCTTCGCGTCGATCTTGGCCGGCTTCAGCTTCGGCGGCTTGACGAACGGCGGGTTGGCGAAGTCGAACATCTCGAGCAGCGGATCGGCGTTGGCGTCGCGCGCCGTCAGCGCCGGCAGGTCGTGGCGCGTCTGGATGAAGCGCAGCACCGAGGTCTGGTCGGTGACCGTGTGCGAGACGTAGTGCCGCTTCGCGTACGGCGACACGACGACGAACGGTACGCGCACGCCGTAGCGGTCGAAGCCCCACGTCGAGCCGCCGATCGGACCGATCGCGTCGGGGGCGCAGGCGAGCGGCGGCGGCACGTGATCCCAGTAGCCGCCGTGCTCGTCGTAGGTGATGAACAGCGCCGAGCGGCTCCACTGCGGGCTCGACATCAGGGCGCCGACGATGCGCGAGGTGAACTCCTGGCCCTTCTGGACGTTCGACGGCGGGTGCTCGTCGTTCTCGTCCTCACCCTCGAGGAAGGCGGGATCGACGAACGTCACCTGCGGCAGCGTGCCCGCGGCGGCGTCGGTGAAGTACTGCGCGATCGGCTTGAAGTTGGTCGCCGAGTGGTCGCGGCCGTAGCCGAACAGGAGCGCGAACGGCAGGTCGGAGTAGTACAGGGTCCAGGTCACGCCGGCCGCGTCGAGCTGCTCGAAGATCGTCGGCTGCGTCCACTCGCCGGCGCCGAAGTTCGGGAAGGCATTGTTGATGTGTCCGAACGACGTGCCCGTGAGCAGGTAGTAGCGGTTCGGATACGTCGGGCCGAGCAGCGAGCAGAAGTGCCGGTCGCTGATCGCGAACGTCCGGTAGAGGCTGTAGTAGAAGGGAAGGTCGCGCGCGGTGTAGTAGCCCATCGTGCGCGATCCGGTCGGGTCCGCGGAATTGGCATTGACGGTCGTGAAGCCATCCATCGCGCCGTTGTTCCACTCGTTGTGCGAGCCGTTCCACGAGTGCGACAGGTCGCCGGCGGTCTCGCAGAGCTTCTTCTGGTGGAAGCGCTTGATCGGCGCGCCGCCGAGCGGGTTCGGATTCGACGCGTCGGCCTTCGGGCGGTCGACGTCGCCGCTCAGCCGGCTGAAGTAGTGGTCGAAGGACCGGTTCTCCTGCATGAGCACGACGATGGTGTCGATCGGGATCTGCGCGCCGTGCAGGCCGCCCGGATTGGTCGTCGCCGGCAGGTCGCCCGCGGCGAAGCTGCAGTCCGGCGGGGCCTCCTGGGCTCGCGCGAGCGGAGCGCAGACGACGGTGAGCGCAAGGGCGGCGGCGAGGCGAGCAGCAGGCTTCATCCTGCGGGGATAGGCCCCGGCGCTTTGCCGGTCAAGCCGATTCCGACCGCCCGCGCGGCGACCGATCGCGCGCGCCTCACTCGCCGCCACACTCCTCCGGCGATCCCTCGGGCGACGGCGGCAGCTTCTTGAAGTCGATGCGCAGCTTCGACGAGTCGATCATCGTGAGGCCGTCGGGGAACCCGAGGTTCTTGCCCAGCGTCACCGGCGGCAGCGGCTCACCCTTCGCGTCGAAGCGCACCATCGACACGCTGCCGCAGCGCGTGTTGAACGTGACCGGGTCGAGGTTCAGCTCGGCGTAGTAGAGCGTGCGATCGCGCCCGACGGCCATGCCGATCGGATTCTTCGGAACGTCCGCCGGCACGATGTTGCGCACGAAGTTCCCCTTCGCGTCGTACTCGTTGATGATCGGCGGGAAGATCGCACCGGCGACGTACCAGTGGTTGCGCGGCGCGCGCGTGATCGACACGGGGAAGTTGAGCCCGCCCGGTCCGCCGCCCTTCAGCCAGTCCTTCTTGGTCGGCTTCTTCTCGACCAGACGCTCGGCGTTCTCGCAGTCGTGCGCGCTCGACGGGAACGGCCCGGAGAACACGGTGACCTTCGACGCCTGCGGCTCCGGCACGTAGATGTTGCCGCGGCTGTCCATCGCCGGCATGCCAGGCGAGGCGAGCGCCTTGTCGAGGAAGCAGAACGTCTTGTAGTCGCTCTTCGGTCCCGGGAAGAACACCAGCAGGCTGCCGTCGTTCAGATCGGGGCGCTCGGAGCCGACGTCGGTCGCGAACAGGCGTCCTTGCGCGTCGAAGACGCAGCCCTGCGGATCCTTCGAACCTTGTCCCGCCGGCTCGTGGAACGCCGGGTCGGTGTGCAGGACTTCTCCGGTCCAGCGGCCGGTGCGGTCGAACACGCCCCAGCCGTCGGGGTCGGTGCCGACGTAGAACGGGTCGAGCGGGTTGGTGATCGCGCAGCGCTTCTGCGGCACCGCCACGTCGATGCACGACTCGCGATACGCATCGTCGGCGACCACGTACTGGCCCGGTCGGCGCGCACGTGGCGGGAAGAAGCACACCTGCCCGTTCAAGTGACGCCCGCCGATGTACGGCAGGCCCGTCAATTCTCCCGGCGGGTGCGGGTCGGGATCGTTGACGATGACGCGCGGCGGGAACGGCTTGCCGTTCACCAGGTAGCCGTCGATGTACTCGCCTTGCGTGCTGAGGAGCACCTCGTACGCGCCGGCAGGAGCGCCCAGCGTCGCGAGAGACGCGAGCGCGGCGGCGCACACGAGCCTCGGCAGCAGCCTCGTCGTCCGCGATCCGGTTGTCCGCATGGCTCCCTCCAGGTTGTGCGGATGTCGAGCCTTCGCGTCGCGTGAAGGCAGGTCGGCATAGCGCGCGCCGGGAGGGCGGGGCAACGAAGAATCGATCGATCGACGATCGCTTCGGACGCGCCGCGTCCGATCCGATCGGTCAGCGTCGACGAGCGACGTAGGTCATGCGCGCGATGCTTGCACGCTCGCCTTCACGTCGCCGCGCTGCTTGCGCACGTGGTCCTGCAGCAGGCGCCGCGCGGCATCGAACGCGTCGCGGATCGCGACGTAGAGATCCTCGTGCGAGTGGTCGTGCGAGGGATCGCGCCCGACGAAGATCTCGCCATGCTTCACCGTGAGGTCGATGCGGACGTTGAACAGCGTCCCCTTGTGGTGATGGCGATGCGGTGCGGCGACGGTGACGTGGCAAGCCACGATGCCGTCGTGCACTTTCTCGAGCTTCGCGACGCGATCGTGGATCCGGGCCTCGATCGCGGGCGTGGGCTCGACCCCGTGAAACGTGAGCTTGAGAGGTTGTTCCATGACGCCGCTCTCAGGTCGCAAGCGCGTTGCCACGCGCTCGTGGGCGTGGACCCGCGAACGAGCAGCGCTTTTGCGGCGGCCGTTCCGAACGCTGGGAATCGGTCGCGCGTGCTTTTCCGCCGCTACGCGCGCGCGCTGCCGGGCTCCGCCATGCGCCGGTGCTGCTCGGCCAGCATGCGCGACGGCAGCAGATTCGCGATCGTGGTCTGCAGCTTGTTCTTCCAGCCGGTCACGACGTTGCCGTCGCCGCGCATCATCGCCGCGAAGCCCGCTTCCGCGACGTCCGCGGGATCGTCCTTCGGATCGGTGCCGACCTTGGTGTCCATCATGTCGGCGCGCTCGAAGAACTCGGTCTCGGTGGCACCGGGCATGAGGCAGGTGACGGTGACGCCGGTGTCCTTGAGCTCGTTGCGCAGCGCGAACGAGAACGAGTTCAGGAAGGCCTTGGTGCCGCTGTAGACCGCCTGGAACGAGCCCGGCATGAATCCGGCGATCGAGCCGGTGATCAGGATCCGCCCCTCGCCGCGCGCCCGCATGTCACGGCCGATCCGTTGCACGAGGTCGAGCGTGCCGGTGACGTTCGTGTCGACGACGCGCCGCACCTCGTCGAAGTCCTGATCGAGGAATCCCTTGCCGAGGCCGCGGCCGGCGTTGGCGAGGAGTGCCGCGACCGGCCGCCCGCGCACCGCGGCGTAGAGCTTGTCGATGCCCTCGCGTGTCGCGAGATCCGCGACCACTGCCTCGACGCCGATGCCGCTGCCGCGCAGATCCGCGGCCGCGGCTTCGATCTGCGTCTCGTCGGCGGCGATCAACAGCTCGAAGCCGTTCTGCGCGCAGCAGCGCGCGAGCTCGAAGCCGATCCAGCCGGACGTCATCGTCACCGATCTCGCCATGCCGGGCGAGGACGGCTTCTGGCTCGCGGAGCGCGTGCGGGATGCGCGGCTCGACATCCCGATGGTGGCGCTCACGGGTTTCGCCGACGCCGAGACGCGGAGCCGCGTCGAGCGCGCCGGCATGCAGGCGCACGTCACCAAGCCGGTCGATCCGCCGGTGCTCATCGCGACGCTGCACGCGGTGCTCGCGGCGCGCGCGAGCGACGTCGCGCCGCTGGACGACGCGGCCCGATGATCCGACCGCGCGCGCGGGGTCTCTCCACCGTGCACCCTCTTCGAAACGCTTGCCGAGAGGCGTGCACGACTTACACGGCGCGGCTCGCGGCGCGTTGCCGGCGCTGAAGAATCGCCGTGGACCACAACTTGCGTCGCCGCCTGCTCCGTCCGGGCGCCGTCGCGCCCGCGCGTGGAGGGAGAGCGATCATGAAGCGCAGAACCACGATGCTGGCGGGAGCGATGGCGCTGAGCCTGGTTGCCGCGTGCAACCGCGCCGAGTCCCCGGAGGAAACGCGGAAGGACGTCGCGAAGGCGGAGCAGAAGGCCGCCCAGAACGTCGCCGAGGAGCGCCAGGACACGCAGAAGGCCGTGCAGAGCCAGGCGAAGGACGTGCAGAAGGACGTCCAGGACATGCGCGAGGCGAAGTCCGAGGGCGACTACAAGACCGCGATGGCGCGCATCGAGGGCGACTACAAGATCGCCAAGGAGAAGTGCGAGGCGCTCGCGGGCGACGCGCAGTCGAGCTGCAAGGACAGCGCGAAGTCGAAGTACGACACCGCCAAGGCGCAGGCCGACGCGACGTACCACGGGAACCGCTCCTGACGCGTCGTCAAGGGACGCTCGCCGGCGGCAACGGCCCGCGCCGTGCGCTCGGTACCGCGCCGGCGGCGTCCACGCGGCGGACCGTCCCTCACGATGCTTGACGTCGTGAGGGCGGCTCGCTCGAAGAACGCGTCGGCGCATGCCGGCGCGTTCGCGCCGTGCTCGATCCGTGGTCCGTCCGGACGCGGGCCCGACGTTCGCGGTGCGCATCGTGCCGAGAAGCAGCGGTGCTGGCGCAGCGCGGCCATGTGAATCGCGCAGCGCGGTCATGTGAATCTTCGTCGCGCGAGCGGTGACACGAAGGAAAACTTCGCCGCGCGCCATTGCTCCGTCCCCCTCGATCGCTGTACAAGGAACGCGGATGGGCGGTGAGGGCGGCGACGCCGGCACGCGCGCCGGCGACGGATCGAACGGTGCTCGAGACAGAGCGGCGAAGCTCTTCGTTCTCGACACCAACGTCATCCTGCACGATGCGCGCTGCATCCTGAGCTTCTGCGAGCACGACGTCGCGATCCCGATCACCGTGCTCGAGGAGCTCGACCGCTTCAAACGCGGCAGCAACGACCTGAACGCACAGGCGCGCGAGTTCCTGCGGCGGCTCGACGGCATCACCGGCGACGTGCTCGCCACCGAAGGGGCGCCGCTGGGAGACGGGCTCGGCCACGTCCAGGTCGTGCTCGAGACGGCGCCGTCGGAGCGTCTGCGCAGCGCGTTCCTCAGCGACTCGCCCGATCACCGCATCCTCGCGACCGCGCTGTGGCTGCGGGAGAAGCGTCCCGACCGCGTGGTGATCCTGGTCTCCAAGGACACCAACCTGCGGCTCAAGGCGAAGTCGTTCGGACTGGTCGCGCAGGACTACACCAGCGACAAGGTCGAGCGCGTGGACCGGCTCTACACCGGCAAGCGCGTGGTCGAGGACATGCCGTCCGACCTGATCGGCCAGTTCTACGTCAATGGCGGGACCGTTCCGATGGCCGAGGTGCCGTGGGTGACGAACCCGTTGCCGAACGAGAACTTCGTGCTGCGCAACGGCTCGAAGTCGGTGCTCGCGACCTATCGCGCCGCCCAGAAGTCGTTCGCGCGCGTCGAGAAGACGCCCGCCTACGGCGTCGTGCCGCGCAATGCCGAGCAGTCGTTCGCGCTCGAGCTGCTGACCAACGACGACGTCAAGCTGGTCACGCTCGCCGGCAAGGCCGGCACGGGAAAGACGCTGCTGGCGCTCGCTGCTGCTCTGCATGCACGGGCCCGCTACCGACAGATCTTGCTCGCACGCCCGGTCGTCGCGCTCTCCAACCGCGACCTCGGCTACCTGCCCGGCGACGTCAATGCCAAGCTCGACCCGTACATGCAGCCGCTGTTCGACAACTTGACGGTGATCCGGCACCTGTACAAAGAATCGGATCCGAACGGCCAGCGCATCCAGGACATGCTCGACGGCGGCAAGCTGGTGATCACGCCGCTGTCCTACATCCGAGGTCGCACGCTGCAGCACGTGTTCTTCATCGTCGACGAGGCGCAGAACCTGACGCCGCACGAGATCAAGACGATCATCACGCGCGCCGGCGAGGGCACCAAGATCGTGTTCACCGGCGACATTCACCAGATCGATCAGCCGTACCTCGACGACTCGTCGAACGGGCTCAGCTACCTGATCAGCCGGCTCATGGGGCACGAGATCTACGCGCACATCACGCTGGTGAAGGGCGAGCGCTCGGCGCTCGCGGATCTGGCGAGCGATCTGTTGTAAGCGAGGGGGCGCCGGCCACTCGCCTTCGGCTTCGCCGGTGGGGCGGTGCCGGGCGGACGGTGGCTGCAGCGAAGCTGGTCTGGTGCCGCCCGTCGTCGGCGGGCGCGTCAAGTCCGCCCGCCGCCGGGTGTCGAGAGGGCGTCGAGGACCACCTGGACGCGGCGGGGGAGGTGGCGACGGCTCGGGTAGAGCGCGTGCACCGGCATGCGGGCGATCGTGGTGCGCGGCAGGATCCGGCGCAGGGTGCCGCGCGCGATGCCGTCGTCGGCGACGTGATCGGGCAGGAAGGCGACGCCGGCGCCGGCCTCGGCGAGGACGGCGAGCGACTGCAGGTCGTTGACGCGGATGCGCGGCGCCAGCGCGAGTCTCTTG
>JAIEPK010000345.1 GCA_019749875.1 Candidatus Binatia bacterium | reverse complement strand
CTGCTCGTTGTAGGCGTCGGCGCCGACGGCGTCGGTGTGGCCTTCGATCAGCACCGGCTGCGCTGCGGGCAGCAGGTCGAGCGCCGCGTCGAGACGCAGCGCCTCGTCGCAGAGCCGTCGCGCCTCGGCGCTGCGCGCGAGCAGGTCGAGCGCCGCCCGGCGCTCGGCGTCCGGCCAGCGCTCGGGGTCACCCCCGTAGGCGTCCAGGATGTCGCGCAGACGCTCCAGCGCCGCGCGGTCGTCGCGTTCCATGGTCATGCCGCCCCCAGCAGCTCGGGTGCCAGCGCGCGCAGCTGCTCGCGCAGCTTGCGGCGTCCCCGAGCAAGTAAAGATTCCAGTGCTTCGATGCTCACGCCCATGACCTCCGCGGCCTCGATGTTGCGCATGCCCTGATAGTGGCAGAGCGTGATCGCACGGCGCTGCGCATCGGGCAGGGTGTCGAGGGCCGCGCGCACGTGATCGGCCGTCTCGCGCTGCTGCGCCACGCTGCTCGGACCCGGCGCCGGATCGACGGCATCGGGCGGATCGCCCGGATGCTCCTCGCGGCGGCGCGACAGCTTGTCGAAGCACAGGTTGAGCGCCACGCGGTGCAGCCAGGTGCCGACCTTGGCCTCGTTCGGTCGCCAGTTCGGCGCCGTACGCCACAAGCGGAGGAAGGTCTCCTGGGCCACGTCCTCGGCCTCGGCGGCGTCGCCCAGCGTCCGGCCGGCGAGCGCCACCACGCGCGCGAGGTAGCGCCGGTTGAGCGTGCGAAAGGCCTCCATGTCGCCACGCGCGACCTCTGCCATGAGCACGTCGTCCGTGGCCGGCGGGTCGTCTGGCTGGCGCGGCGCCATGGTCGTGCCGAGCCTATCGGTCGGCCCCGACGATTCCCACGCCGGCGTGCCGCCGTCGTCGCGCGATGCGAGGTCCAACGCTCAGCGCCGTGTGCTCGGCCCGGCCGTGCGGTGTCTCGCGCGGGCGCCGCGGCGGAGCGACGCCGATCGGTGGTCGCGCTCGCCCGCCGGTGAGCCCTGGTCGGGACGGCGGGGCACCGGTGTTCCCGCGCCGGCACGTGCTCCTGCTCCGTCATGGTCGTCTCGCTCCATCGCGCACCGTTTCCCTTCGTGCCTGATACCGGTGCAGCGGCGAGAATCCGTCGCACGGCGGCGGTGACGCCGGGGCGGCGCGCGCGAACGCACGTCGCGCCCCGGCTCGCGTTGCTCCGGCAGGGCGCGGATGGCTCTATGTCGGCGTGCCGAACTCCACCGAGGAGCCGGGCGCGCCGCCCCGGCGTTCGCCATGGCGCCGTGCGGCGCCGGTGGTGCTCGGGATCGTGCTGCTCGCCTGGCCGGTGGGCTGGATCGTCGGCTCGCGGATCGCCCGCGGCGTCCTGGTCCGCGAAGCGGAGCGGCGGTTCGACGCGCAGCTCGAGGTGGGCTCGGTGCATCTGCTGCCGCCGTTCTGGCTGGTCGCGAGCGATCTCGCGCTGGTGAGCGAGCTCGGCGGTGAGCGCGTCGCGTGGCTGCGTGTGGGTGCCCTGCACGCGACCCTGCTCGGCTGGCCGGTCGGCGGCGTGCCGCCGGTGCGCGTGACGGTCGACGCTCCGGTGCTCACCGTCGTGCGCACGCCCGACGGCGTCGTCGACCTCTTCGATCGTTGGCGCGGCGGCGATGCGCTCGACGGCGCGCCGGTCGCGCCCGGTGACGGAACCGCGCGCCCGGTGCCGCTGCCGATCAAGAGCTTGACGCTGGCCGGTGCGCGGCTCGACTTCATCGATCGCACCGCGCCCGGCACGTCGCCCGCGTCGGCGGCACCGCTCGGGGTGGGCGGCTTCGCTGCGTCCGCGCGCCTCGACGGACGGACGATCGACGTCTCCGTGGCGGGCGGCGACGCGCACCTGAAGGTCGACGGACGCGGCGCGTTCGACCTCGCGACGCGAACGATCACGATCGCAGCGCTCGATGCGCGCCTGCGCGTCGCCGGTGCCGCGGCCGGCGAGAGCGTCGACGTCGCGGTCGAAGAGCTCGCCGGAAGCGTGCAGCCCAGCTCGCGCAGTGCCCGCATCGCACAGGCGCGCATCACGCTCGCGGGCGAGCCGGCGATCGTCGCGAGCGACGTGCATGCGAGCATCGTGCTCGGCGACGGGCGGCTCGATGCGCGCGACGTCGCGGCGAACGTGGCCGGCGGGTCGGTGCGCGGCACTCTGGCGCTGCGCTGGGACGAGGAGCCGTCGTGGCAGGCGAGCGGCTCGGCCGCCGACCTGCGCCTCGCGGATCTGGCACGGCGCTTCCCGCAGCTCGGCGGGGAAGGCGTGCAGGGGCTGCTGTCGGCGAGCGGATCGTTCTCCGGCGCGCTCGCCGCGCGGGACGACGCCTGGCTCGCGTCGCTGGCGGGCTCCGGACGGATGCGCGTGCGCGAGGGGCGCTTCTACACCATCCCGCTGGTGGCGCAGCTGCTGCAGCAGGCGGGGCTGTCCGACCAGGGCGTCACGTTGACCGAGGCGTCGGCGGTGTTCCGCGTCGCCGACGGCGACGTGCTGCTCGACGAGGCAGCGCTCGGCTCGACCGCGCTCGGCGTGCAGGGGCACGGCGAGGTCGGCTTCGACGGCCGCGTGCAGCTCGACATGGTGGTGATGCCGTTCGGCAGCTGGCGGAGCGCGGTCGAGCGCGGCAACGTGCCGATCGTCGGCGGCGCGCTCGCGTCGCTCGCCGGCAAGGCACAGCAGCTGGTCGGCAAGGCGAGCGGTGCGCTGTACGCCTTTCGCATCACCGGCACGGTCCAGGATCCGCGCTTGACGCCGGTGCCGGTGCCCGCGCTGACGAAGTCCGCGACCGACCTGTTCGGGCGCATGGCCGCGGGCAGCTTCGGCATCGATTGACGTCGGCGGCGCGACGTCGTCGGGGGCGGTGCGGCGCGCGGCCGCTCGGGCGAGTCCGGTCTTGGTCCGCGGCGCGTCGGCGCTCAGGCGCTTTCCGCGAGGCGGCGCAGGTTCTCCTCGTGCTTCGCGCGGCTGATCGGGTAAAGCGCGAGGAACGCGATCGAGACCAGGTACAGCGCGACGATCATCGGCGTGTAGACGACGCCGAGGCTGCGCACGACGTCGGGCGACACCTCGCCCGGCTTCGCCCCCTGCGGGAAGCCGATCACGCCGAGCAGCACCGTCGAGGTGAAGATGCCGAAGCCGCCGACGGTCTTCTGGACGAAGCTCATCGCGGCGAAGAACGTCCCCTCCGAACGCCGTCCGGTCGTGAGCTCGCTGTCCTCGACGATGTCGGCGATCATCGACGAGCTGACGATGCTCGACGCGATGGTCAGCGTCAGCGCGAACAGGTTGGTCACCAGCAGCGCGGGCATGAGGCCCGCCGAGTGATTCTCGGGAAACCAGCCGAGGAGGCGCAGGACCACCGGCGCCGGTCCGAGCACGATCGCCGCCAGCGCGATCCACACCGCCGCGGCCTTCTTGCCGATCGCCGCCGAGACGCGCGGCGCCAGCGCCAGCGCGATCGTCGCCGAGACGAAGCTCGTCAGGAGGAGGACCGACATCTGGTCGGACGTCAGCTCCCAGAAGAAGGTGTTGAAGTAGATGTTGAGCGCCGCCATCAGGCCGCCCGCCATGGAGCTGAAGATCATCGCGCCGAACAGCGACAGGAACGAGCGGTTGGCGAGCGTCTCGCCGAGCTCGCGGAACGTCCGTCGGAGATCGAACGGCTGCTTCGGCGGCGGCTTGCGCAGGTGCGGGATGTACGAGTGCGTGCCGATCGCCGAGATCAGGATCGCGCACGCCATGACCACGGCCGCGGCGAGCCCGTACTGCCGGTAGCCGTCGGCGTTGAGCACGCCGACCGGGTGATCGGCGGTCGGCTGCAGGAACACCTGGAACGCGACGATCGCCATCGCGAGCCCGCCGCACCAACCGAAGAAGAAGCGGAAGCCGAGCAGCGACGTGCGCTCGTCGTAGTGCGTCGTCAGCTCCGGCACCAGGGACGAGCTCGGGACCTCGTACAGCGAGATGAAGCCGCGGATCAGGATCGACAGGCCGACGAAGTACGCGAACAGCTCGCCGTGCGAGAGACCCTCGGGCGGGCTCCACAGGAAGCGGTACGAGACCGCGACCGGGATCGCCGACAGGTACATCAGCGGGTGGCGCCGTCCCCAGCGCGTGTGCAGGTTGTCGGACACGTAGCCGACGATCGGGTCGAGGAAGGCATCGGCGATCAGGGCGATCATGATGCCGAGGCCGACCCACTTCTCGGGCATGCCGAGGACCTGGTTGTAGTAGAGCAGGAGCAGGAACGCGAAGCCCTGGTCCTTGACGCCGAAGGCGACCGAGCCGAAGCCGTAGAAGAGCTTCGTCGAAAGAGTGGGGGCGGGACGCGACATCGGCGGCGGGAGGTCGAAACCTACTGCCCGCCGACGCGCCGGCGCAAGCCGCACCGGCGCGTTCGGTCAAGAATGTCGTCGCAACGGCCGCGTGGCCCGGCCCGCGTCACGGCGTGCGGTGCGGCCCTGCGGGCCGCGTCACGGCGCGCAGCGCAGCAGCCCCGGCGCGGTCTGGCAGGTGGTGATGCTGCCGGTGCGGCTGATGCCGGCGCCGTGCCGCAGCTGGATCGACAGCGGTGCCTGGAACGACGGTCCGATGCTCAGCGCCTTGAGCGTGAAGTTGAGGATCTGCAGGCCCGAGTTGTCGCGCGGCCGGAACGGCTTGACGCGCAGGTTGTAGCGTCGGTCGCTGCTCTTGCAGGTGACGATGTTGCGCCGCGACTTGCAGTCGGCCGGCTGGAACGTCGCGTCGACCGCGAGCGTACCGCCGTCGCGCACGCGCAGGGCGATCGGTGCCGCGACGTTGAGCTCGCCGGGCGAGCCGATCGGGGCGAGGAAGCTCGCCTTCGCGACGACCTTGCCGTTGTGGCGCAGGCCGCCGGTGTCGCGCACGACGCGGCCCTTCTCGATCGCGAACGGGAAGTCGCAGTTCGGGCAGCCGTCGTCGGCGTTGCAGATGCCGTCGCCGTCCGCGTCCTGCGCACCGGTCGGCGCGATGCAGGTGCCCGAGGCGCAGGTCTCGGACACCGAGCACGTCGTGCCGAGGTCGCATGCGGTGCCGTCGGCGACCGGGATCGCGACGCAGCCGAACAGCTGGTCGCAGGTCGCGACGTTGCACTGCGGATCGGCGCTGCCGAGATCGCAGGTCGGCGGCGTGCCGGGCAGGCACTGGTCGATCACCTGATCGCAGGTCTCGGCACCGTTGCAGAACAGCCCGTCGTCGCAGTCGGCGTCGACGGCGCAGCTCGCGCAGTCGGGGACGGCTGTGAGGAACGGCGCGAAGGTCACGTTCTGGCCGGCGACGTCGCAGCCGGGATGGCCCGGACCCGCGGCACAGCCCCACCAGTTCTGGGTCGCGTCGAGCAAGAAGGGCGGATAGTTCAGCGCGCCGATGGCGTTGCCCGAGATGGTGTTGCCGCGCACCAGCACGCCGTCCGCGCTGGTCTGCGTGATCTCGATCAGGATGCCGAAGTAGTTGCCGAGGAACGAGTTGCAGCGGAACGTCGTGTCGCGCGTCAGCGGGCGGTTCGGATCGCCCGTCAAGAGCACGCCGGCGCCGCGCGGGTAGCTCTGCACGGTGTTCTTCTCGACGATGCTGTCGAGCAGCGCGCCGGCGATGCCGGCGCCGAGGTCGATGTCGGGATAGTCGCGGAAGACGTTCCGGCTGATCAGTGAGAACTGCATGTAGCCGTTCGCGCCCACGTTCGCGTCGACCACCTCGTTGTCCTGGATCAGCGCGACGCTCACCACGTCGTCGCTGCTCACCAGCGTATCGGCATCGCTGCCGGCGGCGATCGCGTCCTCGGCGATGTCCTGCACGAGGCTCGTGACCACGGTCGCGCTCTGCGCGCGATCGAGCGCGATGCCGCGCCGTGCGGTGACGGCGCGCACGTTGCGCACCACGGCGCTGGCCGCGTTCTGGTCGGCATGGATCGCGATCGCGCCGGGATTCGTCACGCTCACGCCGTCGACGATCGCGCCCTCGGCGCGGATGCGGATGCCGAGCGCGACCGTCGACTCGCCGAGCAGGACGTCGCGCGTGCGCGCGTCCTCGCCGGCGCGCACGCCGAGCAGCTGGATGCCGCGCGACAGCGTGACCGTCTCGGCGAACGCGTGCGCGGTCGGGCGGACCTCGGCGGACGCTTGCGAGGCGTCGACCGCCGCTTGAATGGTCTGGAAGTAGCCGGTGGTGTCGACGAAGCCGGTCAGCAGGTTGCTCGTCGCGTACTTGCCGAGCGCCGCGGTGTCGACGGTCGCATGGCGCCCGACGTTCACCACCAGCCACGGGACGTTCGCGAACGACGCACCCGGCTCGACGACCGTGCTGGCCGTCGCGTTCACGATCACGCCGGCCTGCGTGCCGACGTAGGTGTTGCCCGTGACCGACGCGCCCGAGGACGGCGTGAGCGGCGCGCCGAGCAGGTCGTCGGTGCCGAAGTCGACGATCACGGCGCTGCCGACGTTCGGGTACGCGTCGCGCGTCGCGAGCGTCCGAAAAGCATTGCCGGTGACCAGCACGCCGTCGCCCGCAGTCACCCCGCTCACCGTCGCGACGTGCACGGCCACACCCGCGACGCTGCCCGCGCTGCCGAGCGCCGACACGTCGTTGCCCTGGATGACGAGCCCGCTGATCGTGTTGCGCGACCCCGGCAGCCCGGTGGTGGCGAAGATGCCGTGCGCGAGGTGGAACGACGGCGTCGCCGGGTTGGCGAGCGCCATGCCGTGCACGAACGAGTCGCGCACCGTGATGCCGGCGAGGTCCGCGCTCGCGGAGATCAGCACGCCGGTGTGCGTCTGCGCGTCGCCGACGACGTCGAGACCCTCGATGGTCACCCCGCCGCTCGACACCACGATCGCGCTCGCGAGCCCGCGCGCGTCGATGATGGTCTCGGCAGCACTGCCCGCGGTGCGGCTCGCGACCGGCACGCCGACCTGCGCACCGCGCAGCGTGACCGCCTGCGCGAGCGTGACCGTGCCCGCGAAGCTGCCCGGTCCGACGCTGATCACCTCGCCGG
Organism: Candidatus Binatia bacterium; assembly: GCA_019749875.1. GTDB lineage: Bacteria > Desulfobacterota > Binatia > UBA12015 > UBA12015 > VGTK01. Next base: position 1,081 of record JAIEPK010000345.1, on the reverse strand, counting down.
CGGTCGCGAGGCCGGCCGCGTAGGGGACCGTCGCGCACGGGGTCGCCGAGCTGGTGCAGTCGTTCAGGAGGTCGTCACCGCCGACGGCCACGAACCGGTCGGCCCGTGCCGGGTGGGCCGCCGCGACCGTCGCGAGCAGGGCGAGCGTCGCCACCAGGGCAGGGCTCGGACGGACGTGGAGTGCTCGGCGGCAGCGACGCATGGGGTTCCCTCCGTGAAGACAGCTCGGGCAGAGGCAAAGGGATAGTTTCCGCGTCCTTGGCTAGTCAATTCACTAAATTGGGCATGCTGCGGTAGGGACGAGGACATGGACGCGGTGCTCGACCACGTGGTGCTCGCGGTGCGCGACCTCGCCGCCGCACGCGCGGACTACGCGGCCCTGCTCGGACGCGACCCGTCCTGGCAGGGGCGGCATCCGGCGCTCGGAACCCGCAACGTGCTGTTTCGCCTCGCCGACTCCTACCTGGAGCTGCTCGCGCCGGACGAGCCGGGCGGACCACTCGCCGACGTGGTGCGTGCGGCGCTGCACGAGCGCGCCGAGCGGCCGTTCGCACTGGCGCTCGGCGTGCCCGACGTCGCGGTCGCGGTGGCGGACGCGCGCGCGCGTGGTCTCCAGGTCGGCGACCCCGGGCCGGGCGAGGGCCGCGACGACGCGACCGGGGCGGTGCGGACCTGGCGCAGCGCGTTGGTCGATCCGGCGTCCGTACGCGGCGTCCGCCTGCTCCTGATCGAGCACACCACGTCGCCCGACGCCCTGCCGCCGGCGCCGCTCGCGGCGGCGTGCGACCAAGCGGCCGCGTGCGCGGCGATCGACCACGTCGTGCTCTTCACCGAGGATGTCGACGCGAGCGTCGCGACCTGGACCGAGCGCGTGGGCCTGCCGCTCGCATGGCGCCGCGACTTCCCCGAGCGCGCGACGCGCAACGCCGGGGTCGCGCTCGGGAGTGCGATCGTCGAGCTGATCCAGCGCACCGACCGCGCGTCGTCCGGACGCCCCGACGTCCCGTGGGGCGTCGCCTATCGGGTGCCCGACGTCGCGGCCGCGGTGGCGCGCCTCGCCGCCGCCGCGCGCGACGTGACG
>JAIEPK010000313.1 GCA_019749875.1 Candidatus Binatia bacterium | reverse complement strand
GCGCCGCAGCGCACCGCCGTCGCCGGCGACTCGGCGGGTGGTGCGCTCGCGATCGCGACCATGCTCGCGCTGCGCGACGCGGGCGAGCCGCAGGTGGCGGGCGCCGCACTGCTCTGTCCGTGGGTCGATCCGCTCGCGGCCGGCGGCAGCATGGTCGCGAACGAGCGCTTCGACATGATCACGCGCGCGCACCTGGTCGCGTGGGCGCACATGTACGCGAGCGAGAACGAGATCACGTCACCGGCGGTCACGCCCGCGACCGCCGGCCTGCACGCTCTGCCGCCCATGCTGATCCAGGCGGGCGAGCTGGAAGTCTTGCGCGACCAGATCCATGCCTTCGCCGAGCGCGCGCGCGCGTCCGGCGTGGACGCGACGCTCGAGACCGAGCCCGCGCTCTACCACGACTTCCAGCTCATGGGCTCGATCGTGCCGGAGGGCCTGCCCGCGGTGGAGCGGATCGTGCGCTTCCTGCGCGGCGTGCTGTCGGAATCGGGACGCGATGCGGCTCACTGACGAGCAGCGCGCGGTGCAGGAGGCGGTCCGCGCTTACGTACAGGCCGAGATCGCGCCGCATGCCGCGGAGTGGGACCGGACGCATCACTTCCCGAAGGAGCAGCTGCGCGGCCTCGCCGACCTCGGCTGCTGGGGCATCGCCGTGCCGCCCGAGTGGGACGGCGCCGGCCTCGACTACTCGACGCTGTCGGTCGTGCTCGAGGAGATCGCGGCCGGCGACGGCGCAACGAGCACCGTCGTGAGCGTCAACAACTGCCCGGTGTGCTCGATCCTGATGGCGTTCGCGAACGCCGCGCAGAAGGAGCGCTTCCTGAAGCCGCTCGCGCGCGGCGACATGCTGGGGGCGTTCTGTCTGACCGAGCCGCACGTCGGGTCGGAAGCCGGCGGTCTTCGCACCACCGCGCGCCGCGACGGCGACCATTACGTGCTGAACGGCGTCAAGCAATTCGTCACCAGCGGCAAGAACGCCGACGTCGCCATCGTCATGGCCGTGACCGATCCCGACGCGGGCAAGAAGGGCATCAGCGCGTTCGTCGTACCGACCGCGACTCCCGGCTACACGGTGGCGCGCATCGAGGAGAAGCTCGGCCAGCACGCGAGCGACACCGCGCAGATCCTCTTCGAGGACTGTCGCGTGCCGCTCGCGAACCGGCTCGGCGAAGAGGGCATGGGCCTCAAGATCGCGCTCTCCGGTCTCGAGGGCGGCCGCATCGGCATCGCCTCGCAGTCGATCGGCATGGCGCGCGCGGCCTTCGCGGCGGCGCTCGCCTATGCGAAGGAGCGCGTCGCGTTCGGCAAGCCGATCTTCGAGCACCAGGCGGTGCAGTTCCGCCTCGCCGAGATGGCGACGCAGATCGAGGCTGCGCGCCAGCTCGTCCACCACGCGGCGGCGCTGAAGGACGCGGGCGAGCCGTGCCTCAAGGAAGCCGCGATGGCGAAGCTGTTCGCGAGCGAGATGGCCGAGCGCGTGTGCTCCGCCGCGATCCAGATCCACGGCGGCTACGGCTACACCGCCGACTTCCCCGTCGAGCGCATCTACCGCGACGTCCGCGTGTGCCAGATCTACGAGGGCACGAGCGAAGTCCAGAAGATCCTGATCGGCCGCGCGCTCGCCTGACGCGCGCCGCGGCCGCCGTTTCCCGTCGTCACGTCAAGCAAGTCCAGAAGGAGAGCGAGATGGCCCCGTCCACGTTCCAGCCGACGTCCTGGCGCACGCCCGACATCGAGGAGTACCGCGCCCAAGTCCGCCGCTTCGTCGCGACCGAGGTCGCACCGCACCAGCAGCGCTGGGCGAAGCAGCAGCACGTCGACCGCGAGCTGTGGAACAAGGCGGGCGCGCTCGGCATGCTCGCCTCCGACGTGCCGTCCGAGTACGGCGGCTCGGATGGCAACGTCGCGCACCAGACGGTGATGATCGAGGAGCTGACGGCGGTCGGCGACACCGCGTTCTCGATCAGCGTGCACGCGATCGTGCAGCAGTACATCCTGAAGCAGGGCACCGAAGAGCAGAAGCGCCGCTACCTGCCGAAGCTCGCGTCGGGCGAGATGGTCGGCGCGATCGCGATGACCGAGCCCGGCGGCGGCTCGGACCTGCAGGGCGTGCGCACGCGCGCCGAGCGCCAGGGCGACCACTGGGTGCTGAACGGTGCGAAGACCTTCATCTCGAACGGCTTCCTCGCGGACCTCGTGGTCGTGGTCGCACGCACGGGCACGGAGCCCGGCGCGCGCGGCATCTCGCTGCTGCTGGTCGAGACCAAGGACCGTCCCGGCTACCGCGTCGGTCGCGTGCTCGAGAAGCTCGGCCAGAAGGGCCAGGACACCTGCGAGCTCTTCTTCGAGGACGTCCATGTCCCCGCCGACGCGGTGCTCGGCGGCGAGACCGGGCGCGGCTTCTACCAGCTGATGACCGAGCTGCCCTACGAGCGCACCCTGATCGCGATCAGCGCGGTCGCGGCGGTCGAGCGCGCGGTGCAGATCACCGCCGACTACGCGCGCGAGCGCATGGTCTTCGGCAAGCCGCTGCTCGAGATGCAGAACACGCGCTTCGTCCTCGCCGACGCGAAGACCAAGGCGCTGGTCGCGCGGACGTTCCTCGACCGCTGCATCGAGGCGCTCGCCGAGGGCCGGATGGACAGCGTCACCGCGTCGATGGCCAAGCTCTGGACGACGGACCTGCAGTGCGAGGTCATCGACGACTGCCTCCAGCTGTTCGGCGGCTACGGCTACATGCTCGAGTACCCGATCGCGCAGATGTACGCCGACGCGCGCGTGCAGCGCATCTACGGCGGCGCCAACGAGATCATGAAGGAGCTGATCGCGCGCTCGCTCTGAGCGGCGGTGCAGCGAAAGGAGCGGCGGATGCAGCTCGAGGGCAAGGCGGCGTTCGTCACCGGCGCGGGCTCCGGTCTCGGGCGCGAGATCTGTGTCGCGTTCGCGCGCGAGGGCGCGCGCGTGTTCGCGACCGACGTGAACGCGGCGACCGCGGCGGAGACCGCGGCCGCCTGCGCCGCGCTCACCACCGGTGCGGAGAGCGCGCTGTGCGACGTCGCGGACTCGGCGTCGGTGAGGGCTGCGTTCGCACGCATGGACGAGACCGTCGGTACGGTCGACGTGCTCGTGAACAACGCCGGCATCGTGCACTCCGACCCGGCGTACCTCGAGCACGTCAAGCACGTGCAGAGCACGCAGATCGCGGAGATCATGAGCGAGGGACGCGTCAAGACGCACGCGCGCACGATCGAGCTGCTGAGCGACGAGATGTTCGATCGCATGCTGCGCATACACCTCTACGGGACGTTCTACTGCACGCGCGAAGCGCTGCCGCGCATGCGCGAGAGCGGCCGCGGCGGGCGCATCATCAACATGGGCTCGATCATGGGCACCGCGTCGCTCGGCGGCGCGCCCGACTACTGCGCCGCCAAAGGCGCGATCCTCGCGTTCACGCGCGCGATCGCACGGGAAGCCGCGTCGTACGGCGTGCTCGCGAACGCGATCGCCCCCGGCTTCATCGACACGCCGCTGCTGGTGAACTTCGACGATGCGAACAAGCAGCTGATCGCGGCGCAGACGCCGCTCGGGCGCCTCGGCACGCCGGCGGAGATCGCGTCGGCGGCGGTGTTCCTCGCGGGGCCCGGTGCGTCGTTCATGACCGGGCAAACCCTGTCACCGAACGGCGGGATCTACATGTCGCAGTGACGGCCGGCGGATGGAAGCCGTCGCACCCGTCGTGGACGGTGCTCAGCCCGCGGTCGAGAACGCCGCGCGGATCGCGTCGACGCGCTTGCGATTGACGCCGAGGTCCGAGTAGCCGACGCGCGACGCCGAGCGCACGTGGATCACGCCCGCGTCGGGATCGACCACCGCGTCGAGGTCGTCGACGAAGCGCAGCAGCCAGCTGGTGAACTCCGCGTGCAGCGAGTCCGCGTCGATGCGCGTGATCTGCGTGCGCGGCATGGCCTCGATCACGGCGCGGAGCTTCGCGAGCGCCGCGGCGGGGTCGCCGGTGAAGCGGATCGGGTCGACGCGGTGGGCGTCGTCGGGGGCGAGGCTCGAGACGCAGTTCGGGGACTTCGGGCACGGGGAGATGCGCTTCGTGGCGGCGGCGTTCATGGGGCGCGAGCCTGACATGTCCCGACCGCTGCCGGAAGCGGTTCGGCCGCCGTGACCTTCAGACCCAGTGCTTGGGGATCAAGCCGACCCGCCGCGCGTCGCGCTCGAGGTCCTCGCGGAAGTCCGGATGCGCGATCGAGATCAGCGCCGTCGCGCGCTCGGCGAGCGACTTCCCCTTCAGGTTCACGATGCCGTACTCGGTGACGACGTACATGGTGTCGGTGCGCGGTGTGGTCACGACGTTGCCCTCGGTCAGGCTCAGCACGATGCGGCTCTTGCGCTGCCCGTGGCGCTCGTACGTCGAGGCGAGGCAGATGAACGCCTTGCCGCCGCGCGAGGCGTACGCGCCGCGAACGAACTGCAGCTGTCCGCCCGTGCCGGTGAGGTGCCGGTGACCGTCCGACTCGGAAGCCGCCTGGCCCTGCAGGTCGATCTGCGTCGTGTTGTTGATCGCGACCACGCGGTCGTTGCGCGCGATGATCGCGGGATCGTTGGTGTAGTCGACGGGGTGAACCTGCGTCGCGGTGTTGCGGTCGAGGAACGAGTACATGCGCTGCGAGCCGCCGGCGAAGGTGTACACCGCGAGGCCGCGATTGATGTTCTTGCGCGAGCCGTCGACGACGCCGCTCTCGATCAGGTCGACCATGCCGTCGACGAACATCTCGGTGTGGATGCCGAGGTGCTTCAGACCCGAGTCCTTGAGCACCGCGCACACCGCGTTCGGCATCCCGCCGATGCCGATCTGCACGCACGCGCCGTCCTCGATCTCGGGAATGATGCGGTTCGCCACCTGGCGGTCGGTCTCGGTGATGGGCGGATTCGGCAGCTCGGGCAGCGGCGCGTCGTCGCCCACGACGACGTAATCCACCTCGCTCGCGTGCAGCGCGCACTGCTCGCCGAACGCGTACGGGACCGCGCGGCTGGTCTCGACGATCACGACGCGCGCCCGCTCGGTCATCGCCTTGAGGTACGCCGCGGTCGGTCCGACGTTGAACCAGCCATGCTCGTCCATCGGGCACGTCTTGATGCAGACGACGTCCACCGGGTCGATGAAGCGGCGGTAGTAGTCCGGTGCCTCGCCGAAGTTCATCGGGATGTAGTTGCAGCGCCCGTCGAGGTTCTTCGCGCGGTCATAGGCGGAGAAGTGCCAGTTGAACCACAGGAAGTGCTCGCCGGACGGATCGCACTCGATGACCGCGCGCGGCTTCATGGTCACGCAGCCGCGAATCTTGACGCTGCGCAGCTCGCTCTTGCGGCGCGCGAGCGCCTGGTCGAACAGGTCGGGGTAGGTGAGGGCGCCGCCGTAGTCGACCCAGTGTCCGGGTTGGACGAGGGCGGCGGCCTCGTCCGGCGTGATGGTCCGCGGCGTACGGTCGTTCGGCATGGCGACGGATTCTTGCAGCGTTTCTCGCTTGCTGGCAACGCGCGCTGGCGATGCCGGATCGCGCCTCCGGCACGCTCGCGGCAGAGCCGGGGGCGTCGGCTGTGATCGTCGGTTGACCGCCGAACACTCGGCGCCGTAGTTCTGCCGGGTGCCCTCGCCCTGCCGGTCCGTCGTCGTCGCCCTCGCCCTCGCTCTCACCCTGCTCACCCTTCTCGACGGGTCCGCCATCGCCGCGTCGCTCGCGGCCTGCCCGCGCGGCACCGGCGTCCTGCCGTTGACGGGCGACATCCGCGGCGTGCACGATCCCGCGATCGCGCGCGATGCGGGCGCGTTCTTCCTGTTCACGACCGGGCCAGGGATCGAGATCCGGCGCTCCATCGATCTTCGACGCTGGACGGCCGCCGGCACCGTCTTTCCCGCGGCGGTGCCGGAGTGGGCGCCCGAGGTGATCCCCGGCTCGATCGACGTCTGGGCGCCGGACGTGTCGTTCTTCGGCGGCCGCTTCCACCTGTACTACGCCGTGTCGACCTTCGCGTCGCAGCATTCGGCGATCGGACACGCGAGCAATGCGACCCTCGACCCCGACGCACCGGGCTACGCCTGGCTCGATCACGGCCCCGTGCTCACGTCGGAGACGGGCGGCGCGTGGAACGCGATCGACCCGAACGTCGCGCTCGACGACGACGGCCAGCCGTGGATCACGTGGGGCTCGTTCTTCGGCGGCGTCAAGCTCGCGCGCCTCGATGCGCAGACGGGCGAGGTCGCCGGCGATGCCGAGGTGTACGACCTCGCGCTGCGCGACCCGTGGTACCTCGGTGTCGAGGCGCCGTTCCTCGTCCGTCGGGACGGCTGGTGGTACCTCTTCGTGTCGTTCGGCTTCTGCTGCCGCGGCGCCGACAGCGACTACGAGGTGCGGGTCGGCCGCGCGCGCGACATCCGCGGGCCCTATCTGGACGACGCGAGCGCCCCGCTGCTCGACAATGGCGGACGTCTGGTCTTGACGGGCTACGGCAGCGTGCGCGGGCCGGGGCACAACGCGGTGCTGCGCGACGGGCGCTCCTGGTGGCTCGTGCACCACTGGTACGACGCCACGCGCGACGGCGCCCGGACGCTCGGCATCCGGGCGCTCGCCTGGACGCGCGACGGCTGGCCGGTCGTCGCGGGCGGCCCCGAGGGCGCGTCGTTCGCGGAGTGTCCGACGTCGCTCGCACGATCCGGACGCTGAGCGCCCGATGAGCGAGCGTCACACCCCCGAGCAGCTGCTCGCGCAGGACCCGCTGCGCGCGGTCGCCCGCCTCGCCGCACCGACGACGCTCGTCATGCTGATCGCGGCGATCTCGAACGTGCTCTACACCTACTACGTGAGCCGTCTCGGCTCCGACGCGATCGCTGCGGTATCGCTGGTGTTCCCGGTCTCGATGGTCGCGATGACGGCGATGGCGGGTGGCATCGGCGCCGGCGCGTCGTCGGTGATCGCGCGCTCGCTCGGCGGACGTCGGCTCGCCGCCGCGACGTCGGCCGCGGAGCACGCCTTCCTGCTCGCGGTGGTGATCGGCATCGGCTTCGCGATCGCGATCTTCTTCGGCGCGCGCACGGTGCTCGGCTGGATGGGCGGCAAGGGCGACGTGCTCGACAACGCGGTCGTGTTCGCGGAAGTCATCTTCGGCGGCTGCGTCATCACGTTCACGGGCGGCATGCTCGACAGCGTGCTGCGCGGCGAGGGCAACGTCCGCGTGCCGGCGATCTGGTCGACGACGTCGCTCTGCCTGCAGATCCTGCTGACGCCGCTGTTCATGTTCGGGCTCGGCCTCGAGCTGCGCGGTGCGGGCTTCGCGACGCTGGTGAGCCAGCTGATCGCGTCGGTGCCGCGCGCCTGGTTCGTGCTCGGTGGGCAGGGGGCGATCCGGCCCCGCTTCCTGCCGCGACGCATCGCGCTCGAGCCGCTGCGCGAGATCCTGCGCATCGGCATCCCCGCGGCCGTGTCGACCACCGTCAATTACATCGGCATCATGGTGCTGACCGGCGTCGTCGCACGCCTCGGCACGCCGGATCTGGCGGCGTACGGGCTCGGCACGCGGCTCGACTTCCTGCTGCTGTCGTTCGCCTTCGGCGTCAGCGCGGCGGTGCTCACGCTGGTGGGAATGGCGGCCGGCGCCGGCCGGCCCGAGCTGGTCGGACGCTACGTCCGCGCCGCGTGCTCGCTGATCGTCGGCCTGCTGATCGTCGCCGGCGCGCTGCTGTGGTGGCGACCGTCGCTGTGGCTGGGCATCTTCACCACCGACCCGGGCATCCTCGCGGTCGGTGCGACGTACTTTCGCGTCATCGGGCCGTCGTATCCGTTCGTCGGCCTGTCGATGGTGCTCGCGTTCGCGTTTCAGGGCCTCGGGCGGGCGACACCGCCGCTGGTCGTGATGCTGGTGCGCGTGCCCGTCGTGCTCGCGGTCGCCCTGTGGTGCGTTCATGCCGGGCTCGGCGAGGCCGGCGTGTTCACGACCATCGCCGCCGGCAACGTCCTCGCGACCGGCGTCCTCGCGCTGCTGCTGGTGCGGGAGCTGCGGCGGCGCGGGCGCCCGGCGTCCGCGCACTGAAGCGTCCGCCGCGCGCCGGC
>JAIEPK010000583.1 GCA_019749875.1 Candidatus Binatia bacterium | reverse complement strand
CGGCGCGGCGGACGCGGCGCGACGCGCGGGCGCTGGCGCGGCGTCGTGGGCGACGGCCGTCGGTGCAGCACCCGCGGCAGCGGTCGCGAAGCCCCCCGGCGAGAGCTGCGCGTCGGCGTTCAACGACACGCGAATCGGCGCCGGCAGCAGCGTCAAGTAGCATCCGCCGGGCGCCGGGCGCGCGCCCCAGGCGTCGGGCCAGTGCACGACGCGGGCCTTCTCCGACTCGGCGGCCGAAAGGCCGAGGTTCGCGTGCTCGTTGCTGCCCTGCGAGCGCAGGTAGACGCCGAGGACCTCCGGCACGTGGATGAAGCTCTCGCCGCGCGACACGACGCGCAGCCAGAACTCGTAGTCGCCCGCGGTCACGAAGCTCGGATCGTAGCCGCCGTACTGCTCGTGCAGGCGGCGCTGGTAGACCGGCTGCGGGCCGACCGCGCAGACCTGGAACAGGCGCCGCGGATCGAACTCCGGCCAGCGCAGGTGGCCGACGACGGTCGCGAGATCCGCGCTCTCGTTCTCGGTGTCGGTGACGGCGACGTCGGCATAGGCGAGCGCGTGCCGGGGGTTGCGCTCGAGCACGTCGACCAGGCGCTCGAGCGCGTCGCGGCGGTGGCGGTCGTCGGCGCAGGCGAGGGTGACGTACTTGCCGCGCGCCGCGGCGATGCAGCGGTTCGCCGCCGACGTCGTGGTCTCGCGCTCGGGCGTTCTGAGATACGCGATGTTCGGGTACTTCGCGAGGTACTCACGGACGATCGACGCCTCGTCGGTCGGCGAGCCGGTGTCGACGATGACGATCTCCATGTGCGCGAGGATCGTCTGTGCGAGCAGGTCGTCGAGCAGCCCGCGCATGAAGCGCTCGGCGCCGTACACGAAGCACAGCGCCGACAGGATCGGCCGCTCGACGAAGCGTGCGCTGCGCTCCCAGACCTCGGGAAACTCGCGCGGGTCGTTCATCAGAAGGCTCCCTTCACCACGTAGGCGCCGGGGTTGCTGCACCAATCGAAGCGCTTGAGCTCGACGTTCTTGCCGGCGAAGAACTCGTCGACCGCGCGGCTCTCGCCCTCCCAGGGCGGAATGCCGTACTCGTCGAAGGCGACGATGCCGCCCGGCACGACCAGCGGCCAGAGCTGCTCGAGCCCGACCTTGGTCGGCCGGTAGAGGTCGACGTCGAAGTGCAGCAGCGCGATGCGCAGCCCGGGATGGCTCGCGACGTACTCGGGAATCGTCTTCTCGGCGTCGCCCGCGACCAGCTCGATGCGCGGCTTGTAGGGAATGAACCGGTCGGCATCGAACACCGCGATCAGGTCGCGCAGCTGCTCCTCGAACGCGCCGCCGTCGAAGCCGCCGGTGACCTTGCCGAAGCTCGGGTCCGAGCTGCCGTCCTTCTCGTCGAGCGTGCCGAAGCCGGCGAAGTTGTCGAAGCCGATGACCTTGCGGTGGCGATCCCCCATGTTCCGGATCTCCATGAAGTTCGCCCACGACAGCAGCGAGGCGCCGCGATAGACGCCGAGCTCGACGATGTCGCCGGGAAGATCCTTGATCATGCGGAACAGCTCGTAGTGGGCGAGGAACCTCTTGAGGAACACGCGCCGCGTGTAGAGCTGGAAGTTGCGCCAGATCTCGCGCCGCGACACGTCGAAGCGCGCGAAGTGCGCTTCCAGCATGTCCTCGATCTGATCGTCGGCGGTGAAGTTGCGGCGTCCGTCGAAGACGCGCTCGCTGGGGCGTGCGGCGATCATGCGACCTCCATCGCGGGCGAGCGGCGCGTGAACTGTCCGCTTGCGATGTCGAAGTAGTCCTTGCCGGCGACCGCGTCGCACGGGCGGACGATGCGGAACTCGAGCGAGCGCCGCTCCGGGTGCCGTGGATCGGGCACGAAGCTGCGGTGCGGCACCAGGTCACCGAAGACCAGCGCGTCACCGAGCGTCAGCTCGAAGAGCGCGTGCGGGCCGCTCGGCGCGTCGGGCAAGCCCGCACCGAAGCCGGCGGCGGCGTCGTGCGGCAGCTCGGCGAAGCGTCCGACCACGAACTCGACGGTCGGGCGCCGCGTGGGATCCTCGTCGAGCGGCACGAAGCAGGTCACGTGGCGCACGTGTCCGCGCGGGCCGAGGAGGCGCTGGTAGGCGACGTCCTGATGCCAGGGCACCAGGTGATGGTTCGCCGCGACGCTGCGCACCTGCGGCGGGAAGGCGACCCAGGTCGCGTCGCCGAGCGCCTCGCGCAGCGCGCGCGACGGGTTGCGCCAGGCGTCCATCCAGGTCGGATCGAGGCGCAGCGCGTCCGATCCTTCGCCGCGCGCGATCGCGGTGCGCTCGCGATCGGTCGAGGCCTGCGCGAGCCGCTCGCCGCGCACCCTGTCGAGGTGAGCGCGCAGATTGCGCAGCACCTCGGGTGGGATCGCGTCGCGCACGTGCGCGACGCGCGTTCGCGCGGCGTCGAGCGCGGCCGCCCCCCAGGCGCTCTTTGCCATGTCAAGCATGGGATCCTCCCAGTCCGGCGGCGATGTCGTCGTAGTTCCAGCACCAGCGGCGCGCGTCGACGAAGCGTCCGACCGCGACGTTGGCGAGCTCGGGCGAGGTACGTACGTCGTCGGCGAGCGCGAGCGCCGCGTCGCGCGCCGCCGTCGGCTCGTGTGCGCTGGTGCGCTTGACCAGCGCCTCGATGCGCTCGCGCTCGGCGCCGTCGGCGAAGGTCGCGCGCGCGAGCTCGAGCGCGAAGTCGCCGTAGCCGAGCAGCAGGGCACAGGTGAAGAGCGTGTGCAGGCGACGCTCGTCGCTCGGCAGCGCCGCCGCCGGCCCGCCCGGCAACGGATCGCGCAGGAAGACGGCGTCGGCGTAGAGCAGGCGCTCGCGGCCGGCGGAGGCGCGCTTGTCGAGCGCACGCTGCGAGCGGTGGTGCAGCGTCGCGAAGCCGTAGAACGAGAAGCCGCGCTCACGCAGCAGCAGCTCGACCTCCGAGAACAGGCGCTGTCCGCGATAGAGCTCGCAGAACGACACCTCGCTCACCACCGCGACCGTCCGCTCGCCGAGGGTGCGCCGCGCGCCGTCGAGGATCTCGTACTCGGTGCCCTGCGTGTCGAGCTTCAGCAGCTCGCCCCAGAACGTCTCGTCGGCGCGCTCCTCGAACAGGACGTGGTCGAGCGTCGTGGTCTCGAGTGCCTCGCGGCCGAGCACGCGCCACTTGACCATGCCGTAGCGTCGCGTGAAGTCGTCGTTCGGATGGCGCAGCGAGCTGTTGGTCGGCGCGGTGAGGATGTGCAGCTCGGCCGTGCCGCGGCTCTCGCCGAGCGCCTGCGGCTCGATCTCGCAGCATGCCCAGGGCGAGCTCTTCGCGAGCTCGGTGCGCAGGCGATCGCACTCGTCGGCCGCGGGCTCGAAGCCGAGCACCGCGGTGTGCCGCGCGAGCGGCTCGACCAGCGGGTGGACGCCGCCGCGCGCGCCGACGTCGACGAAGCCGAGCGGCGTGCGCGCGAGGGTCCGTCCGGGTGCGGAGGCCGCGAAGTCCGGATCGTTGCTGAGCGCGTCGTGGGCGAGGTGGATCACGAGAGCCTCCGGTTCCGGTACACGTCGATCTCGGTGCGACGGGCGCTCTGCCCGGCGCGGAATGGGCTGCCCCGGCGCACGTAGGTCGCGAGCAGCGCGCGTCGCGTGCGCCAGGCGCGGTTCGGGTGCGACGCGTGCAGCAGGTGTCCGTGCAGGAAGACCACGCCGCCGCGGGGGACGACCACCGTCCGTGGCGCGTACTCGGGCGGCACGAGGACCTCTTGGCGGATCGCGTTGAAGGCTTGCGTCGGGTGCGGCTCGACGCCGGGGATCTCGATCACCGGCAGCAGCGGCTCGCGCTGGCTTCCCGGCCACGCGATCAGTGCGCCGTTGTCGGCGTCGACGTCGTCGAGCGCCATCCAGGCCGACGCGAATGCGTCCGCCGGGGCCTCGACGTAGTGGTTGTCCTGGTGCACGGCGAAGCCGGGCGTCCCGGGCACGCCCGGGAAGTACTGGCTCTGGATCCCGCTCACGCGGCCGCCGAGCAGGCGCTCGAGGACCGACACGATCGCCGGCGCGCACATCGCGGCGAAGAACGCCTCGTGCGTGCGGTGCGGATTCATGAACGGTGCGACCGGCGGGTGGCCGTCGTCGTCGAGCTCGCGTGCCGCCGCGTGCAGGCGCGCACAGTCGTCGCCCGACAGGACGTCGGGCTCGACGAAGAAGCCGTCCCGCGCGTACGCCGCGAGGGCACGCTCCGGATCGGTCGCGAAGATCGGGCCGACGCCGGCCGCGCGGTACGCGAAGGCCGCGCGCGTGGGCGGGGTGTGTGCGTCAAGCAGCACGATCGACCTCGACCAGGGCGCGGTACCAGCGCACGGTCTGCTCGATGCCGTCGCGGAACGACGTGCGCGCGCGGCGGCCGAGGATCGCGTCGGCCTTGGTGGTGTCGAGCATGCGGTAGGGGATCGCGTCCGGCTTGGACGGATCGTACTGCGGCGTCGCGTCGTGGCCGCACACCGCGAGGATCGCCGCGACCGCGTCGCGGATCGTGAGCTCGCTGCCGCTGGCGAGGTTCAGCGGCTCGCAGCGGAACGGACGCTCGAGCGCCAGCACCGCGAGCAGGTCGTCGACGAAGTCCTCGACGAACAGGAAGTCGCGCACGGCAGCTCCCGTTCCCCAGACGACGAACGGGTTCTCGCGCTTCAGCGCGCGCTTGATGAGCGCCGGCAGGACGTGCGAGCGGTCGTCCTCGAACTTGTCGCGCGGGCCGTAGATGTTGCTCGGCCGCACGATCGCGACGCCGAGGCCGTAGCGATCGTGATAGAAGCGCGCGAGCTCCTCGACGTAGCGCTTCATCCAGCCGACGCCTTGATACAGCGGGAACGGCTGCTGGTTCAGGTCGAGCTCGTCCTCGCGCAGCGGGCGGAACGCCTCCTGGTAGACGGTCGAGCTGCTGATCACGAGCACGCGCTCGACGCCGTTCATGCGGCACGCCTCGAAGAGGTTCGAGTGGATCTGCAGGTTCGGCAGCACGAGGCGCGTCGGCTCGTCGCGCATGATCTGCGCGCCGAAGGTCTGGGCCGCGCAGATCACCACGTCCTGCATGCGCGCCGTGGCGGTCAGGCAGTCGTCGAGGCTGGTCAGGTCCGCGCGCAGATGGCGCTCCGGCAGCAGCGCGGGCGGGCGCTCGTGGAACGTGCCGCGCACGTCGGCGCCGAGCCCGTAGAGACGATCGAGGAGGGCGGAGCCGGCGAGGCCCGCGGCTCCGGCGACGAGGATGCGGCGGTCCTTCACGACCGGCCTCCGGAGCGGGCGACGCCCTGGTCGCGCTGCGACACGATCGGGTCGCGCGTCGGCCACCACAGGCCGAGCGCGGGATCGTCCCAGGCGAGCGTGAACTGGCCGGCGCGGTCGTAGTACGAGGACTGCTTGTAGTGGAAGATCGCCTGCTCGCTGAGCACGTAGTGGCCGTTGCCGAAGCGCGGCGGCACGAGGATCGACAGGCGGTTCCGGTCGGACAGAGTGAACCCCTCCCACCGCCGGTACTGCGGCGACGCAGGGTCGTTGTTGATCACGACCAGGTAGAAGCGGCCGTGCAGGCAGGAGATCAGCTTCCAGGTCGACGCGTCGCCGTGGATGCCGCGCAGCACGCCCTGCGTCGAGACCGAGATGTCGTCCTGCACGAAGTCGACGTCGATGCCGGCCTCGTGCGCGAGCTGGCGATTCCAGATCTCGACGTACTCGCCGCGGAAGTCCTCGAAGCGCGTGGTCGGCTCGAGCAGCTTGACGCCGTCGAGCTTCGTCGGCCGCACGGTGAGATGCGCCGCGAGGCCGGGCGCGGTGCGCGCGGCGACGCGCGGCGTACGCGTGCGGGCACGTGTCGGGCTTGCGGCGACGGCTGCCGGGGCGCGCGTGGCACCGGGGCGTGCCGAGGTGCCGCGCGGGCGTCGTTCACGGAGCTGCAGCATCGTTCCTCTCCTCACCACCATCTGCTCGTGACGTCGTTCGGGCCGCTCAGGCCGACAGCCGGCTCTCGGACGCCGCTTCGGCGAAGTAGTTCTTCCGGCGGCGGAACTCGCGCTCGTTGGCGAGGTACCAGTGCCAGGTCTCGCGCAGGCCGTCGGCGAGGCTGGTCGACGGCCGGTAGCCGAGCTTGTCCTGCGCTCGCCCGATGTCCATGACCCGGGTCGGGAAGCCGGACGGCTTGCCGGGATCGAAGTCGAAGCGGAAGGGGGTCACTTGTGCGAGCGTCTCGACGAGCTCGCGAACCGACACGCCGACGCCGCTGCCGAGATTCGTGATCTCGCCGCCCGTGCCGTGGTAGAGCGCGAGGATCGTGCCCTCGGCGACGTCGCGGCTGTAGACGAAGTCGCGCACGGCGGAGCCGTCGCCCCAGACCAGCAGCGGGTTCTCACCTGCGCGGACGCGGCTCATCAGAGCGGGGATCACCATCGCGCTCGCCGGGTCGAAGTTGTCGCCCGGACCGTAGACGTTGGCGAGGCGCACGACGGAGAACGTCTCGATGCCGAACTCGCGCCGGTAGGCGTCGAGCTGCAGCTCGCCCATGCGCTTCGCCCAGCCGGGGAAGAGGTCCATCGGCGCGCCGTCCCAGGCGTCGGCTTCGCGGAACAGCTCACGGCTCGGGTAGGCGCCGATCGAGCTCGTGTACACGAGGCGCTTGACGCCGCTCACCCGTGCCGCCTCGAGAACGTTGGTGTTCATCAGCAGCAGCGGCACGAAGAAGCTCGCCGGCTGGCGCGTCGTGACCTCGACCGAGCCCTTGATGCCGGCGACGTGAAACACCAGCTCCATGTCGCGCGTCGCCTCGTGGCAGAACGCGACGTCGGTGAGATCGCCGAGCAGGTGATCCGCGCGCGGGTCGACGTGCAGCTGGTCGAGCGACGCCGTGCGCACGCAGGCGCCGGCATCGCACAGCATGGCGACGATCTGGCGGCCGACCATGCCGGTGCCGCCGGTGACGAGAACGTTGCGGCCGCGGAACCAGGCGAGGATGCTGTCGTCGATCATCGGGTCACTCCCTTGCTGTGCGGGGCGATCATCGGGTCACTCCCTTGCTGTGCGGGGCGATCATCGTGTCACTCCCTTGCTGTGCGGGGCGATCATCGTGTCACTCCCGTGCTGCTGCGTTGGAGCGGGGGCGCCACACCAGGCTGCCCCAGCCGTCGTGGAACTCGCTGCCGAGGTGCCGGCGCACCTCGAGCAGCTCGATGCGGCCCTCGCGCGCGAGGGAGCGGAGGCGCGGCAGGTAGCCGCGCAGATAGCCGCGTCGCTCGGCGTAGCGCCGCGCGACGTCGTCGAACGGATCGTTCGGGTCGTAGAGCTCGTGCAGCGGCTCGACGTGCACGCAGATCGCGGCCGGCTGGCGCAGCAGGAACGCGAGGAACGCGTCGTGGCGCTCGCCGAGCTGCTCCATCGCGCCGATCGTGACCACCGCGCTGCCGGGCTGCAGCAGCAGCTCCGGGTCGGGCGCGAACATGTCGATGCGACGTCCCGAGATCGGATGGCCGGTCGCCTCGGCGACGAGGCGCAGCAGCTGCTGCGACGGCGTGGCCCAGTCGAGCCCGACGATCGGGCGACCGGGCAGCAGGCGCGCGAACGCGGCGACGTTGTGGCCCGGCCCGCAGCCGAACTCGTAGATGGTGTTCGCGTCGAACAGCCAGCGCGCGGCGAGCCAGGTCTGCAGGACGTCGACGAAGCTCGCCTCGAAGCGCGGGTCGCGCGGACGGACGTAGCGCCCACCGACGCGCATGACGCGCGACGGCTTGCGGAAGTAGTGCGGCTCGAGGTCGGCGAGGTCGCGCGACGCTGCATAGCGGGCCAGGATGTCGCCCCAGCCGGCTTCCCACGCGGCGTGACGCTGCGGGCCGGACACCGGAAGTGGACCGTCGAGCGCGGCGCGGACCCGCTCGTGCTCGGCCGCGAGCTCGGCGCCCGCGAGCGGCGTCATGCAGAAGTCGTGTGCGTCGATCGCGGCGCGGGTGCGCGCGGGCAGGCTGTCCGGCGTGGTGCCGAAGAGGTGCGCGAACTCGCGCTGGCCGAGCGCGAAGTCGGTGCTCGTGGCGCCGGGCGCGGCGGCGGTCGTGTGCAGCGCGACGCTCATGCGATC
>JAIEPK010000014.1 GCA_019749875.1 Candidatus Binatia bacterium | reverse complement strand
GCGACGACCGCGCGTGGCGTGCCGGGGCTGCCTCGGTCGACGTCTCCCCGGCACGCACGGCTGTTTGCGACGGCGTCGCGAGCGTCAGCCCGGCGTACGCAGCGTCGGCTCGCGATCCCAGATGCGGTGCTGCCCGGCGGCGGCGATCAACGCGTCGAGGCTGCGACCGTCGACGCGGACCACGCCTTCGTCTGCGTCCGTAGCCACTCCCGCCTTGGCGAGAAGCGGCTCCGCCGCGGCCGTGAACCCGACGATCTTCAGGTGGCCGAACGCGTCGCGCACCCAGTCGGTGGCGGCGGCCTCGTGCAGCAGCGCCGCGATTCCGGGCTCGGCGGCCGCCACGACCACGGCGTCGAAGATCGCCGACGGGGCGCCCGAGAGCGACATGTCCGCCGGCAGCGCCTTCTTTGCCGCGCTGGTCACGCCGCCCACCTTCGGCGCCACGACGACCACGCGCGCGCCCTCCGCGGTGACGCGCTTGCGGAGTGCGTCCAGCAGCCGGTCGTCGGCGCCGTCGGTGACCAGCACGCCGATCTTGCGGCCCGCGATCGACTTCGGTGCCTTCGCGATCAGGCTGAGCGCGGGCGACGGCTGCACGTCCTCGGTCGCGGGGACCGCCGGCGCGATGCGCTCGGCCTGACCCTCCATGCCGAGCGCCTCCGCGACCTGGCCCGCGAGGCCCCGATGCACGTTCTCGAGCTGGCCCAGCATGCGGCGCCGGATCGCGACGGTCTCGACCTTGGCGAGCTCGAACGCGAAGCCGTTCACGATGTGGTCCTGCTCCGGCTTCGTCATCGACAGCCAGAAGAGCCTTGCCTGCGTGTAGTGATCGGCGAACGACTCGGGACGCGCGCGCAGCTTGACGCCGTCGTCGGGCTCGGCGAACGACGCGAAGCCGCGTGCCGGCTCCTCGCGCGGGCCCGACGGGTCGAGGCTGTTCGGCTCGTACGAGACGCGCCCTCGATCCACCTCCTGACGCATGTGGCCGTCGCGCGCCAGCGCGTGCATCGGGCACTTCGGGCGGTTGATCGGGATCTCGTTGAAGTTCGGCGAGCCGAGACGCGACAG
Organism: Candidatus Binatia bacterium; assembly: GCA_019749875.1. Lineage (GTDB taxonomy): Bacteria > Desulfobacterota > Binatia > UBA12015 > UBA12015 > VGTK01. The sequence continues at coordinate 7,027 of JAIEPK010000014.1, read as the reverse complement.
CTGCGTGTCCTGGTACGAGAACAGCCGCACCTGCAGCAGCGGATCGTTGGTGAAGTCGATCCCCGGCACGACGTGCGACGCGCAGAACGCGACCTGCTCGGTCTCGGCGAAGAAGTTGTCCGGGTTGCGATCGAGCACCATGCGGCCGAGCGGCGTCAGCGGGACGATCTCCTCGGGGATGATCTTGGTCGGATCGAGCACGTCGAAGTCGAACGAGTCCGCGGTCTTCTGATCGAACGCCTGCACCGACAGCTCGAACTCCGGGAAGTCCCCGTTCGCGATCGACTCCCACAGGTCGCGGCGGTGGAAGTCGGGATCGGCGCCGCCGAGCTTCACCGCCTCGTCCCAGATCAGCGAGAACGATCCCAGCTTCGGACGCCAGTGCCACTTGACGAAGGTCGACTCGCCCCTGGCATTGATCAGGCGGAAGGTGTGCACGCCGAAGCCTTCCATCATGCGGAACGAGCGCGGGATCGCGCGGTCGGACATGACCCACAGCAGCATGTGCGTGCTCTCGGGGGTCAGCGAGACGAAGTCCCAGAACGTGTCGTGCGCCGATTGCGCCTGCGGGAAGCCGCGATCCGGCTCGGGCTTCACCGAGTGGACAAGGTCCGGGAACTTGATGCCGTCCTGGATGAAGAACACGGGGATGTTGTTGCCGACGAGGTCGAAGTTCCCCTCGCTGGTGTAGAACTTGACGGCGAAGCCGCGCACGTCGCGCGCGGTGTCGAGCGAGCCCTCGCTGCCCGCGACGGTCGAGAAGCGCACGAAGACCGGCGTGCGGACCTTCGGGTCCGAAAGGAACGCCGCGCGGGTCAGCTTCGCGTGTGAGCGGTACGGCTCGAAGTAGCCGTGCGCGCCCGAGCCGCGCGCGTGCACGACGCGCTCGGGGATGCGCTCGTGATCGAAGTGCGTGATCTTGTCACGCATCACGAAGTCTTCGAGCAGCGTCGGGCCGCGCGCACCGAGGCGCAGCGAGCTCTGGTCGTCGGCGATCGGCGTGCCGAGCGTGGTGGTGAGCACCGCGGCGCCCTTCGCCGCCGTCTGGTGGGTCTCGCCGCCGTCGCCTTGCTTGCCGAAGCCCGGCGAAGGGGTGGCCGTACCGGTCTTGCGCAGAGTGCGCTTCTTCTTGTCGATCATCTCGGGTGGCTCTCTCCGTGGTGCCGCAGGCACCGTCACTTCGCCGAGGACAGCTTCTCGACGCGTACTTTCTTCTTGCCGAACTGCTTGGCCTCGCGGTCGCTCGCCAGGTAGATGTCGATCTCCCGTCCCTTGATGGCGCGCCCGGTGTCGGCGATCTCGCACTCGCCCGAGTACTCGCCGGCGTCGTGCACGCGGACGCGCGAGCCGAGCGGCAGCACGTCCGGGTCGGCGGCGCAGATGCCTTCGCGCGCCTGCTTGCCGCTCGCGGTCTTGCCCTCGATCGAGTAGGCGGTCGCGTCGAACAGCTCGGTGTCGCCGTGTGCTTCGTGCGACTGCTGCGCTCGGGCCGCGGCGTCGCGTGTCGCCGCCTGCGCCGCCGCATCCGGTGCCGCAACGGGTGCGGTCTCGTGCGTCGCACAGGCCGACAGCAGCACGAGCGCAGCCAGCGGCGCGAGACGCGCGCCGCGCGTCCTGCGGGTCCGGAGAACCGTTCCGACCTCGTCGTTGTCGACCTGCTCGTGGACGTTCATCGCGACCTCCTCGACGGGATGGCGCTCGCGGCGCGCGCGGCGGCAGCGCGTTGCAAGGCGGCGGCCAGTCGCGCGGTGACGCGCGTCGCGGGCAAAATCGGCGGGTTTGCGGCGTCGTCGACGGCAGCGTGCGCGGCGGCGAGTGTGCGGCGCCGGCAATTGCTTCCGAATGCCGTGTCGTGATTACAAGCGCCGGATGACCATCGAACCTACGTCGGCTGTCGTGCGCGGCGCGCGCTTCGTGCTCTGCTTGGTCGGACTTCTGTGCGCGGCGGGGTGCAGCGACGGCGACGGCGGCTCTGGTCTGGTGCTGTCCGTGGCGAGCGACGTTCCGGCGACGGCCGCCGCGGGCTCGACCGTTCCGGTCTCGATCACCGCCCGCGACGCGAGCGGCGCGCTGGTCGCCGGGGTCGCGATCGACGCGACCATCGCGCTCGGCGGAGGAACGGCCGTGCCCGCCCGCGGGGTCACCGACGCGTCCGGCCGGGCGTCGTTCGACTGGACCATCGGTGCGGTGCCGGTGCAGAACGAGCTGGTCGCGACGGCCGACGGTGCGCGCGTCGCGGTGTCGCTCGACGCGACGCTCGCCGTGCCCTACGAGCCGGTCGCGTTCGGTGACGTGAACGCGTTTCTCACGGCACAGGGACTCGCCGGCTCGACCGAGGACCTCGAGTTCACGCCGGACGGGGAGCACCTGCTGCTCGCGGTGCCGGGCGCGCTGCTGTCGCTCGACCCGGCGGGCGACGCGAGCATCGTTCCCACCACCGGCGAGCCGCTGGTCAACCCGCTCGGGCTCGCCTTCGACCGCGACGGCAACCTGTGGATCGCGGACTCGGGCGCGAATGCGCTGCTGAAGATGTCGCCGTCGGGCGAGATCGTGAAGGCGCTCACCAGCGACGGCACGCAGGACCTGGTCGGTCCGAACTACGTCGCGGTCGGGCCCGACGGGCACGTGTTCCTGAGCGACCCGTGCATCGGCGAGCTGATCCGCTTCGATCCTGCGCGCGGCGTCGCCGACGCGGTGCTCGCGTTCGATCTGCCGACGCAGGGCGGCCCGAACGGCTTCGCGTTCGACCCGAGCGGCAAGCGTCTGTGGCTCGCGACGGAGAACACCGGGCTGCTGTGCGGGCACTCGTTCGTCGGCATCACCGATCCGATCGCGACCCTGTTCGCGATCGACGTCGATGCGGCGGGCTTCGGGGCGGTCGAGACGGTCGCGGCCGACTTCGCGCTGTTCGGCGACGGCGCCGCGTTCGACGCCGAGGGCAACCTGTACGTGATCTTCGACACGCAGAAGGACTTCATGCTCGAGGAGAGCGCGATCTGGGTGCTGCCGGCGGGGGCCGCGCAGCTCGAGCGCGTCGCGTCGGTGCGTGGCCGCGTGCTCGCGAACCTCGCCTTCGGCACGCCGGCGTTCGGCAGCGGCGAGCTCTACGTCGCGCTGCTCGCGGTGCCGCCGTTCACGCCGCCGTCCGCGCGTGGCGCGGAGCGGCTCACGGTCGGCATCGCGGGGCTGCCGTTGCTGCCGTGAGACGCGGCACCGCGGCACGGCGCGCGTGGTGTAGAAGGACGTCGTGACCCTGCCGCCGGAGGTCGCGCTGCTGGTGCTGCTCGCGGCGGTGCTGCACGCGAGCTGGAACGTGCTCGTCAAGATCGGCGGCGATCGCCTGCTGGTGCAGACGATCGTCATCGGCACCGGATCGCTCGCGTGTGCGCTGGCGCTGCCGTGGGTCGCGCTGCCGCCGCTCGCGGCCTGGCCGTTCGTGGTCGCGAGCGTCGTGATCCACAACGTCTACTTCTTCTTCCTGCTGCGCGCGTATGCGCACGGCGACCTGAGCCAGGTCTATCCGATCGCGCGCGGCACCTCGCCGCTGGTCGTGGCGCTCGCGGCGATCCCTCTCGCCGGCGAGCGCCTGGCGGGAAGCGAGCTCGCCGGCGTCGCACTGGTGACGCTCGGGCTCGCGAGCCTCGCCGGTGGACGACGTGCCGACGGTGACCACCGTGCGCTCGGCTACGCGCTCGCGACCGGGCTCCTGATCGCGGCCTTCACGCTGGTCGACGGGCTCGGGGTGCGGCGTGCACCCGATCCGCTGTCGTTCATCTTGTGGATGCAGGCGGGGGAGATCGTGCCGCTCGGCCTATTCGTCTGGCTGCGGCGTCGCGAGCGGGCCGCGGTGTTCTTCACGGCCCACGGCGTAGGCGGCATCGTCTCCGGCGTGGTCGGTGGCCTCATGGCGGTGAGCGCGTACGGCATCGTGCTCTGGGCCTACAGCCGCGCGACGCTCGCACCGGTCGCGGCGCTGCGCGAGACCAGCGTGGTGATGGCGGCGGGCTTCGGAACGATCTCGCTCGGCGAGCCGTTCGGGATGCGTCGTGTGCTCGCATCGGTGGTGGTCGTGATCGGCGTCGCCCTGCTCAACTTCTGACCGAGGCGCGTTTGCACCCGACCCGGTCAGCGACGAGAATCACGCGCTGCTGCCCGGCGACGGGTTGCGGCAAGCGGAATGCGCGGCATCGGCGAATCGACGCGACTCCGGCTGCTGCTCGTCCTGATGGGCGTGCTGCAGGCGGCCTTCTTCGTGCTGCGCGTGCGGCCGTACGGCGCGGCCGAGCACCCGCTGCTCGCGGTCGTTCTGGCACTCACCGCGCTCGCGACGCTGACGGTCGCCTTCCTGCCCGAGCGCCCGTCGGAGAGGCTCTCGGCGGCGCTCGACGCGGCGAGCGCGAGTCGCGCTCGTGCGCTGCTGGTCCTGCTCGGGCTCATGGCCATCGCCGGCGTCGCCGGCGTGCTCACGCAGCAGCCGTTCAGCTGGGATGAGGGCCCTGTCCTGTGGTCCGCCGAGGTGGTCGCAAACGGAGGACCGCGCGAGCTCTTCGCGCGCTATCGCGAGAGCTACTGGCTCGGACCGCAGCACCCGCCGCTGGTTCCGTTGCTGTACGGGGCGGTGACCGCCGTCGCGGGCAGCCACTTGAAGCTGCTGCGGGTCGTCGACCTCGCCTTCGGCTGCGGGACGGTGCTGGTCGCGTTCTCGATCGCGGAGCGCCTCTACGAGCGGCGTACGGCGCTCGCCGCCGGGTTGCTGCTGCTCGCCTCGCCGCTCTTCCAGCGGATCGCGAGTGCCGCGACCAACGACATGCCGCTCACGTTTCTCTTCTGTCTTTCGGTGCTGCTCGGGCTCCGTCTGCTGCGCGACGACGACGGCCGGAGCACGGTGCTGCTCGGGCTCGTCATCGGCTGCGGACTGCTGGTCAAGTATACGATGGTCCTCGTGCTGCCGGTGCTGCTCGCGCTCGTCTGGTGCATGGCGGAGGGCGCTCCGGTGGGCACCGTCGGCCGGCCGCGTTCCGGCACGGGAGCCGGTGCCTTCGCGTGGCTCCGCGACACCGCGGCCGGCGCGATCCTGCGGCGCCACGCTCCCCTCGTGCTGGTGATCGCCGGTACGATCCTGCTGGCGTGGCTCGACCACGCGTGGTCGCTCGGCATCCTCGACACGCAGCGGGCGCGTCTCGGACGCCTCGCCACCGTGACCCAGCGCAGCCCGCGCTGGGCGCTCGATTCGGTGCTCTTCAAGCTGCCGGCGGCGGTCGGGGTCGCGTGGCTGCCCTGGATCGCGCTCGGCGGCGTCGCGATGTGGTGTCGGCGTGCGATGCAGGACCGCTTCGTCGGGTGCTGGATCGCGCTCGTCTTCGTCCCGCTCGCCCTGACGCTGCCCGACAACCGCTACTTCCTGCCGGCGTTCCCGGCGCTCGCGATCGTCGCTGCGCAGGCGCTGGTCGCGCGACCACGCGCCGCCGCACGTGTGCTGCTGCTCGCACTCCTGCTGTGCGCGATCACCGTCGGCTTCTACACCCAGATCGATCTCGGGCAGCGCGCGGGCGTCTTCGGGGAGCCGCCCGGCGCGGCCGGGAAGCGCTGATCGTGCCGGACGCCGATCCGGCGGCGCTGACGCGGCTCGTGCTCGCGGCCGCGCGCGAGCTGAACGCGGGCCGCTACTTCGAGGCGCACGAGGCGCTCGAGGAGCACCTCGACGAGGTTCCCGATCCGTACTGGCCGCTGTTCCTCGGCTTGATCCAGGTGGCGGTCGGCTACCACAAGCTCGCGAGCGGCAACGACGGCGCGTCGCGCATGCTCGGCATCGGCCTCGAGAAGCTCGCGTCGTTCGACGACGCGGTGCTCGGCATCGACCTCGGTGCGCTGCGCGCGCGCGCCGCGCTCGACCGCGCGCGGCTCGAGGGGCATGACGCGGCGGGCGCGATCGACGGCCTGCGTCGCGATCCGCCGCGTCTGCTGCCGGTCGCGACGCGCTGACTCAGTCCTTCTGCTCGATCGCCTCGCCCGCGAGCACGAGCTCTCCGCGTTGATTGACGCAGGTCGTGCGGCAGCGCAGCCGGCGCTGCCGCGGCAGCAGCTCGACGACCTCCGAGCGCGCGGTGATCGTGTCGCCGACGCGCACTGGACGCAGGAAGCGCAAGGTCTGCTCGACCGAGATCGCCCCCGGGATGCCGAGCAGCAGCGCGTTCGCCGCCGACAGCAGGCTCGCCGTCAGCATGCCGTGCACGACGCGCTCGCCGAAGCGCGTGCTACGGGCGTACTCTGCGTCGAGGTGCGTCGGATGCCGGTCCAGGCTGAGCTCGGCGAAGCGCTCGACGTCCTCCTGCGTGAAGGTCCGCGTCACCTCGGCGTGGTCGCCGACTCGGAACGCATCGTACGCCTTCTCCGCGTAGCTGGTCATGGCGGCGTTGCCTCGACCCCGCAAGGATCAGCGAAAGACGCCGAGCGGCTTCACCGCTTCGCGATCGGCGAAGCCGATGCGCACGTCAGCCCGCGCTCGCCTTCAGCCGGTCGACCAGCGTCACCAGGTCCGCGACCGAGCGCGCATCCACCATCGCCTCGCTCGGCACGCGCACGCCGAGCTCCATCTCGAGCGCCGTCGCGATCTCCGCCAGCGTCAGCGAGTCGCTCTCGCCCAGATCCTCGAGCCGCGCCGTGACGTCGATCGCCCCCTCGGGAACGCGCATCACCTCGCCCACGACCTTCTTCACTTGCTCGAGCGTCGCCATCATCGAACCAACCGACGCCGCCTAGCACGCGAGCTTTCGCACCAGCAACCCAACGAGCCGTGTGCCGGACGGTCGCGCCCGGCACCGCCCCACCCGCGAAGCCCGAAGGGCGAGTGGCCGAGGCGAAGCCGAGCCGGGGGAGTGAATTCCCCGCGGCTCCGCCGCGCCGAGAGCAGGGCGTCAGCGCCGCGCCCGCACGCCGTCACCACCGCGCCCGCACGGCGTCACCACCGCGCCCGGCACCGCCCCACCCGCGAAGCCCGAAGGGCGAGTGGCCGAGGCGAAGCCGAGCC
>JAIEPK010000106.1 GCA_019749875.1 Candidatus Binatia bacterium | reverse complement strand
CACGCGAGGCCGCGCGGCTCGGGCTCGCGGCGACGGTTTGGAGCGCCGCCGCAGTGCGCGCGCTCGCGACCGCGCTCGACCCCGCCCAGCCGCTCGACGTGCACGTCAAGGTCGACACCGGCATGCACCGCATCGGCGCGCTCGCGGACGATCTCGCAGAGCTGGTCGCGGCGCTGCGCGCCGGGCCGTTCCGCATCGCCGGCACGATGTCGCACCTGGCGTGCGCCGACGAGCCCGGACATCCCAGCGTCCCCGCGCAGATCGAGGCCTTCGCGAGCGCGCTGCGGGTGCTCGACGACCTCGGCGTGCGGCCCGGCATCCGGCACCTCGCCAACAGCGCGGGCGCGGTCGAGTGGCCGCAGGCGCGCCACGACATGGTGCGCGCTGGCATCGCGCTGTACGGCGGCGCACCGTCGCCGGCGCTCGCGGGACGGCTCGACCTCGCGCCGGTGATGTCGCTGCAGACGCGCATCGTGCAGCTGAAGACGATCCCCGCCGGCGACCGCGTCGGCTACGGTCACACCTGGGCGGCGACGCGCCCCACGCGGCTCGCCGTCGTGCCCGTGGGCTACGCGATCGGCTACCCGCGCGCGCTGTCGAACCGCGGCGAGGTGCTGGTGCGCGGCCGCCGCGCGCCGGTCGCAGGCATCGTCTCGATGGACCACGTGACCATCGACGTGAGCGACGTCCCGGACGCGGCCGAGGGCGACGTCGTCACGCTGTGGGGCACGGACGGCACGCAGCGCCTCGACGTCATGGAGCTCGGTGCGCGCGCCGGCACGATCGGCTACGAGCTCTTGACGTGCGTGAGCCCGCGCACGCCCCGCCTTTACGAAGACGGCGACGAAAACGACGAACGAGGAGCGAGGAAGGACTGATGAGCGCGACCAAGGGGGAGATCCGCCCGACCGATGCACCGATCAAGCGTGCCCTGCTCTCCGTGAGCGACAAGGCGGGGCTCGTCGACCTCGCGCGCGGGCTCGCCGCGCACGGCGTCGAGCTGCTGTCGACGGGCGGCACCGCGAAGGCGATCCGCGACGCGGGCCTGCCCGTGATCGAGGTCGCGGACTACACCGGCTTCCCCGAGATGCTCGACGGACGCGTCAAGACGCTGCACCCGAAGATCCACGGCGGGCTGCTCGGCCGCCGCGACCTCGACGAGCACGTCGGCGCGATGAAGCAGCACGGCATCGGCAACATCGACCTGGTGTGCGTCAATCTCTACCCGTTCGCGCAGGTCACGGCGCGGGGCTGCACGCTCGACGAGGCGATCGAGAACATCGACATCGGCGGCCCGTCGATGCTGCGCTCGGCGGCGAAGAACCACGCGGCGGTGACCGTCCTCGTCGATCCCGCCGACTACGCGGTGGTGCTCGACGAGATGAAGCAGCACGGCGGTGCCACGACGTTCGCGACCCGCCAGCGCCTCGCGAAGAAGGTCTACCGCACGACCGCCGCCTACGACGGCATGATCGCCGACTATCTCGGCAACCTCGCGAAGACCGAGGACGAGCCCTTCGGCGAGACGCTGCACCTGCCGCTGACGCGCGCGGCACACCTGCGCTACGGCGAGAACCCGCACCAGCACGCGGCGCTGTACGGCAACTTCCTCGACGTGTTCGAGCAGCTGCACGGGAAAGAGCTGTCGTACAACAACATCGTCGACATCGATGCGGCGCTGCGCCTGATGATGGACTTCGCCGACGACCCGCGCGCGGTGCTGGCGATCCTGAAGCACAACACGCCGTGCGGCGTCGGCGCCGGATCGAGCGTGCTCGACGCGTACCAGAAGGCGTTCGCGACCGATCCCGAGTCGCCCTTCGGCGGCATCCTGATCGCGTCGCGCACCTGGGACCTGCCGCTCGCACAGGCGGTGGACGAGATCTTCTCGGAGGTCCTGATCGCGCCGGACTTCACGCCCGACGCGCTCGAGCTTCTGCGCAAGAAGAAGAACCGCCGGCTCATGCGCTGGCACAAGGACCGCATGCCGAAGAACGAGGTCGAGCTCCGGAAAGTGGTCGGCGGCGTGCTCGTGCAGGACGCCGACTCGGCGATGGAGGACGTCCGCGCCGCGAAGCCCGCGACCAAGCGCGCGCCGACGGCGGACGAGCTGTCGGCGCTCGACTTCGGCTGGCGCGTCGTCAAGCACGTCAAATCGAACGCGATCGTGTTCGCGGGTCCCGACCGGACGCTCGGCGTCGGCGGCGGCCAGACCTCACGCGTCGACGCCGTGAAGCTCGCGATCTCCAAGGCCGCGGCGCAGGGCATCTCGCTCGCCGGCTCGGCGCTCGCGAGTGATGCGTTCTTCCCCTTCCCCGACGGCGTCGAGCATGCGCTGAACGCGGGCGCGACCGCGATCGTGCAGCCGGGCGGCAGCGTGCGCGACGACGACGCGATCAAGGTCGCCGACGAGCGCGGTGCGACGATGGTGCTGACCGGCGTGCGTCACTTCCGCCACTGAGAGGATCCGCGATGGCCCGCGAGATGGACGTCCTGCTGGTCGGCGGCGGCGGACGCGAGCACGCGCTCGCGTGGAAGCTCCGCCAGTCGTCGCGCGTGAACCGCCTCTACTGCGCGCCGGGCAACGGCGGCATCGCGGCGCTCGCGGAGCTGGTGCCGATCCCCGCCGACGACGTCGCGGCGCTGGTCGCGTTCGCCGTGGAGAAGAAGGTCGGGCTGGTCGTCGTCGGCCCCGAGCTGCCCCTGACGCTCGGGCTGGTCGACGCGCTCACGGCGCGCGGCATCCGTGCGTTCGGCCCGACGAAGGAAGGTGCGCGCCTCGAGGGCAGCAAGGCCTTCACCAAGGAGCTGCTCGCCGAGGCCGGCGTCGCGACCGCACGCTACGCGCGGTTCACCGACGCCGCCGCGGCGCACGCGTACCTCAACGAGACCGGTGCGCCCATCGTCGTGAAGGCCGACGGGCTCGCCGCCGGCAAGGGCGTCTACGTGTGCACGACCGTCGACGAGGCGCATGCGGCGATCGACGAGATGATGAGCTCGCGCGTGTTCGGCGCGGCCGGCAGCCTCGTCGTGATCGAAGATCTTCTGCGCGGCGAGGAGGCGTCGTTCCTCGCGCTCACCGACGGCACGACGGTCGTGCCGCTCGCGTCGTCGCAGGACCACAAGCGCATCTTCGACGGCGACGAGGGTCCGAACACCGGCGGCATGGGCGCGATCTCGCCGGCCCCCGTGGTCACCGCCGACATCGAGCGGCGCGTGGTCGCAGACCTGCAGAAGGTCGTCGCGGTGCTGCGCCGTCGCGGCATCGTCTACAAGGGCATCCTCTACGCGGGGCTCATGATCGACGGCGGCGTGCCGAGCGTGCTCGAGTTCAACTGCCGCTTCGGCGACCCCGAGTGCCAGCCGCTGATGGTCCGGCTGCAGAGCGACCTCGTCGAGGTCTGCGACGCCGTGATCGACGGCACGCTCGACCGCGTGACGCTCGAGTGGGATCCGCGCGCGGCGGCGTGCGTCGTGATCGCCGCACCGGGCTATCCCGGGGCCGTCACGAAGGGCGGCACGATCGAAGGCCTGCGCGACGCGGACGCGACCCCGGACTGCATCGTCTTTCACGCCGGGACCAAGCGCAGCGGTGACACGGTCGTCACCGACGGCGGTCGCGTGCTGGGCGTCACCGCACTCGGCGACTCGCTCGCGAGCGCGCTCGAGCGCGCCTACGCGGCGGTGGCGCGCATCCGCTTTCCCGGCATGCAGTACCGGCGGGACATCGGCCACCACGCGGTCGGTCGCGCCCCGCGTTGAACGCCGCACGCTCGCTCGCGCCCCGCGTTGAACGCCACGCGGTCGGTCGCGGCCCCTGGTCGAACGCCACGCCCTCGCTGGCGCGGCTAGCCGAGCCGCCGCTGCGGTGTCGCGGACGTCGCCGCACCCGCGCGCGGTGCGCGGATTTCGCATCGCCGACGGCGTGTTACATCGATCGGCATTCCGAAGCCGCGCGCCGCCCGGCGGTCGGCAGTCAAAACCTCAGGAGAACGACGTGGCTCTGATCCGCCCTTTCCGCGCCCTGCGCTACACCGAGGCCGCCGGCCCGCTTCGCGAGCTGGTCGCGCCGCCCTACGACGTCATCGACGCGCGCGAGCGCGAGCGCCTGGCCGAGCAGAGCCCCGCAAATGCCGTGCACCTGATCCTGCCCAAGGGCGACGAGCCCTATCGCGTCGCCGCGAGCCTGCTCGCGGACTTCCAGAAGAAGGGCTGGCTCGCCACCGACGGCGAGCCAGCGTTCTTCGTCTACGCGCAGCGCTTCGACGTGCAGGGCCGCAGCAACGAGCGCTGGGGGCTGCTGTCGGCGCTCGAGCTGCAGCCGTTCTCGGCGAACGTCGTGCTGCCGCACGAGCGCACGCTCGCGGGACCGAAGGCGGACCGCCTGAACCTGATCCGCGCGTGCCGGACCAACCTGAGCCCGATCTTCGGCCTCGTCGACGTGGCGCTCGAGCTCGCGTCGCTCGTCGCTGGCAAGCAGCCGTTCGCCGAGTTCACCGACAAGGCCGGCGTCACGCACCGCCTGTGGCGCATCACCGATGCGGCGAGCGTCGCGCAGCTCGTCGGCCGGGTCGCGGAGCAGCAGGTCTTCATCGCCGACGGCCACCATCGCTACGAGATCTCGCTCGCGTACCGCGACGAGCGGCGCGCCGTCGAGACCGACAAGGGCAAGCCGCACGCCTACGACTTCGTGCTGTGTTATCTGTGCTCGACGCGCGATCCGGGCCTCGTCGTTCTGCCGACGCACCGCCTGCTGAAGGACGCGCCGGAGCACGATGCGCTGCTGGCGCGTCTGCAGGCGACGTGCCGCGTGACCGAGCTGCCGGACGGCGCGGCACTGCTCGCGAAGCTCGAGCAGCCTTCGGCGAACGGGGAGCTGCGGCTCGGGCTCGTGCGTCGCGGTCACGCCCAGGGCTGGCTCGTGGAGGCGACCGAGAAGACGCCGCTCGAGGGGCTTGCCGCGGAGCTGCGCGCGCTCGAGGTGTCCTTCCTGCACGAGGCGGTCCTGCCGGGGATCCCGGCCGACCGCTTCACCTACACGCACGACGATCGCGAGGCACTCGATGCGGTGGAGGCCGGCGACGCGGACCTCGCGATCCTGCTGCCGCCGCCGCGCGTGTCCGACGTGCTGTCGATCTCGCGCGCCGCGCTGACGATGCCGCAGAAGTCGACGTACTTTCACCCGAAGGTGCTGACCGGGCTCGCCTTCCACGGCCTCGACACCGACTGACGTCGCACGGCCGCGATCGCAGGCTCGCGGCGATCGCGGTCAGCGCAGCAGGCTCGACGGCGGATCGACGAACGCGAGCGACGTCGAGCCGCAGGACCCGTTGGCGAGGCCGTCGTCGTACGTGTCGCAGTTCGCTCCCAGGACGTCCGTGTCGCTGATCGCGCTGCACACCGCACACGTCGTCGGCCGCGCCAGGCAGCGATGGAGGCATGCGATGTCGAACGGGGTCGCACAGGGACAGACGCCGGAATAGCTGTCGACGAACGCCATCGTGATGCCCGCGGCAGTACACTGACCGGCGCTGTCGAGCAGGGCATCGAAATCCTCGATGCACGCCGCGCTGACCGCACCGCGCGGGTCGGAGCCCAGGCACGACGCGAGCTCGGCCGGCGTCGAGGCGCCCGTCTGCAGGGCGCTCTTCTTGCATTTCTCGAACGCCACCAAGATCGCTGCCTGGCAGCGCTGCAGGCTCGAGACGACGGCCTGCTGGCAATCGAAGCCCAGCCCCTCGGCCTCACTGGCCGGCGACAGGACGGCCTCGGTGGCGCCGAAGACGGTCGGGATCGTCGTCATCGCGGCAGCCGTTGCAGCGGCGTTGGTGCTCGCCGCGCCGCCGTAGAAGACCGGCGGCATCTTGGGATCGCCGTGACTGTCGCTGCCCTGGCACAGCCGTACGTCGTCGGCTGCCGTCTTGGCCGTGGCGCGCGCGATTCGTCCCTGATCGTCGGCGGAAACGCAGGCGGAAAGCGTGCGCGGGTCCTGACCGTTGCCGATCCGCTTGACGCACGCCGAGAGTCGCTTGCCGATCTGCGCCACGACCTTGCGCAGGTTCGTGTTCTGCACCTTGACGCAGCGCTGCTGGCTCTTGGTGAGCGCCGCCTCGGCCCGCGTCGGCGACAGTGCGAGCGCACCGAGCAGCAGGAGGGACGTGAGCAGGAATGGTACACGGCCCAGGCGTTCGGCAGTCGTCATGACGTGAATCCCTCCGCTTCGGGGTGACGAGGCCGCGAGCGGATCGTGCGCGGGCGACGGGCTGCGTCGTCCCGACGGCGTGCCGTCCGCCGGCGACGTGTGCGGGTACACCGCATCGCAGCGGGCAGTCAAGACAATTGTCGCGGCGGACGCGGTCTTGGCGCACGCGGTCGCCAAGCACGACAGCGGCTGTCTGGCGACTACTGGATCTGTGGGCGTGCGCCCGTGCCGAACGGCACGCTCAGGCGCGTGAGCCGAACGGGCCCGTCGCCGTCGACCGATTGCAGTGCGCTCACCAGCAGGAGCTGCCTGCCCTCGAGCGGCACCGTCTCGGGAGCGATGCGCAGCTTGGGACGACGGCCCGGCCTGAGAAGATCCATCGGATCGACGTGCTCGCCGTCGACCAGCAGCTCGAGGTGGAGGTGCGGACCGGTGGCGAGGCCGGTTCGCCCGACGTAGCCGATGATCTCGCCCTTGCGGACCTTGCGCCCTTCCTCGACCGAGCTCGCGATGCGCGAGAAGTGGCCGTAGACCGACTCGTACGAGCCGTTCGCGTGCTCGATGCGAACGGTGCGACCGAGCTGACCGAACCACCCCGCGAAGGTGACCTTGCCGTCGGCCATCGCGCGCACCGGCGTACCGTGCGGCGCCGCGAGGTCGACGCCCTGATGCGCTCGATTGCGCGCCAGGATCGGGTGAAAGCGCGAGCGCGAGAAGTCGGACGAGACGCGCGTGTACTCGAGGGGCGAGCGCAAGATGCCGCGGTCGAGCGGATGACCGTCGAGGTCGTAGTAGCCCGGCGTGCCGTCGGGCGCGGTATGCAGCACCGCGGTGTGACGCTCGCCGTCGGTCTCGATCGCCGCCGCGAGGATGCGGCCGGTCTGCACGACGTTGCCGTCCTCGCCGATCGCGACCTCGTACACGACGCGGAAGCTGTCGCCGCGCTTCATGCGGTCGAAGTCGATGATCCAGCCGTAGATGTCGGCGAGCTCGGCGGTGATGCGCGCCGGGATACCGGCTGCGGCGCAATCGGCCGCCATGTTGGTCTCGAGCGTTCCGACGATCACGCGGAAGTCGGTCGACGACGGGATGCGCGCGACGCGCGCGCGAATCTCGCGATTGACGCCACGCTCGGCAACCAGGACGTTCATCGCGTCGATGCGGTACTCGAGCGCCGCGACACGGCCGCTCTCCCGCTCGAAGAACACCGTCAAGGACCGTCCGGGACGGAGCTTCGCGAGATCGAACGTCGCGCGCGTGCCGGCGTGCCAGACCAGAGCTTCGCTGCGCTCGATGTCGTACAGCTGCAGCAGGTCCTCGAACGTGTCGCCGCGTCGAACGGTCACGTGGCGCTCGATGAACTCCGGCCCGCGATACACGCGCAGGCCATCTTTGGCGATGGGGAAGATCTCGACCTGCGAGACGTCGCTCAGCGGCTTGACGAGAGCGATGCTCTGCATCCGCTCGCTCGCCGGATCGCCGAGCGTCATGAAGGGCCGTTTTACTGGCTCCGCACTCAGCTCGCCGTCAGCAGAACGGCGGAACTTGCGTGTGCCGGTACTGCCGCCGAAGCCCCCCAGATTACGTGCTCCATCGAGCTGGAGCGTACGAAAATCCGTGGTTCCTTCGTCGATTGAATGCACCAGCCCGGGACTGCCGAGAACCAGCAGTCCGAGCAGGAGCGCGGCCAGCGACCGACAGTGAATCCGTCGGGCCGCGGGCTGAGGTGCGCGCAGCTGCAGCGGGTCGTCCTCCCCTCAGAAGTGCCCTCTTCGTAGTCAGCGGCACCTGCGGCTGTCAACCCCCGCGCGCACGCTTGTCGTGCGTCAGCGATTCTGTCCCCTCATAACGCGTCAGCGATTTTGTCCTCCCTCCTGACACGAAGGGGGGATG
>JAIEPK010000387.1 GCA_019749875.1 Candidatus Binatia bacterium | reverse complement strand
CCGACGCCGTGCCGCCGCGGAAGCCGGTGCCGCTCCACGAGCCGCCGCCGCCCGACGCCGTGCCGCCGCGGAAGCCGTCGGCGCTCCACGAGCCGCCGCCACCCGAGGCCGTGCCGCCGCGGAATCCCGTGTGCGACCAGGCGAACGCCGAGCCGCAAGAAACCGCGACCGCGAGGGCCGCGATCGAGCCGACGATGCGAGTCTTCATCCGGTGCTCCTTCCTCACGTCGCTCACTTGCCGTTCTTCTTGGCCGGCTGCGCCGCGGCGCGCGCCTTCATCGCGTCGAGCACCACCTGCGGCACCTGCGGGTCGGGACGCGCGAACGCGATCTGCTTCCCCGCCGCGGCCTTCGCCGACGTGAACGCGTCGCCGTCGACCTTGCCGTCGACCACCCACTTCGAGAACACCACCGCCTGACGCAGCCGCTGCGGATCGTCGAGGTAGGTCACGCGGTAGGCGCGCGGCAGCTTGTCCTCGGCGCCGATCCACATCTGCCCGAACAGATCGCCGGTGACGATGCCGATCACGTCGGTGGTCGTGCCGCCGACGACCTTCGATTGACCGATGTAGAAGACCTTCTTCAGCATCGGGGCCAGGTCGCCGTACGGATCCGCCACCAGCACGTCGGTGAACGGGAAGTAGATCGCCGCCGACTCGTACGCCTGCTGCAGCGCTGCGTCGATCGTCGGCGGCGCGCTCGCCACCGCCACCAGATCGGCAGCCGGCGAGTAGGCCATCATGCTCTTGCCGTCGTAGTAGAACTCCGACGGCGGACCGTCGCCCGGCGTGATCACGCGCAGCTTGTCGGGACGCTGCAGCGTGACCTCCGAGAGCGTCGTGTACACCAGCGGAGGTCCGAGCCGCGACGGGCTCTCGTACTCGGTGGTGGCATTGAAGGACAGCGTCTGCGCAGCAGCGAGACGAGCGCTGGCCGCCTTCAGGACCTCGACCGCTCGTGGATCGAGCGCGGGGGGTGGCGCCGGTGCAGCCGGTGCAGGTGGCGCCTTCGACGCGTCCTCCGCCCTCGCTCCTGCGGCGAGCAGCACGATGCCGACCGCGACCAGCGGGATCGCCCGCAAAGCGCATCTCCTCATGACACCTCCTCTACGTCCGAGCTGCGGCGACCGGCTCCCGGGCACGCCGCGTTCGTTCCTGTCGACAAAGCGCGAGAGCCGCCCGGAGTCTTGCCTGTGCGCGCCAAAATGCAAAGGCTCATGCGAGCAGACGGGCCAGCTCGGACCCGACCTCCTCGACGCTCTCGAGCAGCTCGGCGTCGAGCTCACGCCACAGCACGGCGCTCATCTCTCGCTGTGCGGCCAGCCGGGCGTGCCGCTCTTCGAGCCGGCGCGACAGCTCCGCGACCTCCTCCTCGAGCCTGCGGCGACGCTGGTCGAGCGCCGCGCCGCGCAGGCCGCCCGTCAGGCGGTCGACTGCGGCACCCGCCGTGCACTGCAGCTGCAGCTCGCCGTGCGCCCGGTCGAAGCGGCGCAGCGCCTGCAGGACCGGCCGGTCGAGGCGTCGCTGCGCCTGCGCCGCGGCCGCCACGACGTCGCCGTGCACGTCCGACGCCGCCTCCAGGAGCTTGCGGGCGTGGCGCGCGAGACGCGGCCGCTGATGCAGCGGCGCGCACCGGGCGAGCAGGTCCGACAGCTGCGCGATCGACTCCTCGGGACCGCCCGGGGACAGAAGTCCGGCGGCCGCGAGCGCCGCGCGCAGCGCGACCAGCGCGCGCCGCACCTCGTCGGCACGGGCGGACAGCAGGCGGCCGGCCGCGACGCTCGACATGCCGAGCTGCGTCGCGAGTGCGTCCGCGGCGCTGCGCAAGTCGACGAGGCGCGCTTCGACCGGCCCGGGCAGATGGACGACGGGGGACGCGGCCTTGACCGCGGCGCCCGGCGCACGTCCGGGCGGATCGCCGACCCCGCTGTGCCGTGACGTCACGACGAGGCTCTCCGCTCAGAAGTGGAACGAGAGGCCGAACGCCGGACCGCTGAACGTCAGGTTGGAGGTGACCTGGCGGTCCGACTCGTAGTCGAAGCTGAGCGTCTTCCACACCGCGACCAGCGACGTCTGCGCCCCGCCCGGCTGCCACGGCAGGATGTACTGCAAGCCGCCGATGACGTTCCACGCGAGCTCCGAGCCGGCGCCGAAGCCGCCGATGTCGCCGCGGAAGACGACGTCGAGATCGCCCCACACCGGCACCGCGAAGCGCCCGCCGACGAACGGGTCGACCCAGGTGCTGCTCGCGTTCGCGTAGCGGTTGAAGCGGCCGCCGCTGCCGTCGATCGTCAGCGAGTCGTAGAAGTACATGAGCCGCCCACCGACCAGCGCGTCGAGCGTGATCGGGCGACCGGCGTCGTCCATCGGCCACTGCAGCACGCGGTAGGTCGGACCGAACTCGAAGAACGACCAGTTGGTGACCACGTCCGCGGTTGCCGTGCGCTGCACCAGGTTGCCCGTCGTCACCGTGGCGGTCGGTCGCACGGTGCCGCCGAACGCATCGAGGAAGAACGAGAAGCGATCGTAGCGGACCTCGGCGTGACCGCCCGCGGCGAACAGGTTGCCGGCGCCGAGCAGGTCGAAGACGTCGTTGAAGGTGACGTTGAGGTTCGCGGTCTCGTCGCGGATCCGGATCGTGCCCTGCACTTCGGGCAGCCACAGATACGGCGTGATCTCGAAGGACCACGGATTGACGGTCCCCTCTTCCGCGCGCGCGCCGGACACGAGGCCCATCGCGAGCAGGACGGCGAGCAGAGCGGCGGCGATCGATCGGCGGTTGCGCATGGGTCCCCTCCGGAGTGCGGGCGGCGCTTTATCAGCCGGGCGGTCGGACGTCTTGCCTGCACGTGCCAGCGTCGCAGTCCCCGCGGCGGGCGCTCCGAAGGTCACGCTGGTCGCGCAGCCGACGATGACGGCGTCCGCAGGCGATTCAGCGCAGCAGCCGCGCCAGATCCCAGAGGATCATCGCCACCGTCGCCGTCACCAGCAGCGCGAACGCGAGGCGCAGCGTCCGGTTCGGCAGCACGTGCGTCGTCCAGGCGCCGAGCTGTGATCCGACGGACGATCCGACGAGGATCGCCATGGCCAGCTCGAGGCTCACGTAGCCGTGCAGTACCTGCTCGACCGTGCCGACGGCGACCGTCGCGAACAGCAGCAGGATGCCCGTCCCCGCGGCGTCGTGCACCGCGAGCCCGCAGCCGTACAGCAGGACCGGCACGAAGAGCACGACGTCGACCACCGGCACGGCGCGCCGCTTCTCGGGACGAGCTTCTCGGGACGAGATGAAGACCATGCGACGCACGAGCGCACGACGGCCTGCGAATCCTGCCTCGTGATGAACGACGCGTGATTCGTCGGTGATGGCCGTCTCCGCCACCTGTCGCCTCGCACCGCTCGCCGTTGGTCGATTGACGGCAACGGCCGCCTGTCGGCCGGCGGCGAACGCCTGCGGGTATCACCGTGGATGTCCGCGGTGGCGCCTCGCCGCGGCGGTGGCCTTCGCGCCCGTCGTGCGCGCGATCTCGGCGACCTGCTCGTCGAGCGCGGGATCGTCACGAACCGAAGCACGATCGGCGCACGCAGCACCTCCGCCCGCGGAGTGCGGCGGCGCGGCCGCACGCCGCCGCACTCCGCGGACACCGGCCGGGCTTGCCATTCGGCGCCATGCGCCGACGTCGCGCGCCTGAATCGGGAATCCGACCCGGCCCGGTTCCGCTATCCTGCCGGCCATGGGATGCAGCAGGAGCGACAGCGCCGTGCGGCACGGCGGCGCGCTCGACAGGTCCGGCCGGCTTGCCGCCGCCACCGTCGCCGCCATGACGATGCTGCTCGCCGCGGTACCCGCGGCGCGCGCACAAGACAGCGACCAGCCGCGGCTCTACATGGGCGTGCGCATCGGCGAGAGCAACCCGATCACCAAGGCGAACGACGTCGCCGGCGTGTCGATCGGCGCCAACTTCAACCGCTATCTGGGCTTCGAGTTCTCGTTCGACGCCTACGAGCTGTACCTGGAGACCAGCGAGTACGGCCGCGCCGCCGAGCTCGGCATCGAAGGTCTGCTGCCGCAGCTGCGGCTGCGCTACCCGCTGCTCGGCGACCGTCTCGTTCCCTACGCGCTCCTCGGCGGTGGCCTCGCGATCGCGCAGATCAACGACGAGAAGGTCCCGACGGTGTGGGCGAGCAGCGGCAGCCTGACGAGCCTGCGCGCCATGGGCGCGTTCGGCGGCGGGGTCGAGTACTACCTGTCGAACGACATCGCAGCCGGGGTCGAGGGCAAATACTACTTGACGGGCGAGAAGACCTACGACGCGAACGGGACGAAGAAGACCATCGACCTGAACGCCGGCGTGCTGACCTTCGGGCTGCGCCTCTTCTACCCCGAGATCGGGGTCGAAGAAGGCCGCCTCGCCGAGCTGCGCGACGCGTACCGCCCGTACCTGAACGCCCGCTTCGGCGGCGCCGTCCGCATGGCGGGCGACGTCTTCGACGGTATCCACACCGAGCCCGAGCAGTCGATGCTCGGCAGCAACTTCGCTCCGTACTTCGCGGTCGGCATCGGCATGACCTTCGGGCGCTGGTTCGACCTCGAGCTGTCGGGACAGAACTACGAGCTGCGCTTCGAGCTGCCCGGCGGTGGCAGCGCGGAGTACGCGGTCTTCCCGGTGCTGCTGCAGCCGAAGCTGCACTTTCCGCTCGACGACCCGCACGTCGATCCGTACGTGCTCGTCGGCGTCGGCTTCGACAGCACCGAGGTCAACGACGCCGGCAGCGCCGGCGAGCCGGTCACCGGCAACGCGCTCGGCGTGATCGGCGCATTCGGCGGCGGCATCGACTACTTCGTGACCTCGGACATCGCCTTCGGCCTCGAGGCGAAGTACGTCGTGTCGCGCGGGCACACGCTGCAGATCGGCGACGGCCCGACCCTCGACGGCAACCTGGACTCGCTGTTCGTGTCGCTCGGCGTGCGCGCGTACATTTGAAACGAGGGGGCACGCGCCCCCTCGCCCCGTCAAGCCAAGCTTGCCGGGGCCCCACTTCCCGCGCTCGCCGACGCTCGGCCGCGCGCTCCGCGCGCGGAGGCTTCGGACCACCGCCGCGTCGAGTGAAACGAGGGGGCACGCGCCCCCTCGCCCCGTCAAGCCAAGCTTACCGGGGCCCCACTTCCCGCGCTCGCTGACGCTCGGCCGCGCGCTGCGCGCGCGGAGGCTTCGGACCACCGCCCGTCGAGTGAAACGAGGGGGCACGCGCCCCCTCGCCCCGTCAAGCCAAGCTTGCCGGGGCCCCACCCCCCGCGCTCGCTGACGCTCGGCCGCGCGCTGCGCGCGCGGAGGCTTCGGACTAGCGCGTCGCGACGCGCAGGCGGAACAGCCAGACGCCGAGGACCATCAGCAGCAGGCCCTCGGCGAGCAGCACCGCACCCGGCGCGCCGATCGACGCGAGGCCGCGGTCGCGCAGCACGAGGTTGGTCACGCCCTGCATCGCCCAGCTCGGGAACGCGACATGGGCCACGCCCTGCATCCAGTCGGGCTGGCGGTGCAGCGGCCACCACAGCCCGGAGACCGCCGACAGCGGCAGCACGATCGCGAGCGTCAGCGGCAGCACCTGCGCGTCGCTGCGTCCGAGGCCGGCGACGAACGCGCCGAGCCCGACCGACGCGAAGCCGGTCGCGAGCGAGATCAGCAGCACCGCGGTCGGCGACGTGCCGAGCGAGATGCCGAAGACCATGCGGCCCCAGACCAGCAGCACCAGCATCTGCGCCGCACCGATCGCGGCGCGGAGCGCGAGCTTCGCGTAGACGATGCGGCCGAAGCCGAGCGGTGCGATCAGCAGCCGCGCGAGCGTTCCCGACTTGGTCTCGCGGTGCATCGACGACGCCGTGCCGTACACCACGCCGAGCAGCGTGAACATGATCGTGAAGCCGGGCACGTTCTGCTCGTGCGACTTGCGCGAGATCTGGTCGCCGGTGAGGTTCTGCTCGACCAGCTCGATGCGCGCATTGCCGATCGGATCGGCGAGATCCGCGGCGTCGCGGCTCATCAGCAGGAGCGCGACCTTGAGGCGGTTGAGGCCGATCGACTCCGCCGGATCGGTGAGCAGCAGGACGTCGCTGGTGCGCCCCTGCAGATACCGCCGGCTGAGACCCTCCGGAAAGACGATCGCGCCCGGCGCCCTGCCCTGATCGCGCACCAGGGACTCGGCCTCGGCACGCGTCATCTCGACCGGCGTCGCGCGCTCGGCGAGCAGCTTGACGAAGGCGCGCGACACGGGTCCTTGATCCTCGTTGACGATCGGCAGCAGCAGCTGCGGGCCCTTGCCGCTCTGGTAGCGCGCGGCGGTGATCACCGACATCACGATCACCGGCCCGAGCACGAGCCAGACCAGCGCACCGCGATCCCGCAGCAGCAGGCGCAGCTCGTTTGCGAAGACGGCGATCACGGAACGACGACGCCCCGCGGGGCGTGGATCACAGGCCGAAGCGCCGCGCGTAGTCGGCGAAGCGCACGGTCTCGCGCCCGGCGTCGAGGCCGAACTCCTCGAGCGTGTAACGGTGCTGGCCGGACTTGTTCTTGGGGTTGCGTGCGAGGAACTCGCGCATGCGCGCCTCGGCGTCCGGCGTGAGCTCGGTGTCGAAGCGTTCGTAGATGGCGCGCACCACGCCGATCGGATCGCGCATCAGATCGGGATAGAGGACGTCGGCGACCTGGTCCGCCGGCACACGGCCCGCGTCGCGCAGCGCGAGCGCGCCGAACAGCGCGCGCGACCAGCGCTCGGTCATCTCCTCGCCCACCGCGATCGGATCGACGTCGTCGCTGAACGTGCTGCGCAGCGCGACCGTCAGGCTCGCGAGCGAGCCCACGACCTCGAGCGGTGCACGGTGCGTGAGCACGATGCCGGCGTCGGGATACGCCGCGAGCAGCGCCTCGAGGCCGAACAGGTGCGCCGGCGCCTTCAGCACCCAGCGCCGCGCCGGCCACTTCCACTGCAGGTGCTGCAGGAAGCGCCGGTGCCACAGGTAGGAGTCGTGCAGATCCTGCTGCTCGAGCCAGGTCTCGTACGACGGCACGTCGTACATGGTCTGGAACTGGAAGCTCACGAAGGCGTGGCTCGCGATGACCAGACACTCCTCGGGCAGGTCCGCGCCGGTCGGATGGATCTTGCGGAACTCCGGCGCCATGCGGTGGAACCAGCGGATCTGGCGCGCCGACAGCTCGGCGCGGCGATCGGGCTTCGCGCCGCGCATGCGCGGCGGCGGCGACGGGTACATCATCTCCCAGGTGAGCGGCGCGCGATTCGCCGGATCCTGGGCGAGCAGCCCGTGCAGCAAGGTCGTGCCGGTGCGCGGCAGGCCGGTCACGAAGATCGGCCGGCGGACCGGACCGGCGGTGATCTCCGGGTGGCGCTTCGCGTCGTCGATCATGCGCAGGCGGTTCGACAGCAGCCGCAGCATGTCCTGGCGCGCCGCGATGCGGCCGATCAGGTTCAGGTGCGCCTCGGCGTCGATCGAGCGCACCGCGCGCTCGAAGGGCTCGCGAAACGTCGCGTCGCCGAAGTCGTCGAGGCCGGTGCGCCGGCAGGCGGCGGCGAGCAGGTCCGCCGGCTCGAGCCTGACGAACGAGCGCATGCCGCGCCCGCCCGTGTTGAGCATCTTGACGAACGCCGGACGGGTGCGGTGTGCCGGAATCATGAGCTGGCTTCCCTAGCAGAAGTTGCGACCGTCGGCCGCGACTCGAAGACGGAACGGGCGACGTCGGTCTGCCAGGCCACCAGACCGGGCACCCCGAGGAGGATCTCCCGCGCGCGCTTGGCGATCGACAGCGCGAGGCAGGTCTCGGCACCGATGCCGAGCGCGGCACCGAGGACGACGAAGCCGCCCTCCTGCACGCCGAGCGCGCCGGGCACGGCGAACGCCGCGGCGCGCACCGCCTGACCGAGGCTCTCGAGCAGCAAGGCGGTGCCGACGTCGACCGGGTGTCCGAGGAAGTACAGCGCGAGCCAGACCTCGCCCGCGCCGGCGAGCCAGCTCGCCAGGTGCCAGCCCCACGAGGCCAGCAGGCGCGAGCGCTCGCGGTGCAGG
>JAIEPK010000590.1 GCA_019749875.1 Candidatus Binatia bacterium | reverse complement strand
CGTCGGCCAGCGACGTCGCGGCGCGCGCCGCTCGCGGCGAGGCGGTCGCGGTGCGGGTGATGGACACCTGGCTCGACCACTTCGGACGCGCGGTCGCGAACCTGATCGCGATCCTCGACCCGTCGGTGGTCGTGCTCGGCGGCGGGCTCTCGAACCTGGCGCTGCTCTACGACCGCGGCCACGACGCGGTCGCGCGCCGCATCTTCAACGACGAGCTGACGACGCCGATCGTCAAGCACCAGCTCGGGGACTCGGCGGGCGTGATCGGCGCAGCGCTGCTGGTCGAGCGCTAGGAGCACCCCCGTGTCCCGTCTCGATCCGCAGCGCCTGACCCCCGTGCTGCTCGTGATCTGCGGCCTCGTGCTGACGATCATCGGCTGGCACGGCTTGACCACTCCCGGCGAGCTCATGGCACCGCTCGACATCACGCTGGTGGGCCCGACCGCGCACAGCGAGATCCGCGCCGCGTACGGCGGCATGCACGTCGGCATGGGGCTCTTCCTCCTCGTGTGCGCGCTGCGTCCGGCGCTGCAGGTGGTCGGCCTGTGGGCGGACCTCTGCATCATGGGCGGGCTCCTCCTGGGCCGGCTGGTGAGCGTGGTCGTCGACGGCATCCCTGCCGGCTTCGCGCTCGCGCTGCTGGCCGCGGAGGCGACCGCAGCGATGGCGGCCGCGGCGCTGCTCGCCTCGCGTCCGCGCCTCCGCTGACGACGGCGAGCGGCGCTCCGGAGCAAGCCCGCGGATGCGTTCGACCGGCGTGGTCAGATCCGACGCGCCGAAGGCGAGGCTTCGCGCAGCCGTACGTTTCCCGCCTCACGTACATGCGTGCAACGCATTCGCCGGCGGCGACCCGCCGATCCCCTTGCGTGACCCCCATCGCGCGGCATGGTGGACGGCGGAGACCATGACGGCACGGTCGAAGACGACGATCGTCACCGGTGCGACCCAGGGTCTCGGGCGCGCGATCGCCCGTACCTTGACGACGCTGCCCGACCAGCACGTGGTGCTGGCCGTGCGCGACGTCGGCCGCGGCGCGGAGGTCGCGCGCGAGCTCGGTGGCCGCGCCGAGGTGCGACGGCTGGACTGCGCGTCGCTGACCGACGTGCGGCGGTTCGTCGCCGAGTGGCAAGGTCCGCTGCATGGGCTGGTGAACAACGCCGGCGTCCAGCAGGTGGCTGGGACACGGCTCTCTGCCGACGGCTTCGAGGAGACGATCGCCGTCAATCACGTCGCCGCGACCGCGCTCACCGTCGGGCTGCTGCCGCGGCTCGAGGGCGGACGCGTCGTCTTCATCGGCAGCGGCACGCACAACCCGGAGAACCGCACCGCGACCATCTTCGGCTTCCGGGGCGCGCGCTTCACCTCGATCGAAGCGCTCGCGCGCGGCGACGCGGACGGCCCGTCCGACCGGCAGCGCGGCTTCGACCGCTACGCCACGAGCAAGCTGCTCAACATGCTCACGGCGATGGAGCTGGCGCGCCGCGTCCCGGCCGAGCGCACGGCATTCTTCACCCTCGATCCGGGGCTGATGGCCGGCACCGGACTCGCACGCACCGCACCCGCGCCGGTCCGGCTGCTGTGGTCCACGGCCCTGCGCTGGATCTCGCCGCTGCTCCCGGACACCAGCACGCCGGAGCGCTCGGCGGCGGCCGCCGCGTGGCTGCTCGACGATCCGGACGTCGTCGCGCGGAGCGGTGAGGTGTTCGACTTCGAGCGCAAGCCGTCGCGCCGCGTCTGGCCGGCGGCGCGCGATCCCGAGCTCTCCCGCCGCGCGCTCGACGAGACGCTCGCGCTCCTCGGCACCTCGCTCCCGGCGTGACGCGCCGGCGCGGCGCAGCCGGCGCACGCCTCTCCACGAAGGTACCGTCTTGTACGCGGTGAATACCACATGGTACTCGCGGGCCTTCGGCGCGATCGACACGTGCCGCGGAAAGGGACGGACGACAATGACCAAACGACGCGACGCGGTGATCGTCATCCTCGCGACGGTGCTCGCCGGCTGGCTCTGGCCGCGCGCGGCCGCGGCGCGATCGCTCGTCGGCCCCTACTTCTCCGCACCGTTCGAGGTGAAGCCCCTGTCGTACGGGTTCGGTCAGGACGCCTCGTGGACGCGCAGCGGCGACGTGCTCTCGAGCGAGCTCGACGCGGCGGGGGTGCGTCAGGTGTACCGGGCGCGCGTCGACGGCAGCGACCAGAAGTGCCTCACCTGCACGACGGTCGCCGGTCCGAACGGCTTCGCACAGGAGCGGCCGCAGGGCGACTGGATCCTCTTCCACTCGTTCGGCCAGCAGCCGCTCCACCTCGGCGGACCGGGGCTCGGCGGCTACGGCGGCGACCTGTACGTCATGCGCCCCGACGGGTCCCGGCCGCACCGCTTGACGACCACCTCCGATCCGGACGACGGCGCGGTCTACGGGGCCGCGAGCGGCGTGCCGTACGACAACTTCCACGCCTACTGGTCGCCCGACGGAGAGCACGTGGTGTGGACGCACGTCGAGGCGCACCCGCTGTCGGCAGGTGGGCAGACGTGGCAGATCCTGCTCGGCGACTTCGCGGTGGAGCGCGGGGTGCCGATGCTGCGCAACGTGCGCGTGGTCGGTCCGCCGTACGGCGCGTACGAGACGCAGCCCTGGTCGCCCGACGGCAAGGGCTTCCTCTTCTCTGCGGCCGGCGGCCGCAACTCGCCGTTCCAGGAGACGCCGCCCGGCTGGGGCAACATGCGCGTCTACTCCATGCGCGTGTTCGGCGACGGTGCGACGCCGGAAGCCCCGCGCGTGACCCTGATCGGCGACAACGCACCGTTCTACCAGGAGCAGTCGATCTTCACGCCCGACATGAACACGGTGATCATGATGTCGAACCGCGGCAGCACCGTCGGGTCGTGGTATGGCGCGATCGCCGCCGCGGCGCAGCGCACCGGCTTCGACGCACCGGACACCGGCTCGACGCAGACGATGCAGTTCCTCGCCGACTTCAACGGCAGCGATTTCCGCGCCGATCTCTACGCGGTCGACGTCGCGACCGGAGCCTACCGGCGCTTGACGTACCTCGATCGGGTGATCCCCGAGTTCTACTGGAACCACGACTTCTCGAAGATCCTGTGGGGCATCGGCGCGTCGCCCGATGCGTTCGTGGCGTCGTTCGCGGGCATCCGTGGGTCGCAGAAGAAGATTCCCACCCGCACGCCGGCGGCACTCATGGGCGCGCCGATCGACATGGCGCGCGTCGGCGCGCAGGCGCAGCCGATCCGCGATCCCGGACCGACCGACAACGTGCCGCGCGCCGTCGAGCCGCCCGCGAATCCCGCGCCGGCCTTCCCGCACGCCACGCAGAGCAGCGATCGGAATACGGTGGCGAACGTCGTCGCGACGTACTTCGTGCGCTGGCAGGACGACCTCGAGGCGCTCGGCGAAGCGTCGGCCGCGACCTTCACGACCGACGCACCGAAGCGCCTCGGCCTCGGACGCTAGTAACACCCGCCGACGATCCGATGGGAGCTCGTATCAATCAGCGGCGGAAGGCCGCGCTGTCGGCCGTGCAGCGCGAGCAGATCCTGGAGGGCTTCGCCGCGGCGCTGGCGGCGAAGGGCTACCAGTCGACCACGATCGCCGACATCGCCGCCGCAGCACAGATCTCGAAGACGACCTTCTACGAGCACTTCGCCGACAAGGAGTCGGTGTTCCTGGCGCTGCACGCGACCGTCGCCGACGCGACCATCGCCGCCATCGAGCGACGCGGTCGCGAGACCACGAACGTCCGCGACTGGCGCGCGCGCCTGCGTCAGATGATCGACGCGTACCTTGAATCGATCGCGGCGAGCCCGGCGTTCCTGCTGCAGATCATGGCCGAGGCGGCGGTCGCGAGCCCCGCCACGCGCACGGCGCGCGAGCAGGCGCTCGACCGCTTCGCGAGCATGATGACGGTTCTCGCCGGCCGAACGGCCGGCGCACGCAGCGCGCCGAACCCGATCTCGCACGACCTCGCGGTCGCGACCATGGCCGGCATCCTCGAGCTGGTGAGCCGCGCCGCGACGCGCGGGCCGGACGCGGTGCGCGCGCTGGGTGCGACGGTGAGCGAGCTCCTCGCACGCGTCGCCGCTCCGGCGATGCGCTCCGGCGACGCGCAAAAGAAGAGCGCCGGCGTCGCGAAGGCCGGATCGCGAACGAGCGCGGTCGCGCCACGCCGACACGCCAGCGCTCGCGGCACGGCCAAGCGCCCGGCACGCTGAGCGGGTCGGGCCGGCTCACGCGTGCGGCGGCGTCGTCAGTGGCGCGGCGTGCTCTCGCTCTGGATCAGCTTCCGCAGGACGTCGGCGAGCAGGACCGCGTTGCTCGAGGCGGGATTGCGGATCGCAAACGAGCTGGCGGCCCGCGGGTCCCGTACGCGCTCGCCGGCGCGCTCGCATACGGCCAGTACGGTATCCCGCAGGCGACCAACGACGTCGACCTCAACGTGTTCGTCGAGCCATCCGGTCTGGGACCGGTGTTCGAAGCGCTACGCGCCCTCGGCGTCGAGGTCGATGAGGACGCTGTCGCGCGGATCTCCGGAGATACACGCCGAAGGTCCCGCCCCGCGCAGCGCGCTTGTCATCGGGTCATGGTCGCCGGCAGCAGCTGAGCTACGCGCTCCTCGGCGACGTCGAAGCGTCGCTCGTCGCCGCGAAGCGCGTCCCACACGGGCCGCACGTCACATCGCCGCCGCCCCGTTCGTCGCGCGCGCCTTCTCGGTCTTCTCGCCGAGGTCGAGCGGCACCAGCGAGCGCTTGCGCACGCGCTTCAGCTCGTCGAGCTGGGCGCGCGCGGCGTTGCTCGCCTCGGCCTCACGGATGCCCTCGAGCTTCTTCTCGAGCTCCACATCGTTGACCTCGCGGCTCACCTGCGCCTCGGCGACCAGACGCTCGACGTGCGCGCGAACTTCTTCCAGCGCGCGAATGTCCGCATCGGGCGAGATCCCCTTGATGGTCTCCTGCAGGCGAAGGCGCGCCTTCGCGTTGGCGAGCTTCGCCAGCATGCGGACCTTCTCCTCGCGCAGCCGCGCCACCTCGCCCTGGAACGCGACCAGGTTCTTCTTCGCGGCCTCCGCCTCGCGGTTCAGCTCCGCGAGCTCCTCGGTGACGCGCGCGACCTCCGCCGACAGCACGTCGCGGCGTCCGATCAATGCGAGCGCGACGTCGTCCTGATCGTGGTCGACGGCATACTCGAGCTCGCGCGCCAGCCCGCGCAGCGCGGCGGTCTTCATCTCCACCTCGCGCGCGAGCTTGCTGCGCATGTACAGCACGCCGGCGGCCGCCTGTCTGAGCTTGACGTACTGCTCGAGGCGCTCGTTGATCGCCGCCTCGTAGACGGCGGCCGGATTCTTCTGCTCGCGGCCGCCCAGCCAGTTCGAGAGGCCGCCACGGACGAGGTTGTACAGTCGAGACACGAATCCCATCGCCTTCTTCCTTTCCGAAGGGTTGCTTGACGTCGCGTCGCCGAGGAGCGCGACGCGCCTGGTCCCGCCGCGCGGCCGCTCAGGCCGCGTCGTCGGGCGTGATGCCGAGCTCGCGCATCTTCTGCTGGAAGCTCTGCCGGTACATGCCGACCTCTTCCGCCGCGCGCGTGATGTTGCCGCCGTTGCGGCGGAGCGCGTCGAGCAGGAAGCGACGCTCGAAGTCGCCGACCAGCTGCTCCTTCGCCTCGCGGAACGACAGGCCCCTGGCCGCGCCGGTCGCGCTCGCATCCGCCGGGCCGGCCGGCCCGGTGGATGCGGCGCCGCCGTTGCGCGATTCCGGCTGGAACCCGACCGGCTGCAAGCGCTCGGACGATGCGTTGCGCTCCACAACGCCGCCCGGCAGCAGGTCCGCCGCGGTGATCTCCGGCCCCGACGCGAGCAGCAGCGCCTGCTCCACCGCCGAGCGCAGCTCGCGGACGTTGCCGCGCCAGGCGTGCGTCAAGCACGCGCGCAGCGCCGCGCCATCGAGCGGCTTCGGCTCGCGGTTGAAGCGTTTGGCCGCGAGCTTCAGAAAATGGTCGACGAGCAGCGGGATGTCCTCGCGCCGCTCGGCGAGCGGCGGGATGACGACCTCCACCACGCGCAGCCGGTAGTAGAGGTCCTCGCGGAAGCGGCCTTCGCGCACCAGCTGCTCGAGGTCGTGGTTGGTCGCGGCGAGGAGCCGCACGTCGACCTTGATCGGGTGGTTGCCGCCGACGCGCTCGAATTCTTTCTCCTGGATCGCGCGCAGCAGCTTCGCCTGCGTCTCGAGCGGCATGTCGCCGACCTCGTCGAGGAACAGCGTGCCGCCGTGCGCCGCCTCGAACTTGCCCTCGCGCCGCGTGACCGCGCCGGTGAAGGCGCCCTTCTCGTGCCCGAAGAGCTCGCTCTCGACCAGCTCGCGGTTCAGCGCCGCGCAGTTCATCGCGAGGACCGGCTTGGCACGTCGCGGGCTCCAGTAGTGCAGCGCGTTCGCGACCAGCTCCTTGCCCGTGCCCGAGTCTCCGCGGATGAGGACCGTCACGTCGGTGTCGGCGATCTTGTCGATCGTCGCGAAGATGCGCTGCATGACCGGGCTCGTGCCGACGATGCTCTCGAAGCCGTAGCTGCCCTGGACCTGCTCGAGCAGCCGCCGGTGGTCGCGGCGCAGCAGCGCGGTCTCCATCACGCGGCGCACGACCACGCGCAGCTCGTCGTTGTCGAACGGCTTCGGCAGGTAGTCGGCAGCACCCCTCTTCATCGCCTCGACCGCGACCTTCTCCGATCCGTAGGCGGTGATCATGATCACCGCGACGTCCGGGTCGACGGCGCGCGCGCGTGCGAGGACGTCGAGGCCGGTGATGCCGCCCAGGCTCAGGTCGGTGATGACGACGTGGAAGCTGCCGCTCTCGATGAGCTTGACGGCCTCTTCCCCGCTGTACGCCGTCTCGATCTGGTAGCCCTCCTTCGAGAGCAGGCCCTTGATCGCCAGCACCAGCGCCTTCTCGTCGTCGACGATGAGCAGTCGTCCCTGCATGGCCTTGCGTCCGGTCGGTCCTGCGCGCCGTCAGTGCGGCAGCGGCAGCGTCACCACGAACTCGGTGCCGCGTCCCGGCTCGCTCAGCACGTCGATCGCGCCCTCGTGCGCTTCCACGATCTTCTTCGAGATCGCCATGCCGAGCCCGGTGCCCTTCTGCTTGGTGGTGAAGAACGGGTTGAAGATGCGATCGATCTTCTCCGGTGCGATGCCGACGCCGTTGTCACGAACGCGCACGCGGGCGCGGTTCGGCAGCCCGTTCTCGATGAACAGCTCGAGCTTGCGCTCGTGCTCGACCGGCTCGAGCGCGTCGATCGCGTTGTCGATGACGTTGGCGAAGACCTGACGCAGCTTCTCCGCGTCACCGACGATCGTCGGGCCGCCGATGTAGTTGCGCGCGACCGCCACTTTTCCGGCGTCGAGCTTGGCGCGCATCTCGGTGAGGGCCGCGTCGACCACGCCGGCGAGGCTCGCCGGAGCGAACGTCAGGTCCTCCTCCTTCGCGTAGCGCAGCAGGTGCGAGATGCTCTTCTCGACGCGATCGAGCTCCTCGAGGGCGACGTTCGCGTACTCGACGTTCTCCACCGAGCGCGGGTCCTCGCCCATCTGCTGCACCAGGCTCTTCGCGGCGGCGATCGGGTTGCGGATCTCGTGCGCGATGGTCGCCGACAGCTCGTCGATGCTCGCCTGCTTCTCGGTCCGCATGCTCATGGTCTCGCGGCGCACCTCGCGCTCGACCGCCGGATAGAAGTAACGCTCCTTCAAGGTCCGCGAGCCGAACACGGCCATGTAGTGCGCGAACAGCCCGAGGCCCCAGCCGAGCGCCGGCCACAGGAACCACGGGTAGCGCGCGGTGAGGACGTTGAGCAGGGCCAGGAAGCCGATCACGCCGAGGTAGCTCATCAGGTGCGCGTAGAAGCCGACCTCGGCGCGGGCGCGCCGGCGCGCCCGCTTCAGGATCGCGGCATTCTCCGCGTCACGGGTCGGGGTCTGCGCCTGCGCGTCCGACGCGGACGCCGCATGCGCGCCGCCGTGCGCCGCGCCACGCGCCGATGCCGATGCCGACACGCCGTCCTGCGCGTTCATCGC
>JAIEPK010000125.1 GCA_019749875.1 Candidatus Binatia bacterium | reverse complement strand
CCGAGGCGACGCACCTCGCGGTCGTGCCGCCGCCGGCCGCGGCACCGGTACCCGGCGTGCAGGTCGCGGCCGCGGCGGGTCCCACGTCGATCCGGCGTTTCGTTCCGCGAACGAACGCCGACGCCCGCGCCGCGTACGGCACGTCGCCCGACGTGTGGGCGCCGGTCGCCGAGTCCTGGAAGCTGAACGGCCGCGGCGCCTACGCCGACGCCTGGCAGATCGCGCGCATGCTGCCGGAGCAAGCACGGGATCCGCAGATCCTGCGCGTCAAGGCGCTGACCGCGCTGTGGGCGCACGAGGATGCCGAGGCGCTCCGCCTCGCGCGCCTGTGGACGAGGCGCGCACCCGGCGACGTCGAGGCGCGCTTCGCGCTCGCACAGGCCCACCTGCAGAGCGGCGAGGTCGCCCCGGCGCGAGCCGAGCTCGACGCGCTGGCGCGCACGTCGCTCGACGACCAGCAGCTGCTGCAGCTCGCCTCGCTGCAGGACTGGGCGGGCGATCGCGACGGCGCGATCGCGAGCTGCCGCGCCGTCCTCGACGATCACGCCGACGATCCGCAGGCGCTGCGTCGCCTTGCGGTTCTGCTCGAGAGCGACGGCGACGACGAGGAAGCGGCGCGGATCACCAGCCGCGCCCGCACGGCGAATCCGGACGACGCGAGCCTGGAGCTGCTCGCCGCGCGTCTCGCGGCGAAGCTCGGCCAGCGCGACGTCGCGGACGCCGGATACAGGACGTACGTCGCGAATCATCCCGGCGACGTCGACGGCCGGCTGGAGGCCGCACGTCACGCGGTGAACGCTGGCCGGACGGAGCTCGCGGTGGACGAGTATCGCGCGGTCATCGACGCGCACGGCGCGGACGGCCTGCGCGTCGAGCTGACGCGCGCGCTGCTCGCGGCCGGGCGCTATGCGGAGGCCGAGCAGGTCGCTCGCGACGCGGTCGCGTCGCCGGAGGACGGTCCGGAGGCGCGTCTCGCGCTCGCGCAGAGCGTGTACCTGCAGGGTCGTCCGCGCGACGCGAGCCCGCTGTTCGCCGACGCCGCCGACAGCGCGCGCGCACACGGCGCCGACGCGACGTTCGCTGCGCGCCTCGCGATGGCGCAGGATCACGACCTCGACGCGTACGGCCTGCTCGGCGACCAGATCGAGGGAGCCGACGCGGAGCCGACCAGCGCTGCCTCGCCGGCCGATCTCTGGCTGCTGCGCGGCGACGTCGCGCGCAAGCGCGGCGACTTCCGCACCGCACGCGAGGACTACCAGCGCGCATCCGAGCTCGGCGCCGTGCTGCGCGCGGACGTCGCGCTGCAGAAGCTCGACGCCGACGTGCGCGCGCACGCCGGTGCCGGCTACGCCTTCTTCAAGGACGCGAACCGCCTCGAGGTGAACGGCGGCTCCGCCTGGCTCGAGTTCCGTCCCGGCGACCTCGCACGGGTGAGCGTGCAAGGGCTCGCGGACGTCGTGACGCAGCACGACGCGCGCTACACCCGGACCGGCGGACGCGTCGCCGTCGACGAGCTGTTCCTGTCACCCGAGTGGGCGATGGACGGCAGCTTCGGCTTCATCAACAGCTCCGCCGGCGGCGGCGATGTCGTCACCGGCAGCCTCGCCGTGCGCCGCTACTTCACCGGCGGCTCCGTTCTGGGATTGACGGGCTACCGCGAGCCGCTGCTCGGCGGTCACGAGGATCAGGATCCGCGGCTCTGGAACCGCATCATCGACCTCGCGGCACTCGGCCCGTCGTTCGCGATCAACGGCGGCAAGGCCTACGGCGACTGGCTGGTGAGCGACGAGCGACGCGATCGCGTGTGGGCGCAGATCGGTGCCGAGAACTACGAGGACGGCAACCTGCGCGGCATCTTCTACGCGCACTACCAGCTGCCGCTGCGCAACGGGCCGGAGAACTGGACCGTGCTGCGCCCGAACGCGTTCGTCGAGGCGTTCAAGGATCCCGACAATCCGGACTACTTCAGCCCGCGCACGCACGCGACCGTGGGCCTCGCCGGGCATACCGTGCAACAGCGCGGCCGCTTCCGCCTCGAAGCCGAGCTCAACCCGCAGGTGCTGGTCACCAACGGCGACGTCGGCTTCGGGGTGCACGGCCTGCTCGACGCGAGCGTGCAGCTCGGACCGGCGAGCGTCGGCATCTCGGGCTTCGCCTTCTACGACAGCAACGACGCCTACTGGCTCGCACGTGCCATGGCGCACGTCGACGTCGTGTTCTGACGATGGACGCGCGGCGGTTCGCGGCTGCCGGGCGATGCGCGGGAGGCCATTCGCCCGCTGCCGTGCGCGTGCGACGGGTCGCGCTGCCGGTGCGGCGGGCCGTGGCGGTCGTCGGGCTGTTGCTGCTGGCACTGCTCGCGGGCTGCCAGCGTCGCGCACCGAGCGCGCGCGACTACCTGCGCGATGCCTGGGCGTCGTACAAGCCGGTCTACGTGGCCGAGCCGGGCTACGTGCTCGACCGCACGCGCGGCGACGGCGAGGCGATCTCGGAAGGTCAGGGCTACGCGCTGCTGCGCGCGGCCTGGATGTGCGACCTGCCGGCCTTCGAGCGCACGTTCCGCTGGGTGGAGGCGAATCTGCGCCGCCCGGACGGCCTCTACTCGTGGGCGTGGTCGGCGCGCACCGGCACGCTCATCGATTCGAACACCGCGACCGATGGTGATCAGGAGATCGCGTTCGCGCTGATCCTGGCCGCTCACGCGTTCGCTCGCCCGGAGTACGAGGCCCGGGCACGCGAGCTGCTGGTGGCGATCCGGACGCACGAGGCGATCGAGGTCCCGGGCGGGTGGTTTCCCGCGGCGGGCAACTGGGCGGTGGACGAGCGCATCGTGAACTTGTCGTACTTTCTCCCCTACGCGTACCCCGACTTCGCACGCGTCGATCCGGACGGTGCGTGGGATCGGGTGACCGACGTCGGATACGCCCTGCTGGAGCGTGTGCTGCAGCAGCCGGGGGTCGTCCTGCCGCCGGACTTCATCGTCGTGACGCGCGACGGCGGCATCGCGCCGCTGCCGGCGCACAGCACGCTCGGACGCGACTTCTCGTTCGATGCGATGCGCCTCTACTTCCGCGTGGCGCTCGACTGCGCGCTCTACCCGCGACCGCAGGCGTGCGACGGTCCGCTGCGTGCGGATGCGCTGGTCGAGATGCTGCGCCGCGACGGCGCGATCTACACGCGCTACGCGACCTCGGGGCGGCCGCTCGGCACGGACCAGTCGCTGAGCTTCTACGGCGGCGTGCTGCCGCTTCTCGCGCAGCAGGCGCCGGCCTACGCGGCGCACCTCCGCGCCGGCAAGCTCGCGTTGCCGGATCTTGCGACCATCTCGGACCACCCCGACCGCTACTACGACCTGAACTGGGTGTGGTTCGGCATTGCCGCGGACGAAGGCCTGCTGGTGCAGGCGGATCGTCTGCGGTGCGCGGCGTCGGGCGCCGCCACGGCACCATGACTCGAGGGGCACCATGAGCGACACCGGGAACGAGCAGCAGCATCGCGGCGAGACATCGCCACGCGTCCCGACCATCCTGATCATCGACGACGATCCGGTGATCACGTTCCTGCTGCGCAGCTTCCTCGAGAAGGCCGGCTACCGCTGCCTGGTCGCGCGCGACGGCGATTCCGCGTGGCAGGTGCTGTCGCCGGACGTCTCGCTGGTGCTGCTCGACATCATGATGCCGGGCCAGAACGGCCCCGAGATCCTGCGCCGCATGCGGCTCGACCCGATGCTCGCCGACATTCCGGTGATCTTCGTCACCGGGCGGACCGACGCGGCGACGCGCATCCAGTGCCTCGCCATGGGCGCGGTCGGCTTCGTGGTCAAGCCGTTCCACGCGAAGGACGTGCTGAGCCAGGTGCGTCAAGCACTCGAGCGCACCGAGGCGGCGGACGCGGTGACGGACGAGGACGAGGTCGATCCGCTGGAGGCGGCACTCGAGACCGAGTTCGCGCCGGCGTCGCCGGGGCTCGCGCACGGCGAGGTCTCGGTCGCGGATCTGGAGTCCATGCCGGTCGCGCAGCTGCTGCGCAGCCTGCTCGCCGAGCGGCGCGGCACGCGACGCTCGCTCGCGAGCCACCGGCGTCTGGTCTCGGCGCTGTTCCGCCTGCACCAGGCGATGAGCGAGGGCGACAGCCCGCGTGCGCTCGCGCAGTCGGTCGTCGGGCTCGCGCAGAAGGCGCTGCGCGCGACGCGCGCCGAGATCTGGACGCCGAGCGATGCCGGCCTGCTGCGTCTCGCGGCGCTGCCCGCGGACCGCGACGCCGCCGATGTCGCCGGCGCGACCTCGGCCGCGTCCACCGCCTCCGTCCCCTCCACCGCCTCCGCCATGATCATCGCGCTCGACGGCAAGGAGCCCGCGGCGCAGGTGTGGCGTGACTGGTTGACCGTCGAGCGCGGCGAGGGCACGAGCGAGATCGACGTGCACTATCCGCT
This sequence comes from Candidatus Binatia bacterium, assembly GCA_019749875.1. Lineage (GTDB taxonomy): Bacteria > Desulfobacterota > Binatia > UBA12015 > UBA12015 > VGTK01. Next base: position 3,607 of record JAIEPK010000125.1, on the reverse strand, counting down.
CACCGTCGGCACCGATCGCATCGGCGTCATGTCGCTGTGGTTTCCCGCTGCGAACCGGCCGTCGGAGAGCTTGTCGAGCTTCTTCTGCGCCGAGGTCGCGCTGGCCCTCGACTCGGCGATCCGACTCGAGCGCGCGCAGAGCGAGGCGCTGACCGACGCGCTGACCGGCGCCTACAACCGCCGCTTCCTCGAAGCCCGGCTGTCCGAGGAGATGCGACGCGCGAGCAAGCTCGGCTATCCGACCAGCCTGATGTTCCTCGATCTCGACAAGTTCAAGGAGGTCAACGACACCTACGGCCACGACGTCGGCGATCAGCTGCTGCGCAACGTGGCGTCGTTGCTGCGCTCGGAGCTGCGCGCGGTGGACGTCGTCGCGCGCTTCGGCGGCGACGAGTTCGTGGTGGTGCTGCCCGAGACCGACCGCGCCGGCTCGCTGCGGGTCGCGCTGCGGCTGCAGGAGGCGCTCGCGCACCGTGGCCTCGACGGGATGCCCGAGGGCTGCGACGTGACCTTCACCATCGGCACGGCGACGTCACCGGAGGATGGGCTGCGGCCGTCGGATCTTCTCGTCAGCGCCGACTCGGCGATGCTGCGCGGCAAGCGCGGCGGCCGCAACCGCGTCGAGATGTTCGGCCAGGAGGCGGCGTCCGCGCCGGTCCACGAAGCGCCGCGGCGCGAGGAGACGGCGGTGCTGCGCACGCTGATCGCGGCGCTCGAGGTGCGCGATCGCTACACGGCGCGCCACTCGCGTGAGGTCGGCGCGCTGTCGGCACGCATCGCGCGCCACCTCGGCTGCGACGCGGAGACGGTCCGCCTCTGCGGGCAGGCCGGGCTGCTGCACGACATCGGCAAGCTGCACACGCCGCTCGAGATCCTGCTGAAGCCGGGTCCGCTCGACGACAACGAGCGCCTGATCATGAACCTCCACGCGGAGGTCGGCGCCGACCTGGCGCGTGCGCTCGCGCCGGTCCGCCACCTGGCACCGGCGATTCGCTCGTCGCAGGAGTTCTTCGACGGCACCGGCTACCCCGACGGCGTCGCCGGCGACGCGATCCCGCTGCCTTCGCGCATCATCGCGGTCGCGGACGCGTTCCACGCCATGCGCAGCGACCGGCCATATCGGGCCGCGCTGTGCAGTGAGGTCGCGGTGGCCGAGCTGCGCCGCTGCGCCGGGACGCAGTTCGACCCGGCGGTGGTCGATGCGCTGCTCGAGCTGGTCGCCGACGACGAGCGGGCGCAGGGTCGCGACATGTCGTCGGCGGCCTGAGCGCCTGCGGCGACCGTCCCGGGGCCTGCGGCCGCGTCCGGGGGGCGGGCAGCGACGGCAGGTCCGACAACGTCGGTACGCAGCTTCGTCTACCCGTGTTGGCAGCGGGCTTCGCTCGCGAAGTCGCGCGCCGCGCCATCGCTCGCCCGCATGGAGGGAACGGCACCCATCCGGCTGGCATCTCTCGTGCGTACGTCCCCCGGAAAGAGCGCCGCGTGGCCCCGATGCCGTCCCCTGCACGCCCCTCCGTGCACCCCAAGACGGTGTCGCCCTCCCCAGGGCCACCGGCGCTTTTCTCTTCGCCGCTCCGGCCGCGACGGTCCGTCGCTCAGCGGCGATGGCGCGCGAGCGAGACGATCTTCGCGGGCGCGCTCGGAACCGCGTGCGGTGCCTCCGCGGCGTCGGCGCCCGGCGAGGGGAGCCCCGAGGTCGACTTGCCGGCATGCGTCCCGCGGCGCTCGTTGCGGCGCCGCTCGGCGAGAGCGCGCTTCGCGTCGCGGTAGCCCGCCTCCATGAGCCGGCGGCTCTTCGCGGGGTAGGCCTGGAAGACCGCGAGCGGGCCGAAGCCGCTCCACTCCTCGCCGGGCTCGATGACCGTGACCGGCACACCGCCGACCTTGCCGTCCTCGATCGGCGCGTAGATGTAGCCCATGTTGCCGATCGTCCGCCACATCACGTCGGCGACGCGGCTCGCGAAATCGTAGAACGACCCGAAGCGCGCCTTGTACGGCAGCGCGCTCGCGATCGGTGCGAGGACGAAGATCTCGGCGGGCTTGAGCGACAGCGCGTAGTCGAGCGGTACGTTCCACGCGAAGCCGCCGTCGGCGTACCACTCGCCGCGGTGCCGCACCGGCGGGAAGAGGAACGGGATCGCGTAGCCGGCACGCATGATCGTGCGCAGCTCCCGCCAGTCCTTGCAGTCGCGCTTGCCGTGCATCTCGCCGAGGCCGCGCGACAGGTTGAGCAGGATGAACTCGAGATCGAGGCTCGAGTCGAAGATCTTCGGGAAGTCGACGTACTCTTCCAGCGCGCGCTGGATGCGGTCGGCGGAGAACAGCGAGTGCCCGAAGATCGGGTTGTCGCGCAGGCTCGGCGACACGATCAGCGGCAGCGAGCGGAAGTGGTTCCAGGCCTCCTCGAGCAGCGGCACGCCACCGGTCGCGTAGGCGCACGCGTTGATCACGCCGATCGAGCTCGCGACGATCACGTCGGGCTTGATGCCCTCCTCCTCGAGCAGCTTCATCGCGCCGACGTGGTGCGCGCCGAGCGCCGCACCGCCGCCGAGGATGAAGACGCGCTTGCCGCGCTTCGCCATCAGAAGAAGACGCTCCGCCGGCGTCGCAGCCCGGCCTCGATCATCGAGCGGATCTTGCCCTTGACCTGCTCGACCTTCTCCTCGATCACCTGGTCCTCGTCGTTCGGATTGCCGCGGAACTCCATCGGCTCGCCGAAGTAGATGTGGTAGCGAACGGGGAACGGGAACGGCGTGATGACGAGCGGAAACGCCGGCATGCCGAGCAGGCGCGCGAGCGGCTTGAAGTTGCCGAACGACGGCGCTTGCTCCTCGGAGCCGACGACCGCGACCGGAACGATCGGCGTCTGCGTCTGCAGCGCCAGACGCATGAAGCCGAGGCCGAACTCCTTCAGCTTGTAGCGCTCGCTGAAGCTCTTGTTCATGCCGCGCACGCCCTCGGGGAACGCGATCACGGCCTCGCCGTGCTCGAGCAGGTCGACCGCGTTCTTCGGCGTCCCGACCACGCTGCCGGTGCGCACCATCAGCACGTTCACCAGCGGCAGCGTCGGCAGCCAGTACTCGCCCATGCCGCGCACGATGCGCGGCGGCTTGCCCTCGAGGAGCGTCGCCGTGCCGATCATGGTCGCGTCGATCGCGATCTGACCCGCGTGGTTCGAGATCACCAGCACGCGGCCGCGCGGCATGTTGTCGATGCCGTAGGTGACGGCGCGGAAGTAGTAGCGGTACATCAGCGCCGTCACGACCAGCGCACGCCGCGCGACCGCGGTGTTGAAGCCCCACGGATCGTAGCCGTAGGAGTTCAGCTCCATCGGCGCCTGCGCGATCTTGCTCGCGACCTCTTCCTCGAGCTCACGCAGCATCTCGGGCGCGAAGCCCTCGAACGTGCCCGAGAGCGCGCTCTCGATGGTGTCCATCGCGAGGTTCAGCAGGCTCGGCGGCGGGTCGACCTCGTGCAGCTCGAGCGAGCCGTCGCGCGGCTCGTCGAGCGCGCGCGGACGCACCTCGCCGTTGCGCGGCGGTGCGGCCACGGGCGCGATCGGTGTGGCGAGCGCTGCGCTCGGCGGCATGGCTGCGGCGGTGGTGCG
>JAIEPK010000530.1 GCA_019749875.1 Candidatus Binatia bacterium | reverse complement strand
GTACCGCCACGGACCTGACACAGGGAGGACACTTTCCCTGACGCGCTAGGCGGTCAGAATCGCTGACTCACAACACCCCCGCGCGCACGCTTCGCTGCATCGCGAGGGGCGCGGCGTGCGTCAACCACAGATCGACGTGCGCCGCGTTGGCCGGCACGAAGGGCTGCGGCTAGAGTCGGCGACGCAGGATGCGACGCACGATTCTTCTCCTCGCCGCCACGGCTGCGATCCTCGCGACGGTCGCCGCGGGCCTCGCCCTCTACGCGGCCCTGCTCTGGCGGAGTCCCGCCTTCACGCCCGCGATCGTCGTCGAGGTGCGGCGCGGCGAGCCCTTTCTGGCGCTCGCGCGCCGCCTCGCGGACGCGGGCGCGATCGCCGACGCGCGCCTGTTCACGCTGCTCGCGCGCTGGCGCGGCGACGACCGCCGCGTGCGCAGCGGCGAGTACGAGCTCGCCGGCAATGCCACCGGTCCCGAGGTCCTCGCCGCGCTGGTGAGCGGCAAGCAGCGCTTGCGCCTGGTGACCATCCCGGAGGGATTGACGGTGGAGCAGATCGCGCTGCTGCTCGAGAGCGCCGGCTTCGGCCCGGCCGAGCGCTTCCGCGCTCTCGCGTCCGATCAAGAATTCATCGCCCGGCTCGCGCTGCCGGCGCCGCACCTCGAGGGCTACCTGTTTCCGGATACGTACGCCTTCGAGAGCGGGGCGACGCCCGAGGAGATCATCGCCCGCATGACGGCGCGCTTTCGCGAGATGCTCACGCCCGATCTCGCACAGGCCGCGGAAGAGCGCGGGCTCACGATCGACCAGGCGGTCACGCTGGCCTCGATCATCGAGAAGGAGGCCGCGATCGCGGCCGAGCGACCGACGATCTCGGCCGTGTTCCACAACCGGCTGAAGCGCGGCATGCCGCTGCAGTCCGATCCGACCGTTCTCTACGGCGTGAACGGCAGCGACGGTCGCATCCGCTCGGCGGATCTGGTGCGCGCGACGCCGTACAACACGTACGTGATCCCGGGCCTGCCGCCGGGGCCGATCGCGAACCCCGGGCGCGCCTCGATCGAGGCCGCCGTGCGGCCCGCGGACGGCGTCAGCGCGCTCTACTTCGTCGCGCGCAACGACCGCACGCACGAGTTCAACGACACGCTCGCCGCGCACAACCGTGCCGTGAATCGCTGGCAACGCGGCGGCGTCGCAGCGACGCCGCCGCCTGTGCGATCCGAGTGAGCGGCCGAAGTTTTTCGCGTCGACGGCGCGAATCTCCTTGCGGCGTCGCCATGTTTCGCCTAGTGTTCGCGTCGCCGTGGAGCGCGGATCCGAGATCGTCACGCTCACCAAGCGCCAGAAGGAGCTGCTCGACTACCTCGAGGGCTACATCCGGCGCTACGGTTTTGCGCCCACGCTGGACGAGACCGGCAAGCACTTTGGCTTGACGTCGCTCGCGACGGTGCACAAGCACCTCACCAACCTCGAGGACAAGGGCTTCATCCGGCGCCGCTCCGGGATGAGCCGCGCGCTCGAGGTGGTGCCGCAGCGCCAGCGCGCCGAGGCGATCGAGCTGCCGCTGCTCGGCATCGCGGCCGCAGGGCGACCGATCGAGGCGGTGCTCGACGAGAAGATCTCGGTTCCCGAGGAGCTGGTCCGGAAGCCCGACAGCTTCGTGCTCAAGGTCAGCGGCGACTCCATGCGCGACGACGGCATCCTCGACGGCGACCTGGTCGTGGTCGAGAGCCGCTCGGTCGCCGACGCCGGCGAGACCGTGGTCGCGGTGATCAACGGTGGGGCCACGATCAAGCGCTTCTACCGCGAGCGCGGCGGCCGCATCCGCCTGCAGCCCGCGAACGAGACCATGGCGCCGATGATCTGCGGCGAGCAGGACGTCGAGATCCGCGGCGTCGTGGTCGCGCTTCTGCGGCGGTATTGATTGAAGCGAGGGGGCACGCGCCCCCTCGCCCCGTCAAGCGCAGCTTGACGGGGCCCCACTCCCCGCGCTCCCTTCGGTCGGCCGCTCGGCTGCGCCTTCGCAGAGGGGGCGGTGCCGGGCGGGCTCCGCACCCTCTATCGGTTCTCGACACGTCCCGCCGCCCTCGTTCGCTCGGCCGCTTGGCTGCGCCTTCGCAGAGGGGGCGGTGCCGGGCGGGCTCCGCACCGTCTATCGGTTCTCGACACGTCCCGCCGCCCTCGTTCGCTCGGCCGCTCGGCTGCGCCTTCGCAGAGGGGGCGGTGCCGGGTGGGCTCCGCACCGTCTATCGGTTCTCGACACGTCCCGCCGCCCTCGTTCGGCCGGCCGCTCGGCCTCGCCTTCGCAGAGGGCGGCGCGCCGGACGTGCGGGCTCTCGCTTTCGATGTCGCGGGGCAATCCGGGTTGTTCCGGCCGGTGTATCTCCCTGCGGAGGACATCCCATGGAGCTCGATCGACGGAGGTTTCTGCAGCATTCGGCGCTCGCCACGGTGGGCGCCGGCGTGGTTTTCTCGCTGGGGTTGCGCGGCGGTGCGCTCGCGGCAGCGCATGCGCGCGACGACGGCTTCGTGTTCGCGCAGCTGTCGGACACGCACTGGGGGTTCGCCGATCCGAAGGTCAATCCGGAGGCGGAGCATACGCTCGCGCGGGCGATCGACGCGGTCAATGCGCTGTCGCCACGGCCCGACTTCGTCGTGTTCACCGGCGACTTGACGCACACCACGGACGACGACGACGAGCGGCGACGGCGCATGGCGCGCTTCGCGGAGATCGCACGCGGGCTGCGCATCGACAAGGTGCGGATGCTGCCGGGCGAGCACGACGCATCACTCGACGGGGGCGCGGCGTTCCGCGAGCACTTCGGTGATCCGCACTACGCGTTCGACCATCGCGGCGTGCATTTCGTCGCGCTCGACAACGTCTCCGATCCGACGGGTCAGGTCGGCGCGGCACAGCTCGCCTGGCTCGCCGACGATCTGGCGTCGCGCGACGCGGAGCAGCCGATCGTCGTCCTCGCGCATCGGCCGCTCTTCGACCTCGCGCCGGACTGGGACTGGGCCACGCGCGACGGCGCACAGGTGACGACGCAGCTGGAGCGCTTCCGCAACGTCACGGTGTTCTACGGACACATCCACCAGGAGCATCACCGGACGATCGGGCGCATCGCCCATCATGCGGCGACGTCGCTGATCTTTCCCTTGCCGGCGCCGCACTCGGTTCCGAAGAAGGCGCCCGTGCCGTGGGATCCGGCACGGCCCTGGGCCGGTCTGGGCTTCCGCACCGTCGCCGAAGCCGGCAGCGGCGAGCGCGTCGTGCTCGCGGAGCACTCCCTTGCGCGCCCCTGACGCAGGCCGGGGACGCATCCGGATCGCCCCTTCGGTGCTCACGCTCGCGAGCGTCGCGGTGATCGCCGCCACCAGCGGTGCCTCGCGGCCGCTGCTGACGGCCCGGCTCGCCTCGTTGCGGCCGGATGCAGAGCGCCCCCTCCCAGTCGCGGAGGCGCCGCGCGTGGTCCACGTCACGGCGCGCCGCTTCGAGTACGAGCCGGCGGAGATCCACGTCGCCGCCGGCGAGTCCGTGGTGCTGGAGCTCGAGTCGGTCGATCGCCGGCACGGATTCTCGATCCCCGAGCTGCACGTGCGCGCCGACGTCGATCCCGGCACGACGACACGGCTCGCTCTGCCGAAGGCCGCACCCGGTATCTACGTGTTCGCGTGCGACGTATTCTGCGGCAGCCATCACGAGGACATGGCCGGCGAGCTGATCGTCGACTGACGATCCGCGATCCGCACAGGACCACATCCGGACGGCGCGTTCCGGTGTACCAGGAGTGACGGGACTGCCCGAGCCGAGAGATGGACATAGCACCACACGAAGACACCGCGGTCGACTCGGACGAGGCCCTCCTCGCCACGCTCGCCCGTGGCGACGCCCGTGCCGAGCGGGCTCTCGGCGTGCTCTACCGCCGCCACGCGGCGACCATCCTCGGCATGGCGTCGCGCAGCCTCGTCGACGACGCGGCCGCAGCCGACGTGGCACAGGACGTGTTCGTCGGCGTCTGGCGCAGCGCGTCCTCGTTCGATCCCAAGCGTGGCTCGGCACGAGCGTGGATCCTGCGTGCGGCCGCGAATCGCATCGCGAACGAGCTGCGCCGCCGTCAGCGCCGGCCAGGGGACGGCACGCTCGACGTGGAGACGCTCGCGATCGCGTCCGACGGTCCGGCCGAGGAGGCGCTCGCGGCCTACCGACGCCGCGTCCTCCTGTCCGCGCTCGACGAGCTGCCCGCAGCACAGCGGCGCGCGCTGGTGCTCGCCTACGTCGACGATCTCACGCACCAGCAGGTCGCCGCGGCACTCGGCTTGCCGCTCGGGACCATCAAGACGAGGATTCGCAGTGCACTCGGCACGCTGCGCCGCCGGCTCGCACCGGTCGCGGCGGCGCTGGCTGTCCTGCTGCTGGTGAGCGGCACCTGGCTGATCCGCATGCGCACGGACCTGGCGCTCGACGAGGCGGCGCTCTCGCTGGTCACGTCGAGCGATACCGCGAACCTGCGCCTCGCTGCGGTCGCACCGGCCCCACCGCAGGCGCACGCACGCTATCGTGGTCGTCCGGGGAGCGGGCTCGCGGTCGTCGCGCTGTCGTCGTTCCCGCCCACCGCCGAGGGCGAGCACGACGTGGTGTGGGTACGCCACGGCAGCCGCTGGATCGCGCTCGGATCCGTTTCCACGGACGCCACGGGGAATGGCCGTGCGATCTTCGCCGTCCCGGACGACGGCGCCTTGCCGGAGCAGATCGTCGTGAGCCGCGAGACGGGCGTGCCCGGCACGGCGCCCGGCGGGGCCATCGTCGCCGCCTGGCCCGACGGAACACCGTGAGCCGCGCCCTGCGTCAAACCACGAGCCGCCTGTGCATCCAGCGCACGGCAAGCCGAAAGGCGACGACGCCGTAGAGAGCGAGCACGCCCGCGTGCAGCAGGACCATCGGTCCGGGCGTGCCGAGCGCGAGCGCGCGCGTGATCGCGACCCCGTGTGCGAGCGGCAGGCTCCACGCGACGGCCTGCAGCCCACCCGGCATGCTCGAGAGCGGGAAGAAGATGCCCGAGAAGTAGAACATCAGCGACACGCCGAAGGTGAAGTAGTACGTGAAGTAGTCCCACGACTGCGCGCGCGAGGTGACGCACATCCCGACCGCGCCGAACGGCACGCCGACGAGGAATCCTGCGAACGGCAGCGCGATCGACCACGGGCTGCGCAGGAGACCCGCGATCCACAGCACGAGCGTCATCACGGTCGCGGTCAGCAGGCACTTGCAGCACGCCCACAGCACGTCACCGCCCATGATCTCCGTCAGCGAGACCGGCGTCGCGCGAATCGCCTCGTACGTGCGCTGCTCGCGCATGCGGGCGAAGGTCGAGAACGTGGTCTCGAAGGTCGCGACGTTCATCACCGACGACGCGACGATGCCCGACGCGACGAACTGCGCGTAGGGCACGCCGTCGATGTCGCCGACGAAGCGGCCGAGCCCCCAGCCGATGCCGAACAGGAAGAGCAGCGGGTCGCCCAGCGCGCTCACCAGGCTCGCGCGGTAGAAGCGCTTCCACGAGAGAAAGTTGCGCCGCATGACGCGCACCACCGACGCGAGATGCATGCGCTCGTCGGTCGTGCCGCCGAGGCCGAACGGATCGCGCAGCAGGCCGCGCGCGGCGCTTCCGGCGTCGCTCGTGCCGCCGTCAATCACGCAGATCCCTCTTGGTCAGGTGGAGGAACACGTCCTCGAGGTTGGCGGCGCGGTGCAGAAACTCGTGCCCCGCAAGCGCCGCGAACAGCGGCTCGGCGGCGCGATCCTCGTCGAGGTAGAGACGGAGCGCGTCCGCCGTCTGCTCGACGCGGCTCGCGAGCGGCGCGCAGCGGTCGCGCAGGGCCGCGTCGAACGGCGGAAAGACCTCGAAGACCTCTCGGCCCGCGTAGCGCCGCACCAGCTCGCGCGGCGTTCCCTCCGCGATCACGCGGCCCGCGTCCACGATCAGGATGAGGTCGCAGAGCTGCGCCGCCTCCTCCATGTAGTGCGTCGTCAAGAGCATGGTCGTGCCGCGGCGGCGGAGCTCGCGCAGCTTCTCCCACACCAGGTGGCGTGCCTGCGGGTCGAGGCCGGTGGTCGGCTCGTCGAGGACGACCAGCTCGGGCTCGTGGATCAGCGCCCGCGCGATCGACAGGCGGCGCTTCATGCCGCCGGACAGCGTGTCGATGCGCGCGTCGCGCCGGTCGGCGAGCGCGAACAGCTGCAGCAGCTCGTCCGCGCGACGTACCGCGATCGCGCGCGGCACGTCGAAGTAGCTGGCATACACCAGCAGGTTCACGAGCACGCTCAGATCCGGGTCGAGGTTCTCGTCCTGCGGCACGATGCCGAGGCGCCGCTTGATCGCGCGCTCGCTGCGTGGTCCGACCGGCAGCCCGAACACGCGGATCTCGCCACCGCCGAGCGGCGACTGGCAGGTGATCATGCGGATCGTCGTGGTCTTGCCTGCGCCGTTCGGACCGAGGAAGCCGACGCACGCGCGGCGAGGCACGTCGAAGTCGATGCCGCACACCACCTCGCGGCTGCCGAAGCGCTTGGTGACGCCGCGCGCGGCGACGACCACCTCGTCCGGGGATGCCGCTGCCGCAGTGCGCGCGGCCGCGCTCGGTTGCGGCTCCACCGGCACGACGGTAGCGTCCGCGAGGTGACCAGCCAAGCGGTCGCGCTCTACGTGCACATTCCGTACTGCCTCGCGAAGTGCCCGTACTGCGACTTCAACTCGTACGCGGCGCGCGTGTGGCCCGAGGACGCGTATGCGGACGCGCTCCTCGCCGAGCTCGCGCACGCGACGCGCGAGGGCATCTTTCCGCGCGGCGTCGCGCGCAGCATCTTCTTCGGCGGCGGCACGCCGTCCCTGTTCGCACCGCGCACGATCGCGCGCCTGCTCGACGGTGCCGCGCGCGAGCTCGCGATCGCGTCCGACGTCGAGATCACGCTCGAGGCGAACCCGGGCACCGTCGACGAGGAGCGGCTCGCGGGCTTCGTCGCGGCGGGCGTCAATCGCCTCTCGTTCGGCATCCAGTCGTTCCACCCGGAGCTGCTGCTCGCGCTCGGACGCCGGCACTCGGTCGAGGACTCGCTGCGTGCGCTCGCGGCGGCGCGCGCGGCGGGGGTCGCGAACCTGTCGCTCGACCTCATCTACGCGGTGCCCGGCGAGAGCCTCGATGCCTGCACGGCCGACGTCGCACGCGCGGTCGACATCGGGCCGGAGCACGTGTCGGCCTACAATCTCACCTACGAGAAGGGCACCGCGCTGTTCCGCGACCTGCAGGAGGGCCGCGTCGATCCGGCGCCCGAGGAGCTCGAGGTGGCGATGTTCCACCTGGTCCGCGACCGGCTCGGCGCGGCCGGCTACGCGCAGTACGAGATCTCGAACTACGCACAGCCCGGACGCGAGGCGCGCCACAACCAGGCGTACTGGCGCGGCACGCCGTACCTCGGGCTCGGCGCCGGCGCGCACTCGTTCGTGCCGCGCGACGGCCGCGCCGTCGCTGCGGCCACGAGCGATCCCGCCGACGGCGCATCGTACGGCACGCGCTGGGAGACGCTGCGCGACCCGAACCGCTACATGGAATCGATCCGCGCGAGCGGAGCGGCGATCGCGTCCCGTGAGGAGCTGACGCGCGCGCAGGCGATGGGCGAAGCGTGCTGGCTCGGCCTGCGCGAGCGCCGCGGCCTCGACGCGCAGCAGTTCGCCGCGCGCTTCGCGACCGCGCTCGGCGATGCGTTCCCGCACGTCGACGAGCTGCTCGCCGACGGCCTCGTCGAGTGGCACGAGCCGTACCTGCGCCTCACGACGCAGGGTCTGCTGGTCGCCGATACGGTGTTCGCGAGCTTTCAATGACCAGCGAGGGGGCGCTGCCCCCTCGCCTCGCCCTCGGCGGAGCCGAGAGCGATTCCGTGCGCCGGGCATGGCGCGAAGCGCGAGAGATCGCGCGACGAACTGGAAGGCGAAAGCCGACCGGGAGGTGACTT
>JAIEPK010000653.1 GCA_019749875.1 Candidatus Binatia bacterium | reverse complement strand
CGTCGCCGCAGCGCTCGCCGTACGCGGCGTCGTGCCGCGCTCTGCCGTCGTGATCGCGCTGCCGACGGGCCCCGATCTCGTCGCGAGCTACCTGGCGGCGCTGCTGCTCGGTGCGGTGCCCGCGCTCGCCTCGACCCCGACGCAGCGGGTGCGCGATGCCGACGTCTATCGCGACCTGCTTGCGGGGATCGTCCGCGATGCGCGGGCTCGGGCCGTCGTCTGCGACTTGCCCACGGCGGCTCTGCTCGTGCCGGGTGGTGGGGAGTCGTTCGATGGCGCGACGCTCGTCACGCAGCTCACGACGGCTCCCCGTCCGCGCGGCGTGGGCGACACGCGCGTCGCGTCGCTCGACCCGGACGAGGTCGCGACCATCCAGTACTCCTCGGGCTCGACCGGCAGGCCGAAGGGCGTCCGCCTCACGCACCGGGCGATGCTGAACAACGTGCGCGCGGTGCGCGCCGCCCTGGCACTCGGGCCGGACGACGTCAGCGTCAACTGGATTCCGCTCTACCACGACATGGGACTCATCGACGCGCTGCTCGTGCCGCTGCTGTGCGGCTGCGAGACCGTGCTGCTGCCGACCGGCGACTTCGTGCGCGAGCCGCGGCTCTGGCTGGAGGCGATCACGCACCACCGTGGCACGATCTCGTGGGCGCCGAACTTCGCGTACGCGCTGTGCGTGCAGCGGATCCCCGAGCACGAGATCGCGGGGCTCGATCTGTCGTCCTGGCGCCTCGCGCTCAACGCGGCCGAGCCGATCGTGCCGGAGACCATCGCGGCCTTCTGCGAACGCTTCGCCGCAGCCGGCTTTCGCGATGGCGCGATGACGCCCGCCTGGGGGCTCGCCGAGAACGTGACCATCGCGACCGTGCACCCGCCCGGCGAGCCGCCGCGGATCGAGCGCATCGACCGCGCGGCCGCAGCCGCGGGAAGGGCGGTCGCGGTGTCGGACGACGCGCGCGGCTTCGGCTGCGTCGCGGTCGGCAGGCCGCTGCCCGGCTGCAAGCTCGAGATCCGCGACGGTGTGCATCCGCTCGGAGAGCGCGCCATCGGCGACGTTTGGCTGTCGAGCGACTCCGCCTTCGCCGGCTACGATGACGCGGCCGCGGCGCGCCCGCACGACGGCACACCGGTGTGGCTGCCGACCGGCGATCGCGGCTACGTCGCCGACGGCGACCTGTTCTTCGTGGCGCGCGCCCGCGACGTCATCGTGATCGCAGGCGAGAAGCACGCGCCGCACGACGTCGAGGCAGCGATCAACGCCGTGCCGGGCGTGCGTCCGGGGTGCGCGGCGGCGTTCGGCGTGCGCGACGAGGCACGTGGCACGGAAGCGCTGGCCGCTGTCGTCGAGACGAGGGTCGAGGATGCGGCCGAGCGCGCGCGGCTGGCGCGCGCGATCCGCTCGCAGGTCACTCGCGTCACCGGACTCGCGCTGCGCCACCTGACGCTCGTGCCCCCCGGCGGGGTGAAGAAGACCACCAGCGGTAAGCTCGCCCGCGCCGCGACGCGGGCGGCGTACGCGGAAGAGGCCCGCGCATGACGTCCGTCGACGTGGCCCGGCTCGCACGACGCTGGGACGCCGTGCGCTATCGCTGGCTCCTGCCGCGCACCGAGCGCGGCGGTGCCGCCGCCGCGCTCTACGCGTCGTTGTGCGCGCGCGTGGTCTGGCAGCTGGACGGGCCGCGCCGCCATGCGGCGGTGGACCGCATCGCACGCTGGCTCGAGATCGACGGGCGGGCAGCGGCGATCGTCTACCGCGCCGCGCTGCGCTCCGAGGCGCGCGAGGAGGCCGACTCGTGCTGGCTCATGTCCCGCCCCGATCTGCCGGCGGCCCGGATCGTGGGTACGGAGCCCCGGTGCGCCGAGCCGGCGATCTGGGCGACGCTGCATTTCGGCAGCCCCGTGCTCGCGTATCTCCATCTGCGCCGGATGCGGGGCTTGGATGTGCAGATCGTGGGCCGGCCGCTCGACGACGCGAACCCGATGCCGCACGTCAAGCGCGCGTGGGGGATGCGCAAGATCGCCTGGCTCGAGCGGCAGGCGGGCCTGCCGATCCTCGGCGTCAGCCCCGAGGCGACCGCGATCGCGCACTCGCGGCTGCGCAGCGGGCGCTCGATCTTCGTCCTCATGGACGTTCCCGGCGACGTGGTCGCGCGGCGCATGACGCTGTCGCTGTGCGGCGAGCGCCTGTCGTTTGCGTGCGGCATCTTCGCGCTGGCGGCGATGACCCGCGTCCCGGTCGTACCGGTCGTCGTGGTGCGTCGGGGGGACGACTTCGAGCTGCACTACGGAGAGCCGCTGCACGTGGCCGAGGGCGCCGACGTGCCGTGCGACGAGATCGGGCGCCGGCTGACGCGCTTCGTCCTGACCATGCCCGAGGAATGGTGGCTGTGGCCCTACCTGCCGAGGGCGGCATGAGCGTCGGGACGGTCGCTGCAGAGCCGCTGGAGGAGATCGTCGCACGCTTCGTGCAGGACGAGGTGGCTCCGCAAGCCGATGCACACGACCGCAGTGCGACGCTCAACCGCGCGCTCCTTGCTCGCGCCGGTGCGCTGGGACTGCTCGGGATCACGCTGCCGGTCGCCGACGGCGGGCGCGGCGGCGACATGCTGGACGCCGCCACCGCGCACCGTCGGCTCGCATGGGCGGATCCCGGCTTCGCGATCGCGTTCCTCGCGCAGACCATCCTGTTCACGCACAACTTCGCGGCGCTCGCCGACGAGGGCCAGCGACGCCGGGTGCTGCCGCGCGTGCTCGCCGCCGAATGGATCGGTGGCATGGCGATGACCGAGCCGTCCGGCGGCACCGACGTGCTGGCGATGCGCAGCCGGGCGGAGCGCGTGCCCGGCGGCTACGTCGTGCAGGGCGCCAAGACGCTCATCACCAACGCCCCCGACGCGCAGTGCTTCCTCGTCTACGCGAAGCTCGACGGAGACGTCACGAGCTTCCTCGTCGAGCGCGACCGGGCTGGGGTGTCGGTCGGTCCGCCCATCGACAAGATGGGCATGCGCGCGGCGCCGATGGCCGAGCTGGTCCTCGATGCGTGCTTCGTGCCGCGGCAGAACCTGCTCGGACGCGAGCGCGCGGGAATCGTGCAGATGATGCGCAACCTCGAGATCGAGCGCGTGTGCCTCGCGGCGATGGCGGTCGGGGTCGCGGAGCGCTGCGTGCACGAGATGATCGACGATGCGTCGAGCCTCGACGCGGCGGGACGGCCGCGCGCCGAGGACGGGCACGTGCAGCGGCACCTCGCCGAGGGACATGCACACACGGCCGCGGCACGCAGCCTGCTCGACGACGTCGCGGGGCGCCGGAATCCGGCCCTCGCGAGCCGCGTCGGAGCAGACTCCGTCAAGCTCTTCGCCGCGCGCACCGCGAAGGACGTCGCGGACCGTGCCGTGCAGGTGCGCGGCATGGCCGGTGTCTGCCGCGAGCGCGGCCTCGAGAGGCTGCTGCGCGACGCGAAGCTGCTCGAGATCGGCGGTGGGACGCTCGAGGCACACCAGCGCAACGTCGCGCTCGACCTGGTACGCGCCGCACGGATCGCGGCGCATCGCAGTGGAGGCAGGGATGCCGGAGAACGGTGATACCGGACGCCGCTTGCGCGCCGTGCTCGACGCGCTGCTCGGGGTTCCCGCGGCCGATGTGTCCGGCGCGGAGCGCCTCGACGAGCTGGCGCCGATCGATTCGCTGTCGCTCGCGGAGCTGGCCGCGGCGCTCGACCGGGAGTTCGGCGTCGTCGTGCCGGGCGAGGCGCTGACCGCCGCACTGCGCGTCGCCGACCTCGAGGAGCTGCTCGCCGCGCTGCGTGCCGAGAGCACCGCGTAGCGAAGACGCCGCGGGCGCGAGCGCGGCCCTGGCGGCGGCGTCAAGCGCGCTCGATCGAGCAATGCTTGCTGCGGCTGCCGAGCAGCCAGTCCGCGGTCTCGAGCACGGGCGGGATGCGCCAGGGGTTGATGACCCGATAGGTGGGCGAGGTGCGGCGGCGTGCCAGCGCGTCGTCGCGCAGAAGCTCGGACAGCGCGGCGCGCACGCGCGCACCGGTCACCGACCAGCCGCCGGCGGCAGGCAGCGCAGCCGCCTCGTGGACGGTCGTCAGCATGTCCTGCCAGAGCCGATCGACGTCCCACGCGAAGGTGTAGTGCGCGGCCGGACGCCAGGCCGGCTTCGGCGCGCGCAGCACCGCGTACGTCACCATCTCGCGCAGCAGCTGCCGCTGGTCGGCATCGAGGCGCAGACGACGCGCCGTGCACAGCGCCGCGAAGAACGCCTGCAGGAAGGTCTCCAGCTCCTCGGTCCGGCAGTGGCGGCGGCCGTGCGCATCGAGGGTGAACCACAGCACGCGGCTCAGGCGCGCGTGGAACACGTACGGATCGCTGCCCGGCGTGTCGGCGAAGCCGCCGATGCAGGCGCGCAGCTCGTCGAGCAGCGTGCCGCCGGCGCCGTCGACGTCGCGCACGCGGCCGAGCAGGACGTCGTCGAGGAAGTCGTAGGCGTCGCGCGGCCGCAGGCCGTGGCGGGCGAGCAGCAGGATCGCCGGCCGGCCGAGATCGTGGTTGTGCAGCAGGTGGTTGATGCCGATCAGGCGCGCGCCGCGCGCCTGATCGACGGGTGTCATGTGCGGGTGGCGCACCACGACGTAGCGCGCGAAGTCCGAGCGCGGCACCGCACCGGGCACGACGTCGCCGTGCGGGTCCGGGTCGCGAGCGAGGGTCTCGAGCCCGAGCTCGCGCTGCCGATCGAAGAATTCCGTTCCCGGGATGAGGTAGAGCTGGTGGATCATGATCGCCGGTACGCCGGTCAGGATCACCGTCTCGAGCCCGTCGAGAAACTCGTCCACGGTCTCACCCGGCAGGCCGCAGATCATGTCGGTGTAGGTGTCGAGGTCTTCGCGTGCGGCGTGCCGGATCAGCGCCGCGAAGCGCTCCGGCGGCAGCGCGTAGCGCTTGGTCGTGCGCTCGGCTTGCGGCGTCACCGACTGCAGGGCGATGGTCGTCGTGCAGCCCATGCCCCCGTCGCGAAAGATCTTCGCGATCTCGAGCACGCGGTCGCTGCTCTGCTTCGCCCAGTTGACGCCGACGTGGCGGAACGGGCGTCCGTGCCGCAGGTTGATCTCCGCCATCGTCGCCGCGATCTCAGCGTCGCTCGGAAAGATTCCGAAGTTCGCGTCGGCGATCCAGAAGGCCGACACGCCGCCCCGCGCGAACAACTCCATCTCGGCGCGGATGCGCTCGAGCGACATCCGGTAGACCTTCGCATTGCCATTGCCCCACCAGCAGAACGCGCAGCGGTACGGGCAGCCACGGTTGGTCTCGTAGAAGATCGGCGACGGACGCAGCGGCAGCAGACCGCTCAGGTAGGGTGACGGCACCTCGTCGAGGAGCTGGATCCGATGGCCGACGTCGCGGCGCACGAGCCCGCCGCCGCCGTCGTCCCGCATCACGCAGTTGCGCGCCTGGACGAACGGGTCGCCGGCCGGGTCGCCGGCGAGGGCCGCGCACACGTCGCGGAACGCGGGCTCGCCTTCGCCCTCGACGAGCGCCGAGACGCTCCGGTGGCGTCGCAGGATCTCCGCGCCGAAGCGGCCCGACGCGTTCGGACCTCCGACCACGATGCGCGGCAACGGCGCGTCCGCGGATTCGAGCGCAGCGAGGGTCGCCGCGAGGCGCTCGTGCGTCCAGGCGTAGCTCGAGACCGCCAGCAGGTCGCAGCGCGCGTCGAGCACCGCACGGGCGACGTCGCGTGGCGGGTGATCACGGGTCGCGGCATGGAAGACGAAGTCGACGCGGCGTCGCACCGCGCGCTCGAGCCGCGCGTACTCGACGAGCAGCCCCATCTGGTAGGGCGGGGAAGGGTAGTAGGCCTTCAAATCCAGCAGCAGGACCTTCGCTCGTCGCATGTCGCCCCCGCACGCGTCGTCGTCGTCGCGCTCGCGGAAATCGACGCCACGAGCACGAGCGACTTACGAGAACCGGCGAGCGGCGGACGACGATCCGCGCGCGACGGCGCCGACGCGGCTCACGGCACGAAGTCGCCCGCGTCCAGATCCAGCGCGTGCTGCAGGTGGCGCTCGATCATCGCGACGAACATGCGGTCGCCGCGGGCGTCGGCGCTCGACAGCATCGAGCCCAGGACCGTGATCAGCACGCCGTGCAGCGCGTAGCGCCGGTACTCGCGCCAGCACGCGTCGGCATCGAGCGCGACGCCGAGCGCCGCCATCTCACGCCGGTAGATCTCGACCAGCTCGCGCTCGTGCGCGCGGCGCTCCGCGACCGGCAGGCCGCCGCCGAGGAAGTACGCCACGTCGGCGAGCGCGCACGCGTGCAGGCACGATTGCCAGTCGACCACCGCGATCGGCGGACCGCCAAGCGCGTTGCCGAAGAGCGCGTTCTCGAGCCGGTAGTCGGCGTGCACCAGCGTGCGCGGCCCGGTGTAGGCGAGCGCGAAGCCGGCGTACGCCTGGACGAAGCGCTCACCGAGCTTCTGGCCCTCGGGCGACATCGCGGCGCCGAAGCGCTCGACGAAGCCGGGCCACAGCGTCGTCAAGATCATCTGCCCGAGCTGAGCGTTTTCTGCCGTCGTCTGCGTCACCCAGGGCAGCGTCTCGAGCCACGGGTCGCCGAAGAACGGCGCGTGCAGCTTCGCCGCCTCGCGCACCGCGACCTCGGCGCGCGCCGCGTCGCAGCCCGCGATCTGGTCGCCGGGCTCGGCCGGACGCATGTCCTCCATGAGGATCACGAAGTCGGCCTTGTCCTCGGCGACCAGCGCCGCGTACGTGTGCGGCGTGCGCATCGGGATGCGCGGCGCGACCTCGTTGTAGAAGCAGACCTCGCGCCAGTAGCTGCCCTGCGCGGCGGAGCTCGCGCGCGCGGTGGGATCGCTCGCCGGCAGCTTCGCGACCACCGACGCCGGTGCGTCGTCCGGCGCACCGTCGTAGGTGAGCTCGTAGCGCACGTTCTCGCCCATCTTGCCGGTGCCGATGATCTTGCCGCGCGCCTCGCGCACGGTGCCGCGCGGCAAGACGCCGCTCGCGCGCAGTGCGTCGGTGATCCATTCCGCGGTGATCGCTTCGGGGCTGCTGACCAGCGGGAGCATCGCGATCCTTCAGGCCGGGCGGCCGGTGCGGCCGGCGAAGCGCGCGGCGGGCCGGATCTTCGCGTACGCGTCGAGCGCCGGTGCAAACTCGTCCGGCAGGCTCGCGTGCAGGATGACGCCGTCGGCGCCGGCGTCGAACTGGTCGACGATGCGGCGCGCGCACTGCTCGGGCGTGCCGTCGGCGGCGGGCAGCCACTCGGCCGGGATCGCCTCGCGGATCGCGCGCAGCTGGTCCGTCGTGGCGATGCTGTCGATGGCACCCGGCACGGCCTTCACCGCGTCGTGGCTGCGGAAGCGCGCGAGCCCGTCGGGATCCCACCCGTTGATGGCGAACAGCAGCTCCCCGTACGCGGGCGCCTGGAGGTAGGTCGCCATGCGCGCCGTCAAGAGCTTCAGGCGGCGCTCCTCGCTCGCGTTGCACGCGACCGCGAGCACGGACCAGACCTTGACCGACTGCGGGTCGCGTCCGGCCTTCTCGGCGCCGCGGCGCACCAGCGACACCGCACGACGCACGGCCTCGTCCGACATGAAGGTGTGCAGGATCACGCCGTCGAAGACCGTGCCCGCGAATTCCAGGCTCTGCTGCCCGAAGGCGGTGAACAGGAGCGGGATCGGCTCGTTCAGGAAGTCCGCCTGGTGCAGATACGGGAACTTGCCGAGCGCCGACTCGTGGCCGAACACGCGCTCGCCCTTCCACAGCGTGCGCATCAGCTTCGCGAACTCGCGCAGCTGGCCGTTCTTCACCGGCGGCAGGCCCATCATCTGTGCGCGGATCGCGACGCCGCGGCCGACGCCGAGCGCGAAGCGGCCGTGCGAGAGGCGCCACAGCGTGGTCGCGAGGCTCGCCGTCAAGAGCGGGTGGCGCGTGTCGACGTTGGTGACGCCGGTGCCGATCCAGA
>JAIEPK010000003.1 GCA_019749875.1 Candidatus Binatia bacterium | reverse complement strand
GCGGCACGAGCGCGCGACGCGCGCGCTACCGGTCGTCCGCGCCGCGACATTGCGGCCCCCTCGCGATGGCGACGTCGGTGCCCCCGTCAGCGAAACGGGTGCTCGCGCGACGGCGCGTGTGACGGGCCGATGCACAACGCCACCGCGCGCGTGCCCGCCGCCAGCTCGTCCGTTCCCGGCGGGCTGATCACCAGGCAGTCGGCGAGCGACAGCGAGCGCAGCGCGCCGGAGCTCTGCGTGCCGGTCGGCACGGCGAGCAGCCGGTCGCCGTCGCGGCGAAGCGTGCAGCGGACCAGCTCGCAGAGCCCTTTGGCGGTCCGCACGCCCTGCTCCATCACCACGTCGACCGCCGGCGCGAAGACCTCGGACATGCCGAGCGCGCGACGGAGCGCCGGCGCGACGTAGAGCTCGAAGCACACCAGCGACGACACCGGGTTGCCCGGCAATCCGAAGAAGAGCTGACCGTCGCGCGCCGCGAACGTGATCGGCTTGCCGGGCTTCTGCGCGACCTGCCAGAAGCGGCGCTCGAGCCCCTGCTCGTCCATGATCTCCTTGACGAAGTCGAAGTCGCCGACCGACACGCCGCCCGTCGACAGCACGGCATCGAAGCCGCGCGTCGCGGCGAAGGCGTCGCGCAGCGCCGAACGCGTGTCGCGCACGATCCCGAACACGACCGCGATGCCGCCCACGTTCTCGACCGCGGCCGCGAGGGTGTACGCGTTCGAGTTGTAGATCTGCCCCGGGCCGAGCGGCTGCCCGAGCTCGACCAGCTCGTCGCCCGTCGCGAGTACGGCGACGCGCGGTCGTACCCGGACGCGGACGGTCGGCAATCCGAGCGACGCCAGCAGCCCGACGTCGGCCGGCCGCAGCACACGGCCCGCCTCGAGCACCCGGTCGCCGGTCCGCAGGTCCTCGCCCGCGGGTCGCAGGAACTCGCCGGCGCGGGGTGCGTGGCGCACCAAGACCGTGCCGCCTTGCATGGTGGTGTCCTCGACCTTCACCACGGCATCCACGCCCGGCGGAATCGCTCCGCCGGTCATGATGCGGATGGCATCCCCCGGGCCGACGCTGCCCTCGGGCGCGTCGCCCGCCGCGATCGTGCCGACGACCCGGAGGCTCTGAGGAGCTTCCTCGGACGCGCCCTGCAGGTCCACGCTGCGCACCGCGAAGCCGTCCATCTGCGAGTTCGGGAACGGGGGGATGTCGAAGCTCGCGACGACGTCGGCGGCCAGCACCCGACCGCGGGCGACCGCGATGCCGACCTCCTCGACCGCCAGCGGCACGACCGCCGACATCACCTGCGCAATGGCCTCTGCGACGCTGATCACCCCGCTCCTCTCGCCCCCCGCTCGGCCCGGGTCAAGGTGGTGGCGCCGCAGATGCGGGCTGCCCGATTGCTAAGCGGAACGGATTGATCAGGAAACATGCTGAATTCCCGCTACTGCCCATCGCCAATGGCCGAGAGGGTGCTTATTTCGTGAGCACGTGCACATGAGACGGGCAGAAACCCGCTTTCTCGGCGAGCACTGGCTCAACGTTCTCGAGAGCCTCGACGACGGGCTCATCGTCATGAACGGAGACCATTGCCTCGAGTTCATGAACGAGGGCGCGGCGCAGCTCACCGGGCTGTCGGCGGCGCAGTCGGTCGGGCTGCCGGCGGCGAAGCTCTTCGCCGGCAATCCCTGGCTCCTCGAGCTCCTGCAGGCGACGCACGCCTCCGGCGTGCGCAACGTCCGCGGCGACGCCTCGCTCTCCGGCCGACACGGCCACACGCGTCCGGTCCGCGCCGCGGCGACGCTGCTGGTCAACGACGACGGCGGCGAGGTCGGGGCGCTCCTGACCCTGCACGACCTCAGCTACCAGCGCGAGCTCGAGTCGCGCTCGCGCGAGGCGGACCGGCTGGGCCAGCTCGAGATCCTGCTCGCGGGCCTCGCACACGAGATCAAGAACCCGCTCTCGGGCATGCGCGGCGCGGCACAGCTGCTGTCCGCCAATCATCCCGACGGGCACCGCATGCGCGAGTGCACGCAGATCATCCTCGGCGAGATCGATCGGCTGAACAGCCTGATGGCACAGCTGCTCGACCTGACCGGGCCGCCGCGGCTCGAGCGGCGTGGCGTCAACATCCACGAGATCATCGACCGCGTGCTCGCGATCGAGGGTGCCGGTCGCGGTGGGCGCCTGAACTTCGTCCGCGCGTTCGACCCGAGCTTGCCGGACGTGCTCGGCGACGCGGGGCGCTTGACGCAGGTGCTTCTGAACCTCGTTCGCAACGCCGTGGAGGTCTCTCCGCCCGGCGGCACGATCACCGTGACCACGCGGATGGAGACCTCGTACTACGTCGCCGGCGCGAACGGCCGTGAGCAGTTCCTCTCGCTCGACGTGAGCGACCAGGGGCCCGGCATCGCACCCGACGACCTGAGCCGGATCTTCTCGCCTTTCTTCACCACCAAGGACGGCGGCACGGGCCTCGGCCTCGCCATCAGCCAACGCATCATCACCGAGCACGGCGGCGTTCTCCGCGTCAAGACGGAGCCCGGCGCCGGATCCATTTTCACCGTGACCCTGCCGGTCGATCGGGGCAACCACCATGTCTGAGAATTCCGCTACCGCACGCATCCTCGTCGCCGACGACGAGCGCTCGATCCGCTGGGTGCTCTCCGAAGCCCTGACCGCCGACGGCCACCAGGTGAGCGAGGCCGCGACCGGCACCGACGCGCTCGCGATCCTGAACCGCGGCGCGACCGACGTCGCCTTCCTCGACATCCGCATGCCCGACATGAACGGCCTCGACGTGGTCAGCAAGGCGCGCGAGGCCGGCTGCCAGACGACGCTGATCGTCATGACCGCGCAGACCACGATGGCCAACGCCGTCGAGGCGATGAAGCGCGGCGCGTACGACTACTTGACCAAGCCCTTCGATCTGGACGTCGTGCGCATGCTGGTCACGCGCGTCCTCGAGACGCGCCAGCTGTCGAGCGAGGTGAACGTCCTCAAGGGCGAGCTGCGCAAGCGCTACGAGGTCGGCGTCGACATCATCGGCCGCTCGCCGGCGATGCAGAACATCTACAAGCTGCTCGGCCGCGTCGCGAAGAACGACGCGACCGTGCTCATCGAGGGCGAGAGCGGCACGGGAAAAGAACTGATCGCGAAGGCGATCCACTACCACTCGCCGCGCTGGCAGGGGCCGTTCGTCGCGCTCAACTGCTCGGCGATCCCACGCGAGCTGCTCGAGAGCGAGCTGTTCGGCTTCGAGCGCGGTGCCTTCACCGGTGCGATCGAGCGCCGCGCCGGCAAGTTCGAGCAGGCGGCGGGCGGCACGCTGTTCCTCGACGAAGTGGCGGACATGCCCCTCGAGCTGCAGGCGAAGCTGCTGCGCGTGCTGCAGGAGCGCGAGTTCACCCGCGTCGGCGGACGCGAGAGCCTGCGCACCGACGTGCGCATCGTCGCCGCGACCAACCAGGAGCTGGCGCGCGCCGTGCGTGCGAGCCGCTTCCGCGAGGACCTCTACTTCCGGCTGAACGTCGTGCCGATCCACGTGCCGCCGCTGCGCGAGCGCAAGAGCGACATCCCCGAGCTGATCCGCTTCTTCATCGCCAAGATCAATCGCGACCTCGGCACCGAGATGACCGGCATCGCGCCGGGCGCCGAGGCGATGCTGATGCAGTACAGCTGGCCCGGCAACGTCCGCGAGCTCGAGAACTCGCTGGTGCGCGCGTCGGTCCTGGCGCCCGGTCGCACCCTGATGCCGACCGATTTCGCGCTCGCGGAGGCGACGCCGCCGCAGACCAACGGCGACTCGCTCGCCGAGGTCGTGCGACGCCGCACGCGCAACCAGTTCGAGGCCCACGGCGAGCGCGACCCCGTGGACGTCTATGCGACGCTGCTGATGGAGTTCGAGCGGCCGCTGCTCGAGGCGACGCTCGAGCGCACCAACGGCAACCAGGTGCGCGCGGCGCAGATCCTCGGCATCAACCGCAACACGCTGCGCAAGAAGCTCACCCAGCTCGGGCTCGCACCGCGGCGTGCCGCGGGCTGAGCATGCCTGCGCCCGGCACGGGACGCGCGGTCACCCGGAGCTGCCGCCCTTCGCGCCGGCAGCCTGCGGCACGAAGAACGCGCGCATCTCGCGCAGGATCTCCGGCACCGCGCCGACCAGCACGCGCGGCGGCCCCGGCAGCGACGCGACGAACTCCGCGATGTAGGGCTTGGTCGGATCCGCGCCAAGCACGACGACGAACCCGCGATCGGTCTCCGTTCGTACGAGACGCCCGAACATCTGCTTGAACGACACGACCGCCGGCTCGAGCGACAGCGCACGGAAGTCGTCTCCACCCGCCGCGCGGATCAGCCGGCCACGCCCCTGCTGCAGCGGATCGTTCGGCGGCGGGAACGGCAGCTTGTCGATCACCACGCACGACAACGCCTCGCCCGGCACGTCGATGCCCTGCCACAGGCTGCGCGTGCCGAGCAGCACCGCGCGCGGGCTCGCCGCGAACTGCTCCACGAGCCGTCCGGCACCACCGCTGCGCCGCTGCACGAGCAGGGCGATGCCCTGATCGTCGAGCAGTGCCGCAAGACGGTCCGCGACGTCGGCGAGGCGGTTCCTGCTGGTGAACAGGACCAAGGTTCGCCCACCGAGCAGGCGCGCGATGCTGGCGATCGCCTGCGCGCACTCGTCGGCGAAACCGTGCGAGCGGTACGTCCCCGCACGCACGAGGGCGAGCACGGCGTTCGCCGGATAGTCGAACGGTGACGGCACGACCATCTCGGGCAGGCGACGCTCCTCGGCAAGCAGGTGCCAGCCGAGCTTGTCGAGCGACGGGCGCGGGTTGCCGCCGACGCCGAGCGTGGCCGACACGGCGACCACCGTCTTGGCCGGCTCGAGCAGCTTCGCATGGATCAGCTCCGCCACGTTGAGCGGCGTGGCGCGTACGCTCCAGTCGCACTGCTCGCGCGCGAGCCGGCTCTGCGCCGCGTAGACGGTGCCCTCGCGCGTCTGCTCGAAGAGATCTGCCACCAGCCCCTGACCCGCGAGGCGCAACGACAGGCCGAGCGTGTTCGCGCGCGCCGACACGGCATCGTCCGTGCCGTCGTCGCGTGCATCGCGGTAGCTGCCCGCCAGTCGCTCGATCTCCTCGCCGAGCTCGACCATGCTCGCCGCGAGCTCGCATGCGCTGCGCGCCGCATGTGCCCACTGCGGGTGCCGGGCGGCCGCTGCGGGCGCCGGCACCAGGGTCTCGCCGTCCTTGCACACCGGCAGCAGAGCACGCCCGCACGCCTCGATCGCGACCTCGCAGCGGCGTGCGCGCTCCAGCGCGCGGCGCAGGGCGAGCGGCTCCTGGCCGGCGCAGAGCGCCCACAGGAGCCCGCCGCGGCTCCCGCCGGCGACCTGCCCGAGCCATTGCCGCAGCTCCCGCGAGCCGATCTCCTCGCGGAACACCCGATCGCCTTCCTGCGCGAGCTCGTGCGCCTCGTCGATCACCAGCCGGTCGATCGCGCCGTAGCGCGCCGGCCAGGTCAGCAGCAGCGAGTGGTTGATCGAGACCAGGGCTGCGTCGCCGAGCGCGTCGACGCGGCGGAGATAGGCGCACGGACCATTGGCGAGCGCACGGCAGGCACGCTCGTCGCAGTCCGCCGAGCACGCGAGCACGTCGCGCACCCCGCGCAGCGCTGCGTCCTGCGCCAGCAGCCAGCCGCCGAACGACTGCAGGTCGCGCTCCGGACAGCGTGCGAAGTACGACGTCAAGTAGAGCCGAGCGGCGGCCGGCATCGCCGCGAAGCCGAAGTCCGCGGGATGCTCGGCGAGCTGGTTCGCCCGCGCGGCGCAACCGTAGTTGGCGCGCCCCTTCAGAACCAGCGCCGGCTGGCGCGGCAAGCCGAGCACCGCCGCGATCCGCGGCAGCTCCTCCTCGACCACGCGCTCCTGGAGCGTCCGGTTGGCCGAGCTGACGATCACGCGCTCGCCGCTGTGCAGGGCGTGCAGCAGCCCGACGAGCCCGTACGCGAGCGTCTTGCCGATGCCCGTCCCCGCTTCCGCGCCCACCGCGCGATCCTCGCGCAGCGCCACCAGCATGGCGCGCGCGAGCTGGATCTGCCCTTCGCGCGCCCGGTACGCGGGGAAGTGGCGTTGCCAGCGCGCCTCGTCGGCGAGCAGCTCGCCCACGAACTCGGGCGTGTACCAGGCCGCCGGAATCGGCGTGCGCCGGAGCGGCGGCTCGAGCAGCTCCGTGCGGGGTGCGTCGAGCTCGCCGAGCAGCGCCGGGCTGCCACCCAGGAGAGATTTCCAGGGCCAGTCGACCCGGGCCGCGAGCGCCGCGATCGCGCGATGCTCTCCCGCCGTGGCACCGCGCTCCAGCTCGGCGAGCACGGCCAGCGTGTCGAGCGCGTCGTCCAGCGCACGGTGCCGCTCGGTCCGACCGAGAAGCTGGCGCGCGAGCGTTTCGAGGCTGTGTCCGGGCATCTCGGGCCGGAGCACGCAGGCGAGCTCGAGAGTGTCGAGGAAGCGCGTGCCGTCCTCGAGCGTCGTCGCGAGGAACGCCTGCTCGAAGGCCGCATTGTGCGCGACGATGGTGGCGCCGCGGACCAGCTCGGCGAGCTCGCGCGCCACCTCGGGCCAGGCCGCCGCACCGCGCAGGTCGTCGTCGCAGATGCCCGTCAAGTCGCGCGTGATCGGGGGCACGGGGATGCCCGGATTCACCAGGCGCTCGAGCAGTACCGGTGCGCGGTCCGGAGCGACCAGCACCGCACCGACCTCGATCACCCGCGCACTCTCCGGATCGAGCCCGGTGGTCTCCAAGTCGACGACCGCGAACCGACCGAGCGCCGCGGCGAGACGCGCGCACGCATCGGCGTCGGGGAGACGTCCCTCGTGCTGCGGTCGATCGGTGCCCTGCTCCATGGCCGAGAATCTCTCGCTGCCGCGGCGGCGTCGCGCAAGCGCTCGGACGACATCGCGCGGCCGAGCGGCGGCGCGGAACGCCGACGTTGCACGTCGCTGCAGCACGACGGCGCGCTGAAACACGACGCATCCGAAGCGCGAGGATTCTCGGGCATCGGATCCGGGCACGCCCCGTGCTCGGGCACCAGCGAGAGCGGCGCTTCCCCGAGCGTCGCGGAACGTCGCCGCAACCCGCACGGCGACCACTCGCCGCAGCGCTCTCGCGCTGCGGCCGGGAGGACACCATGTCACTCGACGTCGACAGGCGACGATCGGTGCCGCGCATCGGCAGCGTGCTGCCCGTGCTCGCGGCGGTACTCGCGATCACTGCGGCAGACGCCGCCGCGGCGAACGGACCCTCCGCGGGCGTGCTGCTGCGACGCGCACGGTACGCGCTCGCCGAAGCACGTCCGACGGCTGCGATGGACGCCCTGCGAGCCGCGCGGCTGGCCGAGCCACGGTCTCCGCGCGGCCTCGAGGCCGCGCTGCTGCTCGCCGACGTGCAGCTCCGGGGCGGTGATGCCGGCGCCGCGGACCGCACGCTCGGCGAGGCCGAGCGGGACTTTCCCGACGGCGAACAGGCCGCACAGCTGGTGGCCGCGCGTGGCTGGCTCGGGCTCGCCCGCGGCGATGCCGCGAGCGCGTTGCGGCACTTCGAGCGTGTCGCCACGAAGACCGACGAGCCTGCATCGCGCGAGATGGCGCTGCTCGGCACCGCGTGGGCGCGCCTGACCGCGGTGCCCGAGCCCTCCGACGTCCCGGTCGAGCTCGTCACGCTCGCCGCGTCGGCGCAGGATCCCACCGTGCGCGCGGGCGCGCTGCTGTCGCTCGCGCGTGCGTACGCCGCCCGCGGAGAGCACCGGCGCTCGCTGCGTACGCTGCGACGCCTGGAGCGCCTCGTCCGTCACACCACGCTGGCGGACGACGTCGCGCTCTCGATCGGACTCGTGCAGCTCGACATGGGAAGACCGCGCTCCGCCCGCCGCACGCTCGCCCCGATCGCCGCGGGCAGTGCCGGCGCCGAGGCC
>JAIEPK010000351.1 GCA_019749875.1 Candidatus Binatia bacterium | reverse complement strand
CTCGGCGAGCACGCGCAGCGCGACGTCGCGCTCGCCGAGCGCGACCGCGACGTTCGCCGCGGCGTCGAGCGCCGCGGTGCGATCGGCCGGCGTCAGATCGCCATGGCGAGCGGCGGCCTGGAAGTCCGCCAGCGCTCCGGCCTGGTCGCCGGTCTTCAGGCGCGCATTGGCGCGGTAGAGCAGCGCCGGTCCGAAGCCGGGACGGAGATCGAGGACGCGCGTCATCTCGCGCTCCACGCCGGCTGCATCGCCGAGCGACGCGAGCAGGACGCCGTACTGGTAGCGGACCTTGACGTCGTCCGGATCGCGCTCGAGGTACGCGGCGAGCTCGGCGCGCGCCTCGGCCTTCCGGCCCTGCGCCAGCAGGCGATTGCCGCGATCGAGATACGGGTACGTCTTCGCCTCGCGCAGCTGGCGCGCGACGAAGGTCTCGCCGGCGCGGTCGACGTGCAGCAGATCCGTGTACGAGGGCGCGTGCGCCACGGACGACGTGGTCGGCGCCGGCTGCGCGGACGCCGTGCGTGATGCGACGCTCGCGGCCACGACCGTCGCCAGCACCACCATGCGCGCGGTGCGTCTCCCTCCCAGCCAGCCCCACACGTCGCGCTCACCTCACCCCGTGGGGCCCTTTGCGCTCGTGGTCGAGCGCGTCTTCGGGTCCATCGTCGGGCCCATCCTTCCGCCCGTCGCCGAGGCGCGCTTCGCGTCCACCGTCGAGCGCGTTCTCGAGCGTCTCCGAGCTGACCAGCTTGCGCTCGAGGAGCAGCTCACCCAGGTGACGGTTGCTCGCGCGCTGCTCGGCGAGGGCCTCGTCGAGCTGGGCACGGGTGAGCCAGCCGCGCTCGATCAGGCAATCGCCGATGTAGCGCCCGCTGCGCGCCGCGAGCAGCACCATCTCGTCGAGCTGTGCGCGCGTCAGCCAGCCGTGATCGAGCAGCACGTCGCCGAGGCGCCGGAAGCTGCGGCGCTGGTCGCGGAGGATGGTGTCGAGCTGGTCGCGGGTGAGGACACCGGCGTCGACGAGCTTCTGGCCCACGGGGCGCGCGGCGGCGGGCTTGTCGCCGGCGTCCGGCGGGTAGCAGCGGTGGATCGCGAAGGCGACGTCCGCGGTCGTCGTCAAGCAAAGGTCGACCGGATGGCCGAGGCGGCGCTCGACGTCGTCGAGCTGCTCGCGCGTCAGCAGGTTGCTCGACGCGATCTCGATGCGGCCGTTCGGCTGCACGGCGACCGGCACGAAGCCGTACTGACGCGCGAGGTCGCGCGGCACCGTGCGCAGCACCTCCTCGGGAACGGTCTCCGGATCGATCTCGCGCACCTTGAGCTGCAGCTGCGCGCCGAGCACCTGCACCATCTCCTCCTCGCGCACGAGACCACGCTCGACGAGGATGGCACCGAGGGGGCGCGGATCGGCCTTCTGCGACTCGAGCGCCTGCTTCAGCGCGTCCACGCTCACCATGCGACGCTCGAGCAGCAGATCGCCGAGCCGGCGCCGGTACGCGTCGAGATCCGCCTCGTTCGGGTAGACGTGGTCGGTCTTGTCCCACTTGATCAGCTTGCCGGTGCGCAGGTAGCTCGCGTACTGCTTGAGCGCGCGGCAGCACGCGAAGAAGTTGATGAAGTTGCCCCATACCAGTCGGGGTGTGCTCAGCAGGCCCTGCATCGGGCCGTAGATGCGGGTCACCGCGATGAAGCGCTGCACGAGCCGCAGCACGAGGAACCCGCCGTTCACCCAGAGCAGCAGCTTCACCCAGGGGGCGAGCTCGGTCAGCGACACGTAGCGGTGGCCGTCGGGGTGCAGCCTCTCGCCGATCCAGAAGCCGAGGACGAGCAGCACCAGCAGGTAGCCGAGGATGTTGAGCTGCGAGGTGATCAGCGTCTTGCGATCGCGGAACAGGATGTACTTGGTGCGCCAGTCGCCGCGCCAGCCGAGGTTCGCCCAGCCCTGCAGGGTGATGCCGATCACCCAGCGCGTCTTCTGCCGTACCGCGAGCCAGAACTCGCTCGGAAAGTACTCGCGCGTCGCGACGTAGTCGGTGACGCGCACGCGCCGCGGCGTGCGCCACCACCAGCGCTTGCGCGTCGCCTCGCGCTCGTAGGGGAAGCGCACGAAGATCGACTTCAGGCCGACCGCACGCAGCCGGAAGCCGAAGTCGTAGTCCTCGGTGAGCGAGTCCAGGCTGAACAGCTGGTTCTCGTTCGCCATGCCGAGCGCTTCGACCGCCTCGTGGCTGAACGCCGTGCCGACGCCGGCGCTCGGCACGTTGTGGCTCAGGCGCTCGCGGACGATCAGATCCTTCGAGTGCAGCTCGGCGAACTCGTCCATGTAGACGCCGGCGGTGAACTCGAACCAGCGCCGCGGCAGCGAGAACACCGGGATCTGGATCATCGCGAAGCGCGGCATCAGGTAGTTGAACAGCTTCAGCGACAGCGGGTGCACGATGTCCTCGGCGTCGTGCATGACGAAGATCGAGAACCGCGTGCCCGTCTGGTGCTCGAAGCGACGCACGCCCTGGATGATCCAGTTGAGGCAGTCCGCCTTGTTGGTCGGACCGTCCTTGGGGCAGACGATGCGCTCGACGTTGGCGTAGGTCTCTCGCGCGCGCGCGACCTCGAGCTGCGTGTCGGGATCGTTCGGATACGTGCCGACGAAGATGGTGTACTTGCTGTAGCGGAGCGTCCGGACGGTGTTGTGGATCATCTTCCCGATGACCGGCGACTCCTGCCAGGCGGGGACGATGATCGCGATCGGCTGCTCGACGGCGCCGAGGAGCTGCTCCTCGCGCAGGCGCGGCCAGCGCGGCCGCACGTAGAGCAGGACATAGAGCTGGCGACAGACGTAGTAGACGTCGATCAGAAGGTCGTCGAGGCCGCTCAAGGTGAACAGCACCACGGTCACGACCAGCATCGTCTGGGTTCCGAGGCCGAGATACGCGAGGAAATCCGTCACACCGAGCCCCGCGTCGGGCGCGCGAGGAGCATGCTGCGTCCGCTCACGCTCTTCATGTCGGCTTGCGCGAGCGGACGCTTGACTCCGGGTCGCCGACGCCCGCCGGTCAGCGGCCCGCGGGTGGTTCGTCCGGCCGCCGGGTGCCGCGTGCGCAGGCGTTTTCGCGCGCCGGACTCGCCTGGCCGGTCCCGCCGGCGTAAACGAGACGCAGGTGTCGGCGGCAGCAGAAACCAACCGGCTCGACCGTCCCGTCGACGAGGCCTTCGACCACGTCCTCGGTCCGCCCGGGGCCGAGATCACGCTGGTCGAGTACGGCAGCTACGACTGCCCTCACTGCCGCGCCGCGAACGAGCAGATCGCGCTGGTGCGCGACCGCTTCGGGGATCGCCTGCGCTATGTCTTCCGCCATCGACCGATCAGCGGCAGCGAGCTCGCGCGACGTGCCGCCGAGCTGGTCGAGAACAGCGCCGACGAGGAGCGCTTCTGGAAGGCGCACGTCACCCTGATGACGCGGTCCGAGCAGCTCGTCGAGGACGACCTGCACGCGGTGGCGAGCCAGATCGACCTGCTCCCCGACATGATCGAGGGCGCGCAGCATGCGCGCGAGCGGGTCGACGCCGACGTGCGCAGCGCGCGCGCGAGCGGCGTGAGCTTCACGCCGACCTTCTTCATCAACGGCCGGCGCTACGACGGCCCGTGGGACGAGACGTCGCTCGCGGACGCGATGCTCGGCTCCCTCGGGCACCGCGTGCGCTCCGCCGCGCTCGACTTCGCGAGCTGGGCGCCCTCGACCGGCGTCCTCCTGCTGCTCGCGACCATCGCCGCGATCGCGCTCACCAACTCCACGATCGGCGCGCGCTTCGAGGAGCTCTGGGAGCAGAGCGTCGGGCTGTCGTTCGGCGGTTCCGCGTTCGTGATGCCGCTGCGCCACTGGATCAACGACGCGCTGCTGACGGTCTTCTTCCTCGTCGTCGGGCTGGAGATCAAGCGCGAGTTCACCGTGGGCCATCTCGCGAGCCGGCGCTCGGCGGCGCTGCCCGTCGCGGCGGCGATCGGCGGCATGATCGCGCCCGCGCTGGTCTATGCGCTGCTCGTCCCGAGCGGCCCGTGGGCGCACGGCTGGGGCGTGCCGATGGCGACCGACACCGCATTCGCGGTCGCGCTGATCGTCATGCTGGGGCCGCGCGTGCCGGTCGAGCTGCGCATCTTCTTGACGGCGGCGGCGATCGTCGACGACATCGGCTCGATCGTGGTGGTCGCGCTGTTCTACTCCGGCGCGCTCGACTTCGTGCAGCTCGGGCTGGCGCTGCTCGTCACCGGCGCGCTCGCGCTGCTGAACCGCTCGGGCGTCTACCGCGTGCTGCCGTACCTCGTGCTCGGCGTCGTCCTCTGGGCCTGCGTGCACGCCGGTGGGCTGCACGCGACGCTCGCGGGCGTGCTGCTCGCGCTGTTCATTCCGACCCGCCCGCCGGCGAACCTGCGAACGTTGACGCTGCAGGCCGATGCGATCATCGCCGGCGAGTCGCGGCGCGGCGACGAGGTGCTGCGGCACGGCCCGTCGCTCGCCGCCCTGCGCGCGCTCGACGCCATCCACGACCGGGTGGAGTCGCCGGCGGATCGCACCCTGCGCCACGTCGAGCCCTGGTCGAGCTACCTGGTGCTGCCGGTGTTCGCGCTCGCCAACGCCGGCGTCGAGATCGGCACGCACCTGCTCGACGGGCGCGGTCCGCTGTCGCTCGCGATCGTCGCCGGTCTGGTGGTCGGCAAGCCGCTCGGCCTGATGGCGGCGTCGGCGCTCGCGGTGCGTCTCGGGCTCGCCGTCAAGCCGGGCGAGTACTCGTGGAGCCAGCTGGCCGGAGCGGGCGCGCTCGCCGGCATCGGCTTCACGATGTCGCTCTTCATCGCCGGGCAGTCGTTCCCCGACCACGGCGACTTCGCGGCGGCGAAGGTCGCGGTGTTCGCGGCGTCGGTGCTGTCGGCGGTGATCGGCGTCGGGGTGCTGTGGAGCGCCGCGACGCCCGAGCCGGACGGCGGCCCTCGGGACGGCTGCGACACCGGGGACGCCACGGCCTGAGCCGCTCGGCGCGGCGTCCCCGCCCGCGACGGCGAGCGCGACGCATGGTTCCGGCTGGACTTGTCGTGCGGCGGGTTGATACCGTCCGGCGCCCGCAAACCTCGGAGGTCCCTCATGCGCAGGCTCGCTCTCGTCGCCCGGCTCGCTCTCGTGTCCTCGCTCGCTGCGGTCGTGCCGGCTTCCGGGGCGGCGCTGCCGCCGGTGGTCAACATCGGACACCGCGGCGCCTCGGGCTACGCTCCGGAGCACACCCTCGCGTCCTACGACCTCGCGCTGCAGATGGGTGCCGACTACATCGAGCAGGACCTGCAGCTCACCAGCGACGGCGTGCTGGTGGTGCTGCACGACGAGACGCTCGACCGCACCGCGCGCGGCGAGGCGGAGAACTGCACGGGGCTCGTCAGCAGCAAGACGCTCGCGCAGATCAAGACCTGCGACGTCGGCTCGTGGTTCAACGACGCCCATCCCGACCTCGCCCGACCGGACTACGTGGGCCAGCGCATCCCGACGCTCGAGGAGCTGTTCCAGCGCTACGGCAAGCGCGTCAACTACTACATCGAGACCAAGAGCCCCGAGACCGCCGACCACATGGAGGAGCGCCTGCTCGCCCTGCTCGACAAGTACCGGCTGCGCACGCTGTCCTCGCGCAGCTGGCAGGTGCTGATCCAGTCGTTCAGCGCGCCGAGCCTGGAGAAGATCCACGCGCTGGATCCGTCGCTGCCGCTGATCCAGCTGGCGTCGTTTCCGCCGGCGAGCCCGGAGCTCGAGGCGAGCCTCGACACGATCGCGACCTACGCCGTCGGCTACGGAATCCTGCCGATCACCATCCCCGCGGTGGTCGCGGCGGCGCACGCGCGCTGCCTCGTCGTCCACCCGTGGCCGATCGACCCTCCCTCGGTGATGGTCAGCCTGATCGACGCGGGCGCCGACGGCATGTTCACGGACGTTCCGGACAAGCTCGACGCGGTCCTCGGCAAGCGGGCCGGTCGCGGACGGCAGGTCGCGCGCCGTGCCGCGCTGCTGCACCGCCAGTGCCTGAAGGCGAAGGCGGGCTGACCGCCGTCGGCGCGCGGCCAAGCGGCGTGCGTGCCGACGACCGTACGACGTCCGACGGGGCGGAGCGACGCTCGTCCTCGGCGACCGACGCGCGCCCGTCGATCGCGGCACGCGTCGAGCGCCTGCCGCTGGTCGGCTTCCACTACCGCTTCATCGCGCTGATCTCGCTGGGCGCGTTCTTCGACTTCTTCGACATCTTCATGCTGGCCTACGTCGGCGCGGCGCTGCAGAGCTCGGGCTTTCTCGGGCTCGAGCAGTTCAGCGCTCTGCTCGCGGCGGGCTTCCTCGGCATGTTCGTCGGCACCGCCGTGTTCGGCATCGGCAGCGACCGCTTCGGGCGCCGCACCTCGTTCGTGCTGATGCTGCTCATCTACTCGATCTTCACGCTCGCCGGTGCGTTCGCACCCGACGCGACGACGCTGATCGTGACGCGCGCGCTCGCCGGCGTCGGCATCGGCGCGGAGCTGGTCGTGATCGACACCTACGTGACCGAGATCGTGCCGGGCGCCTATCGAGGACGCTTCGTCGCGATCACGCAGCTGGTCGGCTTCTGCGCGATCCCGGTCGCGGCACTGCTGTCGCGCGTGCTGCTGCCGACGCACGTTGTCCTCGACGGCTGGCGCTGGATCCTGGTGATCGGCGCGCTCGGTGGCGTGTTCACGTGGTGGATCCGGCGCGGCATTCCGGAGTCGCCGCGCTGGCTCGAGTCGGTCGGGCGCGGCGACGAGGCGGAGCGCGTCATGGCCGGGATCGAGCGCACGGTCGAGGCCGAGCACGGTGGTCCGCTGCCCGCGCCTCGTGTGCTGCGCGTCGAGCGCGCGGAGCGCGTTCCCGTCCGCGAGCTGTTCGGCCCGGTGTACCGCTCGCGCACGCTGATGCTGCTCGTCTTTCACCCGCTGCAGACGGTCGGCATCTACGGCTTCGCGAACTGGGCGCCGACGTTCCTGCTGCGTCAAGGACAGAGCCTCGGGCACTCGCTCGAGTACTCGTTCCTGATCGCGCTGGTGAGCCCGGTCGGTCCGCTGCTCGGCGTGCTGACCGCGGAGCGCTTCGAGCGCAAGCGCTCGATCGTCGTGCTCTCCGCGCTGATGGCGCTGGTCGGGCTCGCCTTCCCGTACGCGCGCAGCGCCGTCGAGATCGTCGCGATCGGCGCCCTGTTCACGATCTTCAGCTACTGGTTCTCGTCGGCGTTCCACGCGTATCAGGCGGAGCTCTTTCCGACCCGCGCGCGTGCGACCGGGGTCGGCTTCACCTACGGCATGAGCCGCCTGAGCGCCGTGTTCTCGACCCTGATCATCGGCGCGCTGCTGGTGCGGGGCGTGCTCGCGGTGTTCGTCTTCATGGCCGCGGCGATGCTCGGCGTGGCGCTCGTCGTGGGCGTCTTCGGGCCGCGGACCAACGCGATCGCGCTCGAGGACGTCTCCCACTAGCGCGGCCGCGCTGGGGCGGTCGTGGCACCGAGCGCCCACGGTGCGACGGCGAAGAGGCGGCGCCTAAAGAGCGTGCGCCAGTGCTCCAGGCGCAGCGCCGCCAGCCGCCCGATGGTGAGCCGTCGTCCGCGCCGATTCGCCGCACAGGTCGCGAAGTAGGCGAAGAAAGCCGCCAAGCACGCGCGGTCGCGGACGCGGAAGCGGCCGTTGACCAGCAGGGCGTTGGCGCCGCGCAGGTCGCGGAAGCAGTACAGCAGGCTCTCCTTCGCGAGCGTGACGTCGGGGCACGCGTCCGCGGGCGCTGCCTGGAGGCCGTCGTCGCCGAGCGTCAAGCGCAGCGCCGGATCGTCGAAGAAGCCCAGCACGACGGGCCGTCTGCGCAGCCACCGCCAGGCCGGGTTCGCGGCACGCGTGCGGTCGAGGTACGCGCTCGCCGCCTCGCACAGCGAGGCGCG
>JAIEPK010000422.1 GCA_019749875.1 Candidatus Binatia bacterium | reverse complement strand
TTTTTTTGATTTTTTACAGCAGTATTTCCCAACCTTTTTTGATAAAAATTTTTAGTTCCAAATTGCTAAGAATGGTCGATGTCCAGGCCGCTACCTTTCTTCATGCCGACGCGCAGGACGGCGGGCGTCACGCCGGTGAGGTCGACGACGGTGCTCTCGATTCCGACCTCGCAGGGACCGCCGTCGAGGACGAGCAGATCGTCGACGAAGGGGCCCAGGGAGTCGGCGACGTGGCGCGCGGTGGTCGGCGAGATCGCTTCGGAGCGGTTCGCGCTCGGGGCGGCGAGGGGGAGACCGCAGGCGCGCAGAAGGGCGAGGGCGATCGGATGGGCGGGGACGCGCAGGGCGACCGTCGATCCGCCGGCGGTCACGAGATCGGGGATCGAGTCGGTCTTCTCGACGACGAGCGTGAGCGGGCCGGGCCAGTATTCGGCGGCGAGGCGTGCCGCGATCTCGGGCCAGCGCCGAGCGAGGGAGCGGGCCGCGGCCTCGCTCTCGACGTGGACGATCAGGGGGTTGCTCGCGGGGCGGCCCTTGGCGGCGAAGATCTTCGAGACGGCGTCCGCATCGAGGGCGTTCGCGCCGAGGCCGTAGACGGTCTCGGTCGGGAGCGCGACGAGCCCGCCGCGGCGCAGGATCGCCGCGGCTCGCGCGACGTCGGTGGTGACGGGGCAGGGCATGGCTCGCCGTCGCGCCTAGCTGACCGTCGCGGTGGATGCTCGTCGGGCGCGCTCGGACGGCGCCTGCTTCGCATTCCCCCGACGACTGCCGCGACCGGCAGCGGGCGCAAGCGCTGCTCGCCTCTCGTCGCCGAGCGCGCACCCGCACCGGTCGCGGCGATGCTCTCTACGGTCGCAACCCCACGACGGGAACGAAGCCCGCACCGCCGAGCGTCGGCAGGATCGTCTTGACGCCGGTGGACGAGCTTCGATAGCGCCAGCCGCCGGTCGACTTCCGGTAGATTCCGGCGTCCACCTTTCCGTCGCCGTCGAAGTCGCCGGGCGTGGCGAGCCAGCCCGCACCGCCGAAGCCGGTGACGCTCAGCGTGGTTCCGGTGCTGGAGAACCGGAAGCGCCACTTGCCCTTCTTCTTCTGGTAGAGCGCCTGATCGGCCTTGCCGTCGCCGTCGTAGTCGGCCGGCACCGGTACGAACTTTCCGACGGCGCCGAACGCACCGAGGCTGACCTGCATCCCGGTCGCGGACGAGATGTACGTCCATGCTCCGTTGCCGATCTGGAACACGGCGACGTCGTCCTTCCCGTCGCCATCGAAGTCGGCGGGGATCGCGCGGAAGCCCGTGCCGCCGAGCATGGCTCCGGCGAGTGCATCGTCGCTGGAGCGCCGGTACGACCACTGGCCCGTGACCTTGTTGTAGACCGCGGCGTCGGTGAGTCCGTCGCCGTCGTAGTCGGCCTGTGCAGGAACCCACTCGGCCGGGACGAAGGCCCCCGCGACGGGGCTGAGATCGCCCCCGGCGGCGATGGAGAAGGCGCCCGTCGCCACGTCGTAGACAGCCAAGGTCGTGCCGCTGCCGTAGAAGTCGCCCGGAACGGGAGTGAAGCCCGGACCGCCGAAAGAGAACTCGAACGGCCCGTAAGTCGACGTGATGAGGCGCCAGGTCCCGGTCGCCGTCTCGTAGACCGCGAGGTCGGCAACGAGATCGCCATCGTAGTCGTCGCGAACGTGTCGCGGCGTCGCGGACGGCGTGGGGCTCGCTGTGGGCTTGGGCGTCTTGCTCGGAGTCGGAGTCGGCGCTGGCGTCTTGCTCGGTGTCGGGCTCGGAGTCGGGGTGGGGGTCTTCGTCGGTGTGGCGCTCGGCGTCGCTGTGGGTGTCCTGGTCGGCGACGGCGTCGGCGTCGGTGTCGCGACCCCGGTGAACGCCGACTCGAACGCGCCCATGTCGACCGCCGTGGACTGGACGCGCGCGTTGCCCGCCAGATCGAGAATCGTGCCCGCCGGGACCAGCGCGTTGTCGCCCGCGTTGATCGCGCGGCTGAAGCTGCTCGGCGTGAGGTCACCGTTGAGCGCGGCGTCGCCGCTCAGGTTCGCGGTGTTCGTGCCGTTGACGCAGCCCAGGCCACCTTCGATCAAGCTGTTCCGCGCGTTGACGGTGCCGTGGCTCGTGTCCTGGTTGCCGCAGCTGTCGACGATGCTGTTGTTCAGGTTGAGCGTGCCGCCGAGCACGGAGGTGAGGAGCGTGACCCCGCCGCCCGGATTGCCCTTGATCGTGCTGTTGGTCACGGTCGCCGTGCCGTTGTTGCTCAGGAGGGCACCGCCGTAGGATGCCGAGTTGCCGGTGAACACGGTGTTCGTCAGCGTCAGCGTGCCGACGAAGTTGAAGATGCCGCCGCCGCCGGCGGACGCCGGATTGCCGTTGATCCCAATCGCCGAATTGCCGCTGAACACGGAGTTCGCCACCGTCAGTGTGCCGCCGTAGTTGCGGATTCCGCCGCCCTGGTCTGCCTTCCCGCTCGCGATCGTCATGCGGCTGATCGTCACGGGCGCGTTGCCATCCAGGTCGAAGACGCGCACGGCGTTGTTGCCGCTGATGATGGTCTGCGTCCGGCCGTTGCCGGTGATCACCAGCGCGCCGCCGTTGTTGCCCAGGGCCGGTAGCGCGCTGCCCAGCGTGATCGTGCCGTTGGCGCTGCTCGCGAAGGTGATGGCCTTCGTGACGGCGGAGCCATTGGCATTGACGGCGGTGATCGCTTCCCGCAGCGAGCAGTCGGCGACGTCGCAGCTGCCGTCGTTGGTGTCGGCCGTCTTGGTGACGACGTACTTCGCGGACGGAGTCGGCGTCGGCGGTGCAACGGCGCTGTACGGCGACTCGTAGGCGCCCATGTCCACCGTCGTGAACTGGACGCGTGGATTGCCCGCCAGATCCGTGGTGGTGCCGCCCGGGAGCGCGGCGTTCTTGCCCGCGTTGATCGCGGGGCTGACGATGCTCAGCGTGAGATCGTCCTCGAGCGCGGGCTCGCCGGTCAGGTTGTTGGCGTTCGTCCCGTTGATGCAGCCCAGGGTGTCCTCGATCAGGCTGTTCTGCGCGTTGATGGTGCCGCCGACGTCCACGGTGCAATCGACGCCGGTCGTACCGACGTTGACGCCGCCGGTGATCGTGCCGTTGGCGACGATGCTGTTCCGCAGGTTCAGCATGCCGTTCGTCGCGTTGTAGATGCCGCTGCCGGCGTTGACGGCCGAGTTGCCGCTGAACGTGCTGTTGGTCATCGTAAGCGTGCCATCGTTGAGAATGCCGGCGCCGTATCTGGCCGAATTGCCGCTGGCGGCGACGTTCGTCAGCGTCATGGTGGCTCCGGTGCCGTTCACGATCGCGCCACCGTCGCCGTCTGGTCCAGGTGAATTGGCGCTGCGTGCCGTGTTGCCGCTGAAGATGCTGTTGGTCACCGTCAGCGTGCCACCGTTCATGATCCCCGCGCCAGACGAAGCTCGACCATTCGCGACCGTCAATCTGTCGATGGCCACGGTTGCGGTGCTGCCCACGGTGAACACGGGCACGGCGTTGTTGCCGCTGACGATGGTGCTCGGCGCGCCGTTTCCGGTGATCCTCAGCGTGCCGTTGTTCGCCAGACCCGGCAACGCGCTGGTCAGCGTGATCGTGCCGTTGGCGCTGGGCGCGAACGTGATGAAGTTGTCGAGAACGGACGCGTTCGCGGCCGTGATCGCTTCGCGCAGCGAGCAGTCGTTCGCGTCGCAGCTGCCGTCGTTGGTGTCGGCCGTCTTGGTGACGACGAACGTCTCCGGAACGGGGCCGCTGAACGCCGACTCGTAGGCGCCCATGTCGACCATCGTCGACTGGATGCGCGCGTTCCCCGCCAGATCGGTGGTGATGCCCGCCGGGATCAGCGCGTTGCTGCCTGCGTTGATCGCGGGGCTGAACTTGCTGAGCGTGAGATCGCCGTTGAGCGCCGCCTGGCCGGTGACGTTGCCGCCCGTCCCGCCGACGACGCCGCACGACGAGCCATCCTCGACCAGGCTGTTCTGCGCGGTCACGGTGGCGCCGGCGTAGCCGAAGCTGTCGCAGTCGTCGTCGCCGAGGCTGAACGTGCTGTCGCTGTTGCCGGCGACGATGCTGTTGTTCAGGATCAGGGTGCCTGCATTGCTGATGCCGCCGTCGTTGACGGCCGAGTTGCCGCTGATCGTGCTGCTGGTCACCGTCGTCGTGCTGCCGGCGTTCGTGCTGATGCCGCCGCCGCGCGAGTCCGCCGAGTTGCCGCTGAGCGTGCTGTTGGTCACGGTCAGCGTCGCGTCGTAGCCGTTCAGGATGCCGCCGCCGCCCGCGCCGCTGCCCGTCGACGAATTCCCGCTGATCCGGCTGCTGGTCACGGTCAGCGTGCCGTCGTTCCAGATACCGCCGCCACTCCCCGCCCGCTTGCCCTGCGTGATGGTCACGCCGCTGACCTTCACCGTTGCGTCGCTCGCCACCTTGAACACGCCGACGGTGTTGCCGCCGCTGATGACGGTACTCGCAGCACCGTTGCCGGTGATCGTCAGGGTGTCGCCGCTGGCCAGGACGGGCAGCTCGCTCCCGAGCGTGATCGTGCCGCTGGCGCCGGGCGCGAAGGTGATCGTGTCGCTGGTCGGGGCGTCGTTGGCGGCGGTGATCGCTTCGCGCAGCGAGCAGTCGGCCACGCTGCAGCTGCCGTCGTTCGTGTCGGCCTTCTTGGTGACGACGAAGGTCTGCTGCAGCACGGGGCCGCTGAACGAGGACTCGTAGGCGCCGATGTCGACGGTCGCGGACTGGATGCGCGCATTGCCCGCCAGATCCGTCGTGATGCCCGCCGGAATCAGCGCGTTGTCGCCTGCATTGATCGCGCGGCTGAACTGGCTCGGCGTGAGGTCCGTGTTGAGCGCGGGGTCGCGTTTCAGGTTCGCGACGTTGGTCCCGTTGACGCAGCCGAGGCCCTCCTCGATCAGGCTGTTCCGTGCGTTGACGACGGCGCCGACCTGGGTGTCGTTCGAGCAATCGCCGCCGCTGCTGTTCGCGACGATGCTGTTGTCGAGATTCAGCGTGCCGATGTTCGCGATGCCACCGCCGAAGGTGCCGGAATTGCCGCTGATCGTGCTGTTGCTCACCGTCGTGACGCTGCCGACGCTGGTGGCGATGCCACCGCCCTGGGGGGCCGAGTTGCCGCTGATCGTGCTGTTGGTCACCGTCAGCGTCGCATTGCTGTTCACGACGCTGACGTTCGCGATGCCGCCGCCGACCGCGGTCGAGTTTCCGCTGATGGAGCAGCTCGTCACCGTCAGCGTGCCGCCAAAGTTGGTGATTCCCCCGTCACCCTTCGTGATCGTCATGTTGGCGATCTTCACGGTTGCGCCGCTGGCGACCCGGAACACCCGCACGGCGTTGCCGCCGCTGGCGATGCCGTTGACGATGGTGTTCGTCCGGCCGTTGCCCGTGATCGTCAGCGCACCTTTGTTCGCGAGCTCGGGCAACGCGCTGCCGAGGGTGATCGTACCGTTCGCGCTGCTCTTGAAGGTGATCGTGTCGTCGGTGGAAAGGGCGTTGGCGCGGGTGATCGCTTCGCGCAGCGAGCAGTCGTTCGCGTCGCAGCTGCCGTCATCGGAGTCCGTCGTCTTGGTGACGACGAACGTCTGTACGAGCGCGGGCGTCGGCGTCGGCGCTGGCGGCGTCGGCGTCGGCGACGGCCCCCCGAACGCCGACTCGTATGCGCCCATGTCCACGGTCGAGAACTGGATCCGTGCACTGCCCGCCAGGTCCGTGGTGATCCCC
The DNA here is from genome assembly GCA_019749875.1 of Candidatus Binatia bacterium. Lineage (GTDB taxonomy): Bacteria > Desulfobacterota > Binatia > UBA12015 > UBA12015 > VGTK01. The sequence continues at coordinate 2,204 of JAIEPK010000422.1, read as the reverse complement.
GCGGGGATCAGCGCGTTGCTGCCCGCGTTGATCGCGCGGCTGTCGCTTCGCAGCGTGAGGTCGCCGTTGAGCGCGGGGTCGCCGGTGAGGTTCGCGCTGTTCGTCCCGTTGACGCAGCCCAGGCTGTCCCCGATCAGGCTGCGCTGCGCGTTGATGATGCCGCCGCCATTCTCGCAATCGCCACCGGTGCTGCTGGTGACGATGCTGTTGTTCAGGTTCAGCGTGCCGGCGCTCCGGATCCCGCCGCCGCTGAGCCGTCCCTCGTTGGCGCTCAGCGTGCTGCTGGTCACGGTCGACGCGCTGAGGGCGGCACTGCCGACCCCACCGCCGCGATCGGCGTGGTTGTCGCTGATCCTGCTGTTCGCGAGCGTCATCGTGCCGACGTTCCAGACGGCGCCGCCGTTGCCGAAGATCGCGTAGTTGCCGCTGAGCACGCTGCTGGTCACCGTCAGCGTGCCATTGTTGAGGATGCCGCCTCCGTCGTTCGCGAGATTTCCGCTGATCGTGCTGCTGGTCACCGTCAGCGCGCCATTGTTGAGGATGCCGCCGCCATCCGCGCCGTTCACGAACCCTCCGGCGATCTTCATGCCGCTGATGGCCACGGTCGCGCCGCTGGCCACCTCGAGCACGCGTACGGCCGCGTTGCCGCTGACGATGGTGCTTGCGGCACCGTTGCCGGTGATCGTGAGCGATCCGCTGTTCGCCAGGATCGGCAACGCGCTCGTCAGTGTGATCATGCCGTTGGCGCCGCTCGCGAAGGTGATGGTGTCGCTGGTGCCGGCGGCGTTGGCGGCGGTGATCGCTTCGCGCAGCGAGCAGTCGGCATTGCACGTGCCGTCGTTGGTGTCCGCCGTCTTGGTGACGACGTAGCTCGCCGCGAAGGCGGGCCTCACGTCGATGCACAGGAGCAACGACAGAAGCCCGGTGAGCGGCAGGAGAACCCGGGTGCGGGCACCGTCGCGTCGGATCATCGATCGGCTCCTTGCAAGGATGCGGAGAACGAACCGAGTCGCGACAGGAACCGGGGCCTGGTGCGCGCAGCGATCCGCTTCTGCGGTGGAGCCGCTGCCAGACGAGAGCAAAATTCGACCAGCGGGCACAATCCGAATTCGGCAGCTTCCGGATTTCGGTCCTGTGCGTGCGTAAGCGCTCCCGATGCAGACCATCGAAGATTCTCATGTTGCGGCACGTCGCGTCGCCGACTCGCACGGGCCGATCGACGAGAGCGTCGCCGGGATCGCCCGGCGGGCGGATCTGCACGACGAACGCGCGCCCGGACGGCCGGCGGCGTGCCGGTCGCCGGGGCGGAGCGTCGAGATCGCTCGTGCTCGGGGTGCACCAGCGGCGCCTACCGCACGACGGCCCGCCAGGTCCGTAAGAAACGCGGAAACTTTCCGAAAGGCCCGCAGCCGCGCCATCGGGCGGGCTGCGTGTCGGCCCGCGCGACGCGCTGGGTCCGGTTGATGTCGCGTACCACCGAGCGCGCCGTCCACACGTGGTGGCGCTTGCGTCCTCGTGCCGTGAGAACGCGACGGCACGAGCAGCGCGCGCCTCGTGGCGCCGCTCTCCTCTCGTGTCGCGCCGTCGCCGTGGCCTATGCCGGATAGCGCACGATCTCGGTCGCCTTGACGCTCGCCCAGATCGGCCCACCCGCGTCGAGCCGCAGCTCGGCGACGGCGCGCGGCGTGACCTCGGCGACCAGCGCGTGCGCGCCGCGCAGGCGTACCCGTACGCGGTCTCCGAGCGGCTCGAGGCCGTCCACCTCCGCCTGCCAGACGTTGCGCGGCGTCCCCTCCGGCCGGCTCCGGTGCAGCGCGATCGCGGTCGGATGGATGACCAGGAAGACGTCGCCCGAGCTGGTCCCGGCGGCGACGATGCGTCCGGCGTCGCCGATCCGCACCTCGTCGCCGTCGGCATGGCCGCGCAGCAGATTGACGCCCGCGAGGCGCGACACGAAGGCCGAGCGCGGTCGTGCCGTGACCTCGTCGGGCGTGCCGCTCTGCACCACGCGGCCGTCCTCGAGGATGATCAGCCGATCGGCGAGCGCGCGCGCCTCGAGCGGGTCGTGCGTCACGATCAGTCGGATGCCGGCGAAGCCGTCGAGCAGCGCGCGCAGCATGCGGCGCAGCTCGCCGCGCGCCGCGACGTCGAGGGCGGACAGCGGCTCGTCGAGCAGCAGCACGCGCGGCTCGATCGCGAGCGCG
>JAIEPK010000165.1 GCA_019749875.1 Candidatus Binatia bacterium | reverse complement strand
TCGCGGCATCGGCGCGGTGAGCGACGCGCGACTAGGCGCAGCCCTCGCTGCGAACGACGCGCGAGCACCGCGGGTCTTGATCATTGACGGCGGGCGTGGCGGACTGCAGCCCGGCGTCGCCGATCGCGACGCCGGGCCGTCGCGATGCTGTTCAACAGCCTCTACTTCCTCGTCTTCCTGCTCTTCGTCCTGGTCGTCTACCACGGCGTCTTGCGCTCGTTCGCCGCGCGCAAGCTGTTCCTGCTCGCGATGAGCTGGCTGTTCTACGCGAGCTGGAGCCCGCGCTTCCTGCTGCTCCTGATCGCGACGACGTTCATCGACTTCGAGCTCGCGCGCGCCATCCATCGCGCCCGGATCAGCGGCGCGATGCGGCGCGCGCATGCCTGGCTCGCGACGAGCCTGGTGCTCAATCTGGGCTTGCTCGCCTTCGTCAAGTACGGTCTCTTCTTCTACCAGTCCGTCGGCGCGGTGTTCGCGCTGCCGCCCCCGCCGGGCATCCTCGCGATCGCGGTGCCGCTCGGCATCTCGTTCTACACCTTCCACTCGATCAGCTACGTGGTCGACACCCACCGGGGCGTCCGTCCGCCGACGGATTCGTTCTCCGACTTTGCGCTCTACGTCGCCTTCTTTCCGCAGCTCATCGCCGGCCCGATCTCGCGCTGGGGCTTCTTCGGGCCGCAGCTCGCGCAGATGCCGAGCGTGGGCATGGCGCGCGTCGAAGCGTCGCTGTTCCTGCTCGCGGTCGGCTACGTGAAGAAGGTCGTGTGCGCCGACTCGCTGGGCGGATTCGTCGACGGAGTCTACGGGAACCTCGGCGAGAACGGCTCCGTCGAGCTGGTCGTCGCGCTCTATGCGTACGCCTTCCAGATCTACTTCGACTTCTCCGGCTACACGGACATCGCCATGGGCGTCGCCGGCCTGCTCGGCTTCCGCCTGCCCGACAACTTCCGCCATCCGTATCTCGCCGAGAGCCCGAGCGACTTCTGGCGACGCTGGCACATCTCGCTCTCGACCTGGCTGCGCGACTACCTCTACATCCCGCTCGGCGGCAATCGCTTCGGCTCGGCTCGCACGTACGCGAACCTCCTGATCACCATGCTGCTCGGCGGCCTGTGGCACGGCGCCGCCTGGACGTTCGTGCTCTGGGGCGCGTTCCACGGGCTCTGGCTCGCCGTGCACCGCGCGGTGTCCGGGCGCGACTGGTGGATCAGCGCGACACGCGCGCGCGTGGTCGATCGCAGCCCGTCCGGGCAGGAGCCGGCGCCGCGCAGCCCGCGCTGGCTCCGACGCGTCGTGACGTTCCACCTGGTTGCACTGGCGTGGGTCGTGTTCCGTGCCGGCTCGATCGCGGACGTCGGCGTCTACTTCTCGCGCATGCTGTCGGGGACGCCCATGCTGGGCCCGTTTCCCGTCGGCCCGGTCGTGCTGGTGCTCCTCGGGATGGTGACCCATGGCCTCGCCATCCGCTTCGAGCTGCACGCCTTGTGGCGGCCCGTGCCGAGGCCGATCCAGGGGGCGGTGTACGGCCTCGTCATCGTGCTCATCGGAATGTTCAGTGCCCAATCCGGACGGTTCATCTACTTCCAGTTCTGAGACGGCACGCGCGTGGTGCGCGCTCGCCTTGCCGTGTCTCGCGGTCGTGCTCGGCTTTCTCTGGGCGATCCACGCGTATCGTGCCGAGCTCGCGGCGATCGGCATCGGCGAGAGCCACGTCGAGGACGCGATCATCCGCAAGCTCTATCTCTGGGCGGCGACGGACCCCCGGGGCGCCCCGGTGGTGGTGTTCGGCGATTCGCTCAACGTGTGCATGACCCCACCCGACACCAAGAGGATCGATCGGGTCGCGCGCTGGATGGAGCTCGATCTCGAGCGCTCGGGGACGCCGGTCGAGCTGCTCGACTTGACGCATCCCGGGCTGCAGCCGATGCACGCCTTCGGGTTGCTTGACGATGCCCTCTCGCGTCCCGTGCGGCTCGTCGTGATGGAGGTGAACGTACGCTCCTTCATCGACCCGAGCCTGCGACCGGGGGCGGAGCGCATCCCGCAGCTCTCGCGCAAGCTCAGCCTGCGGGAGGCAGCGCGCGTGCGCTCGAACCTGGCCCTCGACGGCATGACCGTGTTCGATCCGATCGTCTACCGACTCGAGGAGCGCTACCAGCTGCTCTACGCCTTCGAGGGGCTCCGGCAGGCGGTGCTCGATCGGCTCGCGGCGATCGGCGCCGGCGTCCGGGACGCGCTCGGTCTGCGGACGAGACCGATCCCGTCGTTCAAGGAGGTGGCGCGCCGCGAGAACGCGACCTACCTCCTCGACTACGCGGGACACCCGGTCGCCGGGACGCTGCGCGCGATCCGCGAGGCACTTCACGAGCGGGGCGTGCCGGTGCTCTTCTACGTCGCGCCGATGGACGTCGAGCGCTTGACGGCGACGGGCCAGTACGACCGGAGCACCATGGTCGAGCTGCTGGAGCAGCTTCGCCGCGCGATCGGCGCAACGCCCGACGAGTGGCTCGACCTGCACGAGGCCCTGCCCGGCGACGTGTTTCGCGACAAGCAGAACCACCTCAAGATCGCCGGCTGCGAGCAGATCGGTGCGCTGCTCGGAAAGCGCGCCCTCGAGCGCTTGGAGCAGGGCGCGGGCGGCGGCTGACCGCGGAGACCGCTCGGCGTCGAGCTCGGGGGGGAGGCGCGACGCGTGCTCATGGCCCGCCGAGGAACGCGCGGCGCGAAAGTGTCGCCGCGCACCCGCGACGTCGTCGTCGCGCAGATGTCGCAAGCCCGCGTGCAGAAGCACGTTCATCCGCGCGACCATGAGCGCCGAGCACAGCTCGGGATTCCTTGCGAGCAGGATGTCGGTCGCGATCAGCCGGTCGTCGAGATGGGCATGCGCTGCTCCGGCCGAGGTCACGTTGCCGCTCCAGCGTCGATAGCGGGTCAGCACCTCGGGCACGTAGCCGAGCCGGCCCCGCGCCGCGCACTCGACGTTGAACAGCCAGTCGCTCACGACGCGCAGCCGCGGGTCGCAGGTGAGCTCGGGCATCGCGCTGCGCCGGTACGTGAACGACGACGTCGGGATGTGGCTCGGCGCGCGGACGAAGTCTTCGAGCGAGCCGCCGCGCTGCATGACGCTGCTGCGCACGATGCGCGACGGCGAGCCGTCGTCGAAGAACACCTCGACGTCCGTTCCGACCAGCGAGATCCTCGGATCCGATGCGAACACGAGGCGTTGCTTCTCCACCTTCGACGCGAGCCACAGGTCGTCGCCGCCGAGCCACGCCACGAGCTCGCCGCGCGCGACGGCGAGCGCGCGATTGCAGTTGGCCGTGATGCCGCCGTTGCCGTCCGCGCGCAGGAGATGGACCCGTGCATCGTCGCGTGCGAGCTCGGTCACCGCGTCGGGCGTGCCGTCGGTGGAAGCGTCGTCGGCGACGATGATCTGCAGGTGCTCGTAGGCCTGCGACTGGACGCTGGCGATCGTCTCTCGGACGAGATGCTCCTGCTGGTAGGTCGGGATGATCACCGAGACGAGGCCGTCGACGACGCGCCCGCTCAGCCGCCCGCGACGCCGCGCGCGCGGCCTTCCGAGCCGAGCGTCCGCGCCTGCGGTGCCGCGGCCTTCGCGATCAGCACGCCGTCGGCCTCGAGCTGGATCGTCCCGCCCGCGATGCGGTCGCCCGTGCGGTGTCCGCTCGCCGCGAGCACGCGCCACGTGGCGCTCGTCGGCAGCGCTGCTTGACGCGGCCGGCTCTCGAAGTTGAGCAGCACCGCGACGCGCTCGCCCTCGTGCTCGCGCACGAAGCCGAGCACACCCGCGCCCTGGTCGAGGCGGCGGTACGTCCCGCGGTGCAGCGCAGGCTCGTCGCGGCGGATGCGGATCAGCTGCCGGTACCAGTGCAGCAGCGAGCCCTCGTCGCGCTCGGCGCTCGCGACGTTGATCGTCGCGAAGTCCTCCTGCACGGGCAGCCACGGCTTGACGTTCGAGAAGCCGGCGTTCGGTCCGCCGGTCCACTGCATCGGCGTGCGCGCCGGGTCGCGGCCGATCGGCAGCGGCCAGTACTGCTTGCCGAGCGGATCCTGCAGCTCGCTCTTGCGGATCTTGCCGTCCAGCATGCCGATCTCCTCGCCGTAGTAGAGGAACGGCGTGCCGCGGAGCGTCAGCACGAGCGCCGCCGCGACGCGTCCGCGCGCGACGCGGTTCGACGCACTCGCGTAGCGGCTCAGCAGGCGGCGCTGGTCGTGGTTGCCGAGCGTGTACGTCGGCCAGCACGGCTCGGGCAGCAGCTTCTCCCAGGCGTCGATCGCATCGCCGAAGGCCTGCGCACCCCACCTCGCGAACAGGAACGAGAAGTCGAACGCGAGGTGCAGCCCGTCGCCGCCCACGTAGTACGACGCCGACAGCGGCGGATTGCCCGGCGGCTCGTTGTAGACCTCGCCGACCATCATGCGCTCGGGCCAGCGGTCGACGGTCTTCCGCAGCCAGCGCACGAGGTCGATCGTCTCCGGGCGGTTCCGGTCGTAGACGTGCTTCTGCCGGTCGTACGGCCTGCGGCCGAGGAGGCGCGTCGGGTTGTCGCGCAGCTCCTCGTCCTTGACGAACCAGTTGATGACGTCGAGCCGGAAGCCGTCGACGCCCATGTCGAGCCAGTAGGCGATGATTTCCTCCGCCGCCTGCTTGACCTCGGGGTTGCGCCAGTTGAGGTCGGGCTGCTCGACGAGGAACGAGTGCAGGTAGAACTGGCGCGTCGGCTCGTCCCACTCCCACGCGATACCGCCGAAGGTCGCCTGCCAGTTGTTGGGCGGCCTGGGCGGGTCGCCGGGCTTGCCGTCGTGCCAGACGTACCAGTCGCGCTTCGGGCTCGTGCGCGACGCGCGCGACTCGACGAACCACGGGTGCAGGTGCGAGCTGTGGTTCAGGACGAGATCGAGGATGATGCGGATGCCGCGCGCGTGCGCCTCGCGCAGCAGCTCGCGGAAGTCGTCGAGCGTGCCGAACTCGGGTGAGATTCCGCGGTAGTCGCTGACGTCATAGCCGAAGTCGAACATCGGCGACGGGTTGATCGGCGACAGCCAGATCGCGTCGATGCCGAGCCCGCCGCCCTTGCCGTCGTTCAGGTAGTCGAGGCGCTGGATCACGCCGCGCAGGTCGCCGATGCCGTCGCCGTTCGAGTCGGCGAAGCTGCGCGGGTAGATCTGGTAGACGACGCCGTCCTGCCACCAGACGCGCGCGGTGTCGCGAGTCATGCGAAGGGGTTCACCACACGGACGGTGCCGTAGAGCCGGTTCGACTGGAAGTCCTCGCTGATGAGCTCGTCGAGGCCGTAGTGCTCCGCGTGCGCCCACATGTGGGCGTCGAACCACGACAGGCCGTACGCAGCCGCACCGCGCAGCGCGGTTCGAACGACGGCATCCGTCGGCCAGACGACCGAAAACTGGCTCAGCAACTCCTCGGCTTCGCGCAGCGCGTCCTCGCGCGAGAGCAGTGTTCCGCCGGTCGGCAGTCGTCGCGTCGCCGCGGCGACGAACTCGACGACGGCCTGATGGGCAATGCGGATCGACTCGTTCGCGATCCCCGCACGCAGGAGCTCGGTGGCGATGCGCTGCTTGTCGGGGAAGCGCGCATCGTAGCGATAGACGAGGACGTTCGTGTCAACGAGTGCTGCCACGCTCGTACAGCTCCTCTCGCGTCCAGCCGCGCGTCGCCGGGGAGCGCGGCGTCGCACGAGAACCGCTCTTCGCCGCCGCACGCTGTCGGGCCTTCTGCCGGGACGTCGCCGCGTCGAAGAGCGCGAGCCTGCGTGCGGTGTCCTGGGGCGAGGGGGGAGCCTGTCGTGGCGCATGCGGAACGACGCGGATCACGTCTCCGGCGATCGTCCACTCGACCTCGTCGCCCGGGCGGATTGCGAAGTGGTCCGCGACCGCCTTCGGCACCGTCACCTGCAGCTTGCTCGTGACCTTACCCACGTCCTTACTCTAGTAAGGATCTTGCCGATGATGCAAGCCGCGTCTCGTCACGCGGTTCCGAACCGGTACAGCGTCGCGCAGTTCGTCCTTGTCACCCGATCGACGAACGCCGCGTCGAGATGCCCGAACGCCTCCGCGATCGCGTGCGCGGAGTTGGGGAACGTGCTGTCCGGGTGCGGGTAGTCCGACGCCCACATGAAGTTGTTCGCGCCGAGCAGCGGCAGCAGGCTCGGACCGAGCGGCTCCTCCTCGAAGGTCGCGTAGATCTGGCGCTGGAAGATCTCGCTCGGCTTCGACTTCAGGCGATAGTCCTGGGCGTTCTTGACGTGCTTCTCCGCCGTCTGGTCCATGCGCTTGACGAAGTACGGCAGCCAGCCGATGCCGCTCTCGGCGAGCACGAGGCGCATGCCGGGGTGGCGCTCGAGCGCGCCCGAGTACACCATCATCGCGAGCGGCTCGTCGAGCTGCATCGGTCCCACCGCTGCGAACGCCGCCATCTCCCAGCTGCCGGCCTTGATCTTCACCTGCGAGGTGCCGTGCCCGATGTGGAAGCTGATCGGCAGCCGCGTCTCCTGCGCGGCGGCCCACAGACGATCCCACGCGGGATCGCTGCAGCGGAACTCCCACGGGCTGATGATCGCACCGCGGTGTCCGGCCGCAGCAACGCGCTCGAGCTCGGCGGTCGCGCGCTCGGGCGAGTCGGTCGGCAGCACGGCGAGCACGCACAGCCGGTCCGGCGCGTGCGCGTTGAACTCGCTCGCCCAGTCGTTGTAGCCGGCGAGGACCGCGGCGCGGAGATCCGGGTCGGCGATCGGCAGGCCGAAGAGGTGCGGGCCGTAGATCACCGACGCGTGCAGGCCGTCGCGGTCCATGTCGGCGAGGCGAAGCTTCGCGTTCGAGGCGCGCGAGCCGTCGTCCTCGATGCCCGCGCGCCGGATCGCGCTGTAGCTGCTGAGGATCCGGTACGGACCCATGACGCCGCCGTCGCACATCCACAGCGACGTGCCGTCCTTCTCGACCACGAGCGGCGCGCGCTCGCGGAGCTTCGCGGGCAAGCGTTCCTGCCACAGGTCGCCCGGGAGGTTCCACAGGTCGAGGTGGTCGTCGCAAGAATAGAATCCGGCAGCAGCTGTGCTCATGCCTGATCCTACCCACGTTCCCGCCGGGGTTGTCCAGCGGGTTCGCCGCCGTCCGGCGGCGGGACGGTCAGTTCATGCTGCAGGCGCCGGGGCCGCGCGGATCGCCGCAGCGTCCGCATCCGGCGGGCATCGGGGCCGGGCTCGCGCTCGCCGCACTCCCGCCCCGGCCGATCGACACCACGGACAGCACGCGCTCGACGCGCTGCGACGAGCACTCCGGGCAGGGGGGCGTCGCGCTCGCGGACGAGACCAGCTCCTCGAAGGGATGCGAGCACTTCTGGCAGACGTATTCGTAGAGCGGCACGGTCGATCTCCTGTGGGTCTGGACCGAAGCTAGAGACGCGGCGCGCCGTCCGCAACGCCCTCGTTGACGCGCGCGGACGCTCCGCATACGGACCGGGCGATGCGGCACCAGGGCAGCGACCCGATGCAGGTCGCCTGGCTCGGCCCGGCGGCGTGGGTCGGGCCCGCGGACGGCGGCGTCGCCGCGTCGTGCGCGGCGATCGACGACGCGGTCGCCGTCGTGACGCTGCGCGCGACGCGCGACCTGAGCGGTCTCGCCACCGGCGCCTTCACGCGGATCGCGGCCGGCTGGCGCTTCGACCCGCGGCAGTCGGAAGCTCCGGAGCGGCTGCGCGTCTGCGGCTTCGGCCTCACGGAGTTCGCGCTCCCGGCCCGGACGGACCGGACGTTCGCGCGCTGGGTGCCGCAGCTGCCGCATCGTCCCGCGTGCGCGCTGCCGGTGCTGCTGATCGACCCCGACGGCGAGACCGTCCTGCTCGCGCCGGTCGAGGGCGCGCACGAGCAGTGCTTCGCCGCCGACGAGAACGGCCCCGCGTGGGGCT
>JAIEPK010000259.1 GCA_019749875.1 Candidatus Binatia bacterium | reverse complement strand
GCAGCCCGTGCCGGTCCGCGGCGGGCAGCGGTGCCATGCGCCACTCGAGCGCGCAGTCGGATTGCGGCGCGCCGCCGCCGGGAATGCAGGGGTTGCCCGGCGAGGCGGCAGTGCAGTCGTCGGCACGGGCGGCGGTTGCCGCGAGCAGGAGCAGCGCGACGGCGGCGAGCGTCGTGCGAACACGGTGGCTCATGCGAGAAGTCGTGGGCACGCTGGGTCGAGTCCGGCTCGTGCGCACGCGACGTGGTTGGCACGCGGCATGGTGCGAGCGCGGCGCAAGCTAGTCCGCCGCACACGCGCAACGCAACCCATTGCCGGACGCCGCACCGGTGACGACGCCACGACCCGAAGCGAGCTCCGCAAGAGCGGTGCGTGCGAGCGCCCACGCGCGACGCTGTCCCGTGAAGACGCTCGGCGCGTCGGCTCGCCTCGTGCTCGGGCGAAGCCGACGCGGACGTCAGTCGCCGGCCGCGCGGCGTCGCGCCACGACGGACGGCAGCACGCGCGACGTCAGCTCATCGTGGAAGCGGGCCGCGATCTTCTTTGCGCCGCTGAAGTTCGGGTGCACCCCGTCGGTGGTGTCGCTGTCGGGTGCGTCCGGGGCGACGACGAAACCCTCCCGGAGATCGACGGTGAACACCGGCGAGTCCGGCGTGCCGAGCTTGCGCGCGAGCGCCGTGATGCCCTCGTCGTCGAAGTGACGCACCTCGTCGGCCGGTACCCAGACGTTGGGCGGGATCTGCGCGAGCACGATCGCGACCTTCGGGTTCCTGCGCCGCGCCAGCTCGACGATGCCCGTCATCGCGTTCAGCGCCTCCGCCTCGCCGGCCCGGAGCTCCGCCGTCTGCTCTTCGGGAGTGCACGCCCGCTTGTTGATGACGCACGCGCGACGCGCCAGGTCGTTGGTGCCCATCAGCATCAGCACCACGTCCGGCGTGATCGCGGCGCACCACGCTTCCGCATTGCCCTCGGCCGGGCGGTCGCGACGCCCGTGCAGCAGCTCGTGCGCGGTCCACGAGCCGTGCCCCTGTGGTCGGGGTCGAAGTCGTGCGCCCATGGATCCTTCACCGAGCCACGGTACTCGATGCCCGTCCATCCGGGGGCGTACAGACCATGCCGGAGCCAGTAGCGGTACGACACCTTGCCGAGCTTCTCGGTGATCGAGTCACCGAGCGGCAGGATCGCGATCTTCTCGGCGGATCCGGCCGCGGCCGGTGACGACCCGCTCCTGCGCAGCCAGGGGCGCGCCGTCACCGCGAGCAGTGCGAGCGCTGCGACGGCGAGCACGCCGATCACGAGCGCGAGCCGCGTGCGGCCGGACGACGGGGCGCGCGACGCAAGCGCGCGGTCGCCGGGCGCGTCGGCATCCGTGGAGCGTGGCACGACGCGGGGACTTACGCGGCGCGCGGCGGCGCTCTCGATTCGACTCGACCGTGCACGGGCCGGGATCGCGCGATGCGCCGCTCAGCGGAACTTCGGCGGCCGCTTCGCGAGAAACGCCGCGACCGCCTCCTTGTGCTCCGCCGACTTCCAGCACTCGCGCAGCATCTCCGATTCGAGGCGCTGCACGCGCCCGAGATCGGTCTCGCTGCCGTTCCTCGACAGCAGCTCCTTGATCATGCGCAGCTGCGGGTCGGGATTCGCCGCGATCTCCTCGGCGAGCGCGATCGCCTGCGGCAGCAGGTCGTCGGGTGAGGCGATGCGATCGGCGAGCCCCCACGCGTGCGCCTCGACGCCGGAGTAGAGCTTCCCCGACAGGCACATCTCGCTCGCGCGGCCGAACCCGACCCGCTGCACGAGGAAGTGCGTGCTCGCAAGCTCCGGCACGAGCCCGACCTTGATGAACAGCATGCCGAACTTCGCCTTCTCGGACGCAACGATGACGTCGCACGGCAGCACCATCGTCATGCCGATGCCGACCGCGGCGCCGTTCACCGCGGCGACGATCGGCTTCGAGCGGCGCAGGAGGCCGACCCAGTCGAGCGTCGCCGGCATGCCGCCGCTGCCGCCGGCGGTGTCGTCACCGGGATCCTTGCCGTCGAGGCGCGCCTTGAAGGTGTCCTCCATATCGGCTCCGGCGCAGAAGCCGCGTCCCGCGCCGGTCATGACGAGCGCACCGACCTGCGGATCGGCGTTCGCCTGCTCGATCGCGTCCGCCTGCTCGACGGCCATCGCGGGGGTCCAGGCGTTCAGCTTCTCCGGGCGGTTCAGCGTCAGGATGCCGACCGCGCCGCGGCGCCCGTAGGTGATGAGATCGTAGGCCATGCGCGCAGCTATCCGCCGATCCGTGTCGCGGGGCAACGGGCCGCTACTTCGGGCCGAGACCCGACCGTCAGAACGCGAACGTGCTGCCGTGCACGAGCTTCACCTTGCCGCCGGGTGCGACACAGAGCTGCGCCGACACCGACTCGCCGTCCGGAGCGTAGGTCGACGTCCCGCCGGCGACCGTACTGCCAGCGACGTCGAGCTCGATGCTGCCGGTCTTGCACGCGCCCTGCCCGGGCGACGAGGACAGCACCTGGAGAAGCGTCGTCTCCCCGCTCTCGCGCCATGTGATGCCGCTCAGGTCCAGTGCCAGGTCGCCGTGCTTGTTCACCGCCGACTTCGGCTTGCAGCGCGAGAGCACGAGCGAGCCGCCCAACACGCCGCGCAGGTGCGCACACCGAACGCTCGCCGGGCACGATCCGCTGCAGCCGCCGACGACGGCCTCGTACGTGAAGATGTCGGCGGCGCTCGCGGCACTGGTGCCGCCCACCGTGACGACGCGCACGCGCGCCGTGTCCGGCTGCTCGATGCCCGGCGTCGTCGCGACGATCGACGAATCGTCCACCACCACGAACGGCGCAGGCGTGTCGCCGAAGTCGACCGCGATCGCGTCGGTGAAGCCGGAGCCGGTGATCGTGACGTCGGTGCCGCCGGAGACCGGGCCGCTGCTCGGGCTGAGGCCGGCCAGCACCGGTGCCGCGACGAAGGTGAATCGATCGACGTCGACGGGCGCGCTCGATCCGCCGGCGTCGACGACGGTGACGTCGACCGTGCCGGCATCGCCCGGCGGCGCGGTGGCGGTGAGCGATCTGTCGTCGTTCACGGTGAAGCTCTGCGCCGGCGTCGTGCCGAACATCACCGCCGTCGCCCCCGTGAAGCCCGTTCCCGTGATCGCGACCGACGTCCCGCCCGACGCCGGACCCGAGGTCGGCGAGACGGCGGTGATGCGCGGCGGCGGCACGAAGTCCGGGGCGAGCGTCAAGTATACACGGTACGTGCAGTAGGTCGTGTTGCCGACACTGCAGGCGCTCGGCAGGACGTTGGTCGCGGTGAGGGCGTTCTGCAGCTCGTTCCCGGAGCCGTCGACCAGCGAAAGCGTCGGGTCGAGGCCGCCGGGAGCCGCGTCGAGCACGCTCGACGCGACGACCGCACCGGTGAAGTCCCATGTGACGCCGACCCAGCGCGAGTAGGTCGTCGTGTGATAGCCGCCGCCGCGGCCACTGCCGCCGCAACGCGTCTGCAGGTACACGTCGCCGGTCGGGTAGCCGGTGGTCGCATCGAAGCCGGTCGCGAGGACCTGCTCTTGAATGCCGCCGCACGAATGTCCGAGGATCGCGAAGGCGTCCGCCCAGGACATCTGGAGCGACGTCGTCGCACCTGCCAGCGTCACGCTGCCCCCGAGCAGCGCCAGGGCCCCGAACAGCGAGATCTTCCACGTGGCGATCATTGCCCCTCCAGGCCGCCCGTCGCCGCCGATCTTCTACGCCGGCCCACGACCGGCGACAAGCACAAGCCGCGCGGACGGCGAACTTTCCTTGCAGCGCACGCGTGCAGGGGCATATGCCCCGGCTCGTGCTTGCGCGCACGGCGGGGGACGTTCACCCGACGGCGGGCGATGTCCGTACGACGCCGATCGATCACTCGGGCGGCGCGAGCGGTCCGGCGAGGCGCGCATGAATGGGCCGCGTCGGCAGGCTCGCCATGTCGTAGCTCGCGAACGCGAGCAGCAGCTGCACGCCGACCAGGATCGGCAGCGCCGCGAGCATGACCGTTCCCGTCGTCGCGGCGGCCCCGGTGCGCAGGCTGCGCCACCATGCGAACGCCCCGAACGTGCCGCCGAAGAGCACGAACAGCAGGCCGAACAGGATCTGCAGGGACGCGACGTTGAAGTTGCGCAGGTAGTAGTTGTAGACGATGCGTCGCATCGTATTCTTTGCGTGACGGACCGAGAAGTCGACCAGCGCGTGCGACACGCGCAGCTTGCTCTCCTCCGTCCGGTAGACGGCGCGCATGGGCACGTCGACCACCACGGCCTGCAGCGTGTTCAGCCGGAACAGCATGTCGGACTCGAAGAAGTAGCCGCTGCTGATGCGCGCGAGCGGCAGCTCGCGCAGGACGGCGGTGTGGATCGCGGTGAAGCCGTTGTTGGGATCGAAGACGTTCCAGTAGCCGGTCGAGATCTTGGTGACGAAGGACAGCACCGCGTTGCCGAACAGCCGCGCCGTCGGCATGCTGCCGAGGCCCTCGAGGTTGTGGAAGCGGTTGCCCTTCACGTAGTCCGCTTCGCCGCGCAGGATGGGCGTGACCAGCTGCGGGATCAATGCGGGGTCCATCTGGCCGTCGCCGTCGACCTTGACGACCACGTCCGCGCCGTCCGCGAGCGCCGCCGCGTAACCGGTCATGGTGGCGCCGCCGACGCCGCGGTTCTCGCCGTGGAACAGCACGCGGACGCGCGGGTCGGTGCAGGTCTCCTCGACCATGCGGCCGGTCGCGTCGGGGCACGCGTCGTCGACCACGTAGATGCGCTGCACCTCGGGTCCGAATCGGGCGAGCACCGCGCCGACGTGGCGCCGCTCGCGGAAGACCGGCACGACCGCAGCGATGCGCGGAACGACGGGGCCTTCGGGGTTGCGCGTTTCCATGAGCGGGAGCGCCCGCGACGAATCGGCCGCTCCATCGCGGGCCCGAGCGCGCACGAAGTCCTAGCCTGCTGCGCGCGTTTCGGTCAATCTACGCGGGCCCGCTCGCATGCCGTCCCTGATCAAGATTCCCCCCGGCGAGTTCCGTCGCCTGGCCGTGCGGCCGCCCGAGGAGCTCGAGCTCTACGCCTACGACAGCTTCTTCCTGCGCGAGGTGTTCTGGCAGCGCCTCGCGGTGCTGGCGCGTCTGCTGGAGCGTCACGCAAGCACGAAGGGCGAGTGCCTCGATCTCGGCACCGGCAGCGGCGTGTTCTTGCCCACGCTCGCACGCCGGTTCACGACCGTGCACGGCGCCGACCGCGACGTCGCCGACGCGCGCAACATCGTCGCCGCCTATCACCTCGACAACGTCGTGCTGCACGCGCGCGACCTCCTCGCCGAGCCGTTTGCGCCGGCGAGCTTCGATGCGATCGTCGCGGCCGACGTGCTCGAGCACTTCCCCGACACCGAGCCGATCGCGACACGCCTCCTCGACTGGCTGCGCGACGATGGTGTACTCGTGACGTCTTTGCCGTCCGAGAACTTCATCTACGTGCTGCTGCGCCGCGTGTTCGGCATCGAGAAGCCGCCCGACCATTACTTCGCCGGCGCCGAGGTGGAGGCGACGCTGGCGCGCGTCGGCTTCACGCCCATCGCGCGCCGCAGCGTCCCGCCCGGGCTGCCGCGCGGCAGCCTGTTCATGGTCACGGCGTGGCGCAAGCGAACCGCGCAGCGGCGCTGACGGACGGCAAAGCATGACGTCCGAGCGCGAGCGGGCGTACTGGCGCCGCTACTACGACCACACGGCGGCGCACGAGCCCGCGGACCATGCGCGCGTCGGCTACACCCGGGCCGCGTTCGCGCAGCTCACGCACGCGACGATACGACGCGTGCTCGGCCCGCTCGACGGCCGTCGCGTGCTCGATGCCGGCTGCGGCGACGGCCAGGTGCTGGGCGGTCGCGCGGCGGACGTCCACGTCGTGGGGCTCGACTTCAGCGCGCGCATGGCCGCACGCGCGCGCGCCCGCGGCCTCGTGCCCGTCTGCGGCGAGCTCGGCAGCGCGCCGTTTCGTCGCGCGAGCTTCGACGACGTGATCTGCGCCGAGGCGCTGCAGTGCCTCGCGCGTCCGGACGAGGCGGTGGCGAGCCTCGCCGCACTGGTGCGGCCCGGCGGACGTCTGCTCTTGACGGGGCTCAACCATCGCTCGCTGCTGCGCCACGTGGTGCGCACCGTGGGCAAGCTGCGCGGCGAGGTCGAGCCCGAGCTGATCGATGCGTCGTCCTTGACGCGCCTGCTCGCGCAGGCCGGCTTCGAGGTCGAGCCGGTGTGGTGGATCTCGTACGTGCCGGAGTTCGTGGCGCGGCCGCGGCCGCGCGCGCTGCACGTGCTGCTCGGCTTCTTCGCGACCAACTTTCTCCTGATCGCCCACCGGCGACGAGACGCCGCGTGAGCGCGACGACCGGCGACCGCACGAACGCGGCGACCGCGACCGTCGACCTGCACGCACGGCCCGCGGCGCCGCGCACGGCAGCCCTGCTCACCGTGGACGTCGAGGACTGGTTCCACGTCAACTACCGGAGCTTCCGTCCGCCGGCGGGACCGCCGGCACTGCGTCGCGTCGAGCCCAACACCGACCGTCTGCTCGAGCTGTGCGCGCGCCGCGGCGATCGCGGCACGTTCTTCGTGCTCGGCTGCGTCGCGCAGGATCACCCCGGCCTGGTGCGCCGCATCGCCGCCGCCGGACACGAGGTCGCCTGCCACGGGCTCGCGCACGAGCTGCTCTACGAGCAGGGCGAGGCGCGCTTCCGCAGCGACGTCGGCGATGCGCGCGCGCGGCTGCAGGACCTGAGCGGCCAGAGCGTGCTCGGCTTCCGCGCGCCGTCGTGGTCGCTCACGCGGCGCTCGCTGTGGGCGCTGGACGCGCTGGTCGAGCTCGGCTTCCGCTACGACGCGAGCCTGTTCGCGGTCGAGAACTACATGTACGGCTTGCGCGAGGCGCCGCCGGCGCCGGCGTTCGTGCGCACCCTCGGTGGCGCGACGCTGTTCGAGGTGCCGGCTCCGGCGCTGCGCGTGGGACCGCTCGCGATCCCGCACGGCGGCGGCTTCTACCTGCGCATGCTGCCGCTGTGGTTCGAGCGGCTCGCCATGCGCCTTCATGCACGGCGTGGCGAGCCGAGCATGCTGTACGTCCACCCGCGGGAAGTCGACGAGGTCGAGATCGCGATGCCGCTCGGCGCGCTCGAGAGCTTCATCCAGAGCGCGCGCGTCGCGGCGGGGCGCCGCAAGCTGCTGCGTCTCCTCACCGAGCACACCTGGCAGCCGATCGCCGACGTCTACGCCGACGAGATCGCGGCACCGGTCGTCTAGTGCCCCGCCAGGCGGCGTCCGTCAAGCACCGAGTCGCTGCGCGATGACCGCGATCGCCCGCCGCGCGGCGTGCTCGCTGCCGGGATGGGTCGGCAGGGTCACCAGGCGGTCCGCGATCGCGGCCGCGGCGGCGCTGGCACGGCCGTAGTCGTCCCAGTCGTTCGGACCCTTGACGATGCGCTGCTCGGCGAGCGCGCACCGCACCGCACGCGCGTCGTCGGCGCGCTCGAACAGCACGGGCAGACGGAGTGCCACGCCGGCACGCAGCGACCCCGCATCCGGCAGGCCGATGCCGCCGGCCACCTCGCCGGCGAGCCGCTCGCGCAACGCCAGCGCGTTCCGGCGGCGCTCGGCCACCACCAGCGGGTGCGACGCCGCGGCTGCCGCGAGATACCGGGCGACCACGCGACCCGGCGCGCGTCGCGCCCGTGACTCCTCGTCCGCAGACCCGCCGCGCGCCCGCGGCAGGGGCACGAAACGCCACACCGCGGGATGCAGCAGCGCGCGCAACAGCTGTGCGAGCGCCAGGTGCGCGACGTCGCCGAGCATCCCCGCGCGCGCCCCCGGAGCAGCGCGCGCGACGACCGCTTCGGCGAGGCGCGCGTCGCG
>JAIEPK010000254.1 GCA_019749875.1 Candidatus Binatia bacterium | reverse complement strand
ACTAGTTGTCGGGGGTGTCTGCTGTGAGTGGTTTTCAGACGTGTGCTCTTCCGAGCGGGGCCGCGCCGCCGGCGCGCGCGGCCGGCTGCACGGGCGACGCGTCGCCGACCCGGGCGGCGCGGGACGATGCGCGTACCGTCCGTTTGTCTCCCTCCGCCGCTTGACCGATAGGACTCGCGTCCGATGCAGACCGTCGAGCCCGACATTCCCATCAGCGACGCCGAGGAGCGCTTCGACCTCTGGCGGCGCCGCATCGGGCTCATCGCGGCGCCGCTCGCGTTCGCGGCGGTGTGGCTGCTCGCGACCGGGCTCGAGACGCCCGCCCGCAAGCTCGGCGCGATCCTCGCGGCCGTCGTCGTGCTGTGGGTCTCGGAAGCGATCCCGATGGCGATCACGGCGTTTCTCGGCGTCGCGGCGTCGGTCGTCCTCGGCGTGGCGCCGGCGCAGGCGGCGTTCGCGCCGTTCGCCGACCCGCTGGTGTTCTTGTTCGTGGGGACGTTCATCCTCGCGCGGGCGATCTTCTTCCACGGCCTCGACCGGCGCTTCGCGTTCGCGATCCTCGGCCTGCGTGGCGTCGGCGAGCGGCCCGGACGGGTGCTGATCGCGTACGCGGTCACCGCGGGCGCGATCTCGATGTGGATCAGCAACACCGCGACGACCGCGATGATGTTCCCGATCGGCGTGGCGCTGCTGCGCTCGCTCGAGTCGCTCTCGGATACGCCGCTCTCGCAGCGGCACGTGAGCGGCTTCGCCGCGGCCCTTCTGCTGTCGAACGCGTTCGCCGCCTCGATCGGCGGGCTCGCGACCCCGGTCGGCACGCCGCCGAACCTGATCGGCATCGGCTTCATCCGACAGGAGACCGGCGTCGACGTGTCGTTCTTCGCCTGGATGGCGCTCGGCGTACCGGTGGTGCTGCTCGCGCTCGCGGCGATGCTGGCGCGCTTCCACTGGTCGGCGATCGACCGCGACGCGCGCCTCGACGGCGTGGCCGAGTTCATCGCCGTCGAGCGCGCAGCGCTCGGGCCGTGGACGCGCGGTCAGGTCAACACCGTGATCGCGTTCGCGTTCGCGGTCACGTTCTGGGTGCTGCCCGGCGTGCTCGCGCTGGCGCTCGGCAGCGACCACCCGCTGTGCAAGCAGCTCGCGAGCGCCATGCCGGAGGGAGTCGTCGCGCTGCTCGCGGCGGTGCTGCTGTTCCTGCTGCCGACCGACCTGCGCCGCATGGAGTTCACCCTCGACTGGCGGGAAGCGGTGCAGATCGACTGGTGGATCGTCTTTCTCTACGGCGGCGGCATCGCGCTCGGCACGCTCGCCTTCAAGACCGGGCTCGCCGAGGCGCTCGGCTTTCGCTTGACGGCGCTGCTCGGGGTGCAGAGCGAGCTCGGCCTGATCGTGCTCGCGACCGTCATCTCGACCGTGCTGTCGGAGACCACCAGCAACACCGCGTCGGCCAACATGGTCGTGCCCGTCGTCATCGCGTTCGCGCGCTCGTCGGGGATCGATCCGGTGCTGCCGGCGGTGGCGGCGACCATGGGCGCGTCGCTCGGCTTCATGCTGCCGGTGTCGACGCCGTGCAACGCGATCGTCTACGCGTCGGGCCGGATCCCGCTCACGACGATGATGCGGCACGGCATCTGGCTCGACGTCGCGGGCATCGCGGCGGTGATCACCGTGGTGTCGCTGCTCGGACCGCTGGTGCGCGGGGCACTCGGCGGCTGAGCGCCGCGTTGCCGCCGCGCCGCCCGCTCGGTCCACACCGTCAGCCCGGCCGCACGCAGCCTGCGAGCCGGCCCAGCAGGTAGATCGCGCCGAGCTGGCGCCGGAACGACGCGTCGCCGCCACGCTGCACGCGCTGCTTCGCGAACCAGAACAGCGCCTGCGCACACTCGAGCCCCGAGGTTCTCGGCGCCGCCACGCCGGCCGCACGAGCGAGCAGCGTCTCGCGATAGCCGGCTGCGAAGTAGAGCCGGCGGAAGTGGCCGCGCCCGAGATGATCGTGCTCGATGCAGTGCGCGACGCGCGCCCGCGGCGCGTACATCGCGCGGCCGCCGGCACCGAGAATGCGCGTCACCAGCAGCTGCTCCTCGCCCTTCACGACCTGCCACCAGCGCCGGCCCGAGCCGACCCGCCCGACGTGCTCGTCGAAGCCGCTGGCGCGCTGCAGCGGCTCGCGGCGGAACAGCATGTTGGCGCCGAACGGGTACGTCTGGCGTCCGTCGAACGCGACCGGCTCGTCGCCGAGGTCGAGCCGTCCGACGCAGCCGAGCAGATCGCCCTCGAGCCATGCGGGCAGCGGTGCCGGGCTCGCGACGTCGATCCGGCCGCCGACGACCTCGCACGGCACCGCGTCCACCGCCGCGAGCAGCTCGGCGAGCCAGTCGGGCTCGGGCACGACGTCGTCGTCGGTGAACGCGAGCAGCGGCGCAGCCGATTCGCGCACGCCCCGATTGCGTGCGACGCACAGCCCCACGCGCGGCTCGAAGACGTAGCGGATCGGCACCGGTGCGCTCGCGGCGATGCGCGCGACGACCGCGCGCGTCGCATCGTGCGAGCCATTGTCGACTACGACGATCTCCCAGCGGAGCTCGCGCGGCGCGCGCTGGCGGATGAGCGCACCGAGCAGTCGCGCGAGCATGGCGCAGCGGTCGTGCGTGCAGACGATCACGCTGAGCGCGGGCGGGTCGGCGGCGTGCGACGGCATCGGCTCCTCACCCGACCCCATGCGGGCGCACCCGGCGCGTCCCCCGCAGCGACGCGCGCAGGACCTTGCCGAGGAAGCGCACCGGCCCATCCCAGCCGCAGACCTCGAGCCGGGGCAGGTCGTACGGATCGCCGTTCGGGTCGATGGGCCCCGGCACGACGCCGCAGGCGGACGTGAAGCCGACCAGGCGCGCGAGCTCGCGCTCGCGCGGTGAGACGTCGCCGTACGGGTAGGCGAAGTGGCGGACCGGCGCACCGAGCAGGCGCTCGAGCACGTCGCGCGAGCTGCGCATCTCGCGCTCCGCGTCGTCGCGCGACAGCAGCGACAGCCGCGGGTGGCTGGCCGAGTGTGCGCCGATCGCGACGCCGCTGCGGTGCAGCCGCACGATCTCGTCCGGCGAGAGCATCGGACGTGCGTCGTAGCCCTCGCGCACCATCCACTCGTTGGCGCGGCCGATGCAATCGGTCGCGACGAACGCCGTGGCCGGCACACCGGCCTCGCGCAGCAGCGGCAGTGCATGCTCGACCGCGTCGCGAAAGCCGTCGTCGAGCGTGATCGCCGCCGCTCGCGTGGGCAGTGGTCGTCGCGCCCGGACCAGCGCGACCAGATCGTCCAGCGGCAGCACCTGCCACCCGGCGGCGCGCAGCAGCTGCAGATGCGATCGGAAGCGCTGCGGCGCACAGCAGAAGCGCGCGCCCCGCGACGTCTCCGGGCGGGGCGAGATCGCGTGGTACATCAGGATCACGGCCACGATCGCCCCGCGTACCAGCGCAAGCCGTCGACGGTGATGCGCGACAGCCCGGCCGCGCCGGCGATCCTGCGGCGTACCGGGCCCGGGAATGCCGCCAGCGCTGCCGGCAGCGGCCGCGGCATCCGGAACGGGACGCAGCGTGGCGTGACCGCATCGCGCAGGACACGTGCGTATGCATCCTCATGTGCCCGCGCGACCTGCTGCCACGTGAAGCGACGCAGCACCAGCTCGCGTCCTTCCGCCCCGAGCCGCTCGCCGAGCGCAGGATCGTCGAGCAGACGTGCGATCGCGGCCACCCACTGTGGGGCGGTGGTCGCGAGCAGGAGGTGCGCGCCGTCACGCGCGTCGAGACCCTCTGCGCCGAGCGGCGTGCTCACCACAGCCTTGCCCATCGCGAGCGCCTCGAGGAGCTTGCCGCGCATGCCGGTGCCGAAGCGCACCGGCGCGACCACCACGCGTGCCGCGCGCAGGTGCGGTCGCACGTCCTCGACCTCGCCGACCAGCTCGACGTTCGCAGCACCGGCGAGAGCGTGCAGCTGCGACGCCGCATGACGCCCCACGACGCGCAGCTTGACGCCGCGCGCGCGCAGCGCGGGCAGCACGTCGCGCGCGACGAAGAGCACGGCGTCGCGGTTCGGCGCATGGCCGAAGTTGCCGACGAACAGCAGATCGGCCGGCGCCGCCGACGGCCCGCCGTGCGACGCGAAGTGCTCCGCATCCACGCCGCAGGGCACCACCGCGACGGGCAAGCTCGGCACGATCGCACGCAGCCGGGCCGCGTCCTCGGGCGTCAAGGTGATCGCGAGGTGTGCGCGCGACAGCGCGCTGAGCTCGAAGTGCAGGCTCCGCAGGTGGCGCCGCAACGCGCGCGGGAGCTCGCTCGCGACGCCGCCATGTGCGCGCCACTCCTGCAGAGCGGCGACGAAGCCGAGCTGGTGCGCCGTCACGATGGTGGGTATCGTCGGCGGCGGCATGGCCGCCCCCATCTCGGTGAACTCCCACTGCACCACGTCGAAGCGCTCCCGAGACAGCCGCTGCTCGACGACCTGTCGGAGCGCGGGGCTGACGGCGCCGCAGCGGACCTCGAGCGGCAAGCGCCGACACGGATCGGGCACGTGCTCGCCCGATCGAGGGACGTACGCCACGTCCGCCAGCCGGGGCGGCAGATCGGCCGGGAGCTCGCGCTCGGCGGCATCGATCTGCGTGAGGAGCGTCACGTCGTGCCGCGGCGCGATGCTCGCGAGCAGCGCCCAGAAGCGCTCGCGGGCCGCCGACTGACCACGTCTCGGCGGATAGGGCGTCACCCAGAGGATCCGGCGCCGATGCGACATGACCTCGCGGCCGCTATCCGAGGCCTCATCAGGCGTCAAGGGAGATTGCTGCTGGTCTCGGACACTCCGTTCCGACCGACGGATGCGGGCAACCGCGCCCGCATCGCCGGCATGATCGAGCACCTGCGTGCGCGCGGCTGGCGCGTCTCCGTCGTGCTGCGTGCAGACCGTGACCTCTACGACGCGGATCTGCGCGCGATGCGCCGCGCGGTCGAACGGTTGACGCTCGCACTGCCGGACGGCGGCTGGGTCGTGCCACGCTGGCGTCCGACCGTCCGCTTCGCGCGCCACCGCCGGCAGTCACCGCCTCCGGCACGATCGGGCGACGAGGAATGGTGTCCAGAGTGGCTTCTCCGGACGGTCGCGACGGAAGCCGCGCGCTGGCGACCGGACGCGACGCTCGCCGAGTACGTCTATCTCGCACCCGTTCTCGACGCGGCGCTGCTGCCGGACGGCACCCGCCCTCTCGGCCTGATCGACACGCACGACGTAATGTCCCAGCGCCACGCGGCGTACCGGCAGGCGGGGGTTCCGCTGCAGTGGTTTCACGCGTCGGCAGAAGACGAGCGCCGCGCGCTGGCGCGCGCCGACCACGTGCTCGCGATCCACGACGGCGATGCGGCGGCGCTCGCCCGGCTGGTGACGCGCGAGAAGATCGTCGTCGTACCGCACGGACGGTCGCTCGTCGCGCCCCCACCTGCGCCGTGCAGCGATCTCCGTCTGGTCGCGATCGCGTCGCGCAACGACCTCAACGTCGCCGGGCTGCGCTGGTTCTTCAACGAGGTCTGGCCGCGCATCCTCCGGGTCGTGCCGGCGGCAGAGCTCGTCGTCTGCGGCACCGCGTGCGCGAAGCTGACCGCGCCGGCAGGCGTCGTGCTGCGCGGCTACGTCGCCGATCTCGCGAGCGAGCTGCGCCGCGCCCGCGCGACGATCTGCCCGCTCGGCGGCGGAACCGGTCTCAAGATCAAGATCGTGGACTCTCTCGCGCACGGCGTACCGGTGGTCACGACGCTCGCCGGAGCGACCGGCTTTGCGACCGGCGAACAACACGGAATCGTCGTGGCATCGAACGCCGGCGAGTTCGCCGCCGCCGCGGTGCGTCTGCTGTGTGATGCCGACGCCCTGGCCGCGGCGACACGGGGAGCCGTGACCCAGGCGGCGAGCTTCAGCAGCAGCGCCGCCTTCGCGCCGCTCGACACCTTGCTCGCGGCACGGCTCGCGCGTCTCGCGCCGCGGTGACAACGTCGCACGTCCGCCGTCGCCGCATGCGGATGCGAGCGCCGCCCGGTGCGGATCTCGCAGGCGGCGACTGCGGATTCCCGCAGCCGCCGCGCAAACGGGTCCGGAAAACGTCGCGATCCGTCGCGGTCCGGGTGGACCTCGCGGGTGGATCGTTTCGTGCGTTGCCGAGGCTGGAACAAGGAGGAGCCTCGATGAACGATCCCCGCAAAATGAGCGCGAGACGCTCCGGGCAGCGTGTCGGCGCGACCAGCCGGCGGGTCCTCGCCGGCACCGTGCTGATGGCGGCGGTCACGGCGCAGCTCGCCGTCGCGTCCGAGCAGACGATCCTCGGCTCGCTGCTCACCATGCGCGACCCGGGCACCGCCACCGGCCGCAGCGTCAACGCCGCCGCGGTCGAGCGCGACAGCGGCAACACGGTCGTCGGCAGCCCGCTGACCGGCGGCGGGGTGCTCGAGATCCTCGCCAACGGCGCGAGCCCGAGCGGACAGACGTTCACCCTGCCGCAGGGAACGAACAGCGCCGGCAAGCCGTACTGGACGGCGGTCGGCACGCGCGGCTACCAGTACCGCGACCCGCGCGGCGAGAACGGTCCGGTCAAGTCGGCGCAGATCCAGAAGACGTCGAGCGGCAGCCTGGTGCTGCGCGCGTCGGTGAGCGCGAAGAACGGCGACGTCGACGTGGCACCGCCCGCCCCCGGCAGCGACGGCTGCGTCGCACTGACGCTGTCGGGCGGCGACCGCTACTCCGTCAAGTTCGGTGCCGACGGCACCGTCAAGAACAACGGCGCGCTCTCGTTCAGCGTGCGCAAGCCGGCGAGCGAGGGCGTGTGCGCCGCGGCCCCCACGCCGACGCCGTCGCCCGTCCCGACGCCCACGCCGGACTGCGCGGCGGGCAACTTCCTCGACGTGAGCGGTGCCGCCGGGCCGAGCTACAACGGGCTGATGCCGTCGCTCGGCGCGTCGTGCGGCACCAGCACGGTCACCGTGCAGAGCAACGGCATCCCGACCTACCAGTTCATCGCGCTCACCCCGAACGGCCTGCAGGCGAAGAGCTACACCTTCACGTTCCCGCGCTACCCGCAGGTCGCGGCGAACGTCACGGCGGTGCCGCTGCTCGGCAACGTCGGCGTCTCGGTCGCGGGCATGCCGATCTTCGGCGTGAGCGAGGGACCGCAGCCCGTGTCCGAGGCCTACGGCAACCCGATCGCGGCGGCGATCCTCGACGACTGCGGCTCGCACTCGGCGCAGCAGGGCACGTTCCACAACCACGCGCTGCAGGTGAAGTGCTTGACGCAGTCCGCGGTGTCGAAGTCGCAGCCGTGGAACGATCCCGACCCGTCGCCGGACGAGCCGTCGCCGATCGTCGGCTACGCCTTCGACGGCTTCCCCATCTACGGCCCGTACGAGTGCACCGACGCGAGCTGCACGTCGGTCCGCCGCATGCTGAGCGGCTGGGACGACACCGGACACGAGGCCGGCACCGAGGGCTGCTCGTCGAGCGCCGCGTGCTCGAGCGGCTACTGCACCGAGGTCATGATCGACGGCGCGGAGACCACCGCGTGCGTGCCGAAGACCTGCGTGTGGTCGAACAACGCGTACGTGGCGAAGGCGTCGACCGACTACCTCGACCAGTGCAACGGCCACACCGGTCCGAACGGCGACTACCACTACCACACGACGAGCACCTTCCCGTACATCATCTCCTGCTACCGCGGCACGCCGACCAACAACGGCGGCAACGGCACGCCGCCGGGCCCGTCCTGCTCTTGACGCGAATGCCCCATCCCGTCCACGAAGCTCGTCGGCTCACCGCCGACGAGGGCGGCGCCCTCGGCACGGGCCGACCGGCCGCGGGCGCCGCCTCCTCCCGCCGCCCGCACGCGGTG
>JAIEPK010000130.1 GCA_019749875.1 Candidatus Binatia bacterium | reverse complement strand
CGACCAGCACGACAGCACGCCGGTGTCGTGCGCCGCGTCGTGCAGGTGCTTCATGCGCGGGTCGTCGCCGAGCACCGCGACGAAGGTGGGCTCGCCGCGGCGCAGGACCGCACCGAACGCGCTGTCCTCGTCGAGCGGGCTGCCGTCGAGCGCGGCGACGTACGCGTCGGCGAGCCCCGCCGACGCCGCGACGCGCACGCGGCGTGCGCCCTCGTCGGGCAGCAGCACCGCCGCGCACAGCTCGGGCGCCTGCTGATCGAGGATGCGCAGCAGCTCCGCGAAGACCGCGTCGGGCTCCGCATCGCCGGCGATCAGCTCGAGCACGCGCTCGTGGCCCTCGCGCAGCAGCTCGCCGGCCTTGGCGCGCATGAACTGCCGGTCGAACACGATCGCCGCGTAGATCGAGATCGCGAACGAGGCGAGGATCGCGACCACGAGGTTGACCGACAGCTGGTCGAGCACCACCGCGAGGCAAGCGAGGGCGAGCACGGTGAGCACCACGTGCGGTGCGACGCCCCACGGAAAGATCACGTAGGTCATCATCAGCACGAGGACCAGGACGAAGATCAGCAGCCACGGATCGCCGGTCAGGACCGCGACCGCGAGGGTGGTCGCGAAGCCCGCGGCGAAGCTCGCCAGCGCGAGCGACACCACGCGCGTCCACGACGCGTCGCGGCTCGCACGCAGCGCAGCGGCGAGCACCAGCTGCACCACCGCACCGCCGACGCGCGCCAGCATCAGCCGGTGCCAGACGTCCGGCCCGAGGTCTCGGTTGGCCGGGATCGCCGCGACGAGGAAGATCGCGGACAGCGCGAAGATCACGCTCACACGGTTCGCGATCGGGCGCTTGTTCTCGGCCCGGATCGCTTCGCGGACGTGTTGGCTCATCTGCTCGCGCATGGTCTCGCCGCCGCTCGTCGCGACGCAGCTTCGCTCGCGGCGAGGTCGATGGGCGCTGGTCGAACTTCGGACCGTCGCGCGGCCTACTTGAGGCGCAGTGCGCGACGCCATGGCATGCGTCCGCGCCTGCGCCGCGGCAGCGAGCGGCACGCCGCACGGCACGTGCGCGGTCCGAAGACGGGCGACGCGCGACACGCTCTTCCCCGGATGGACGCACCCGTATAGCGTGCGCGCCACGCAGCGCACCGAGACGACGGGCGGCAGGCTCGCCCGCAGCAGGAGGTCGTATGCCGCTCCGCCCGAAGGCACGATCGTCGCGCGCCCCTCGCGGGCGCCTCGTCGCAGCGATGGCGGCGCTGGTGTGCGTCCTGCCGGCCGTCGCGCCGAGCAGCGACGCCGCGACGCGCTTCTCCGGTCCGACGTCGTCGCAGCCGCTGGCGCTCAGCGCCGACGGCGGCCTGCTCGCGGTCGCGAATCCGGACAAGGGAACGGTGACGTTCTTCGACGTGTCGTCGAGCGACGAGCAGCGCCTCGCGCGCGTGCCGACGATGCTCGAGCCGTGGGGCGTCGCCGTCGCACCCGACGGCGTCAAGACGTGGGTCGCGAACACCGCGAGCGCCAGCGTGAGCGTGATCCGGCAGACGGCACCGGGCGCGTTCGCGGTCGAGCGGCAGATCGCCGTCGGGACCGAGCCGTACGGCATGGCGCTGACCCCGAACGGCACGCGGCTCTACGTCAGCAACGCGCGCTCGAGCACCGTGTCGGTGATCGACACGGCGAGCGACACCGTCGTCAAGACGATCGCCGTCGGACCCGAGCCGCGCGGCATCGCGATCAGCAACGACGGCGACGGCGACGATCTCGACGAGACGGTCTACGTGACGCACTTCCTGGCCCTGCTCGTCCCCGGCAAGAGCGAGGGCCAGGACGACGCCAAGACCGGACGCGTGTCCGTGATCCCGACCGCGACCAACGTCGTGACGACCGTCGGCGCGCTGCAGCCGCTCGCGAGCACCCGCTTCAAGGCGAACGGCGACGCGCTCGGGCGCATCCCGCCGGGGGCGAGCTTCTCGTTCCAGACCGGCGCCTACCCGAACCAGCTGAACGGCATCGCGATCCGCGGCGGCTTCGCGTTCGTCCCGAGCACCGGCGTGTCGCCGAACGGTCCGCTGCGCTTCGACGTGAGCGTGCAGAGCCTCGTCAGCGTGCTCGATCGCGGCAGCAACACCGACGCCGGCGTGACGCGCAATCTCCAGCAGGCGATCGCGCAGCAGGAGAATCCCACCCGCCGCTTCGTCACGGTGCCGTGGGCGATCGCGTTCGAGCACGCGGCCGACGTCGGCTGGATCGCGAGTGCTGCGAGCGACGTGCTCGTCAAGATCACGATCGATCCGGCGACCGGCGCGCCCGCCGTGCGCCGCGACCCGTCGGACCGCACGCGCGTGCTCGAGGTGCCGACCGGCAAGAACCCGCGCGGCATCGTGATCGATCCCACCGACACGCGTGCGTACGTCATGAACTACGTGTCGCGCGACGTCACCGTGATCGACCTCACCACCAGCCCCGAGCAGGTGCGGCGGACGCTGCGCTCCGAGCGCTTGCCGGGGAAGAAGACGCGCCAGGCGAAGATCCTCGCCGGTGCCGAGCTGTACAACACCTCGATCGGCACGTTCGACCCGCCGTCCCCAGGCCAGCCGCCGATCACCGGACGGATGTCGCGCGACGGCTGGATGTCGTGCGCCGCGTGCCACCCGTTCGGGCTGTCGGACGGCGCGACGTGGATCTTTCCGTCGGGTCCGCGGCGCACGATCGCGCAGCACGCCGACTTCGATCCGAGCGACGGCAACGGCATGCGGCCGCTCGGCTGGTCGGCGATCTTCGACGAGCAGCAGGATCTGGAGCGCTGGGTGCGCGACGTCGCGGGTGGCGCGGGCGTGATCGTCGCGAGCGATGGCGTCACGCCGCATGCGAGCGTCGCCGCGTTCGACCCGCCGAGCGCATCGCTGCGCCAGCTGCGCCTGGGCGGGTTGCGCGCGCTCGACGCGCTCGCGACCTACGTGCGCGTGGGCATCCGTGCGCCGATCTCGCCGGTCGCGAAGACCGACCCGGACGTGGTCGCGGGCCGCGCGCTGTTCACCGCCGCGAACTGCCAGCAGTGCCACGGCGGCGCGAGCTGGAGCTCGGCGCTGGTGCGCTACACGCCGCCGCCCGGCGCCGGAGTGATCGTCAATGGCCAGATCCTCGGCGAGCTGCGCAGCGTGGGCACGTTCTCCAACGTCGCGCTGAACGAGGTCCGCGCCGACGCGTCCGCGCCGCTCGGCTCCGCCGGCTACGTGCCGCCGTCGCTGCTGTCGGTGTTCGCGCTGCCCGGCGGCTTCCTGCACAACGGCGGCGCGGCGACGCTCGACGAGGTGCTGCAGAACGTCACGCACCGCGCGTCGGGAACGGGCGGCGTCGACACGCTGTCGAATCCGAGCGATCGCGCGAAGATCGTCAAGTTCCTGCGCTCGATCGACGCGGCGTCGCAGCCGATCCCGTGACGAATTCGATCGCCTGGGAAGGAGCGAGGGGCGAGGGGGAGAACACCGACGCCGATGGAGCTCACGGCACGGAGAGCCGGGTGACGAACCTCGCCCCGGTGGGCACCTTGCCGAAGCCAGCGACACCGGATCTCTGCGACGGCTCGGCGATCACCCTTCTACCGCAGCTAGGAGGACGCAGGGACGCAATTGATGCCGTAGGGTTTCGTAGAGCAGCTCGCCACGACGCCGGTCCGGTCGATCCCACGGCCCGGCTCGCTTGGGTCATTGGTCAACGTGACGTTGAATGGCGGCACGAAGGGTGCGTTCAGCTCGAGACCCGCCAGGCGAACCTGCACGAGATTCGCTTGAACGTCCGGGATGTCCGACGGCAACGGCCGAAGCTCGGCCGTATGGTGGGGGGGAACAGCTCGCCGGCAGCGCGTGGTGCCGCGTTCGGTCAGCTTACATTCGCCCGCCGACCACTCGATCAACTGGTCGAGCTGGAGTCCGTCGGTGATGCGAAGGGTCAGGCCATCGGCGAGGTCTGTCGAGTCATCAGGCCCCCGACGGAGAAACTCGGCATCCAGGAGAACGCGGCCGTTGGGCCGGGAATCCGACGTCGAGCGCCGAATGCGGAGTTTCGATGCCTGCAGCGGCCCATCCACGGAGTCGCACGCATTCCCGAATCCATCGCCGTCGCGATCACGCTGATCTGGGTCGGGAACCGCGGGACAAACGTCGATCGGATCGGTGATGCCATCGCCGTCCGTGTCGAGCGGCGGCGGAACGATCCGCAGCGCCAATCCCTCGCGAATCGAGGGCTGGTTGACGCTGATCCGCAGGGCATCGTCACCGTCAGGTCCCTCGATCCCGACCGTCGCGGAGCGTCCGTCCGCGGAGCCCTCGCCGCTTCGGTACTGAAGAGTCATGCTGCTGTCGCGCTCATGAAGGAGCAGCTCGAAGCCCAGCGGTGCGGCATCTCCGGTTGCGAAGAAGCCCTGGTACTCGAAGACGAAGATCCGCTGCGGCCGCTGTCCAACGGTGGTGGTCTTCCAGACGCCGCTGCCCCAATAGAGATCGTCCCAGAACGCGTAGATTGCGTCGTTCGGTGCGGTCGCAAGCGGGATGTCGCTGCTCGGCGCGAGGAAGTCGGATGTTCCATCGAAGGTCACGAAGCCGAGCGGTGAGGGATACAGCACCGTTCGCAACTGTCCGTAGAACGAGAACGGGAACGGCAGGTGGACGGCCGGGGCGGGATCCGCGAAACCGACGAGCTGCTCACCGTCGATCCACGACAGCTGCTCCTCGTGGCAGCGGTGCCCGAAGGTGTCCTTCTTCGGCCGCAGCACGATGGTGACCGCCGCGGCGGCGGCGATGTCCAGGCGACGCTCGCGAGGATTTCTGCAGATTCCCCCGTCCGCCGAGATGCGGTAGCGACCGCCCGGCACTCCGGCGAACGAGAACTCTCCCGCGGCGGTCGTTCGCACCGAGATCAGCGGCGTGCCTCGCAGGATGACCTCGGCTCCAGCAACGGGCGAGCCATCGCTCGCGTCCAGGACGACGCCGGAGATTTCGAAGCGTGGCATCGAGCTGAGGCGCACCCTCCTGCGGACGGTCGCGCCAGGAGATGCGGGCACGTGAAACGTGGCAGTGGCATAGCCGAAGCCTGTGACGCTGAAGTCGTAGACGTCCGACGCCGCACCGAGCCGCAGCGGCAGGGGGCGAGAATAGGTTCCATCGGCAGCGCTCCGCACCGAGATCGTCAAGCCGTCGCTGCGTCGCACACCGGTTAGTGTCGCCCCCGCAATCGATGCCCCGGTCGCCGCATCGCGAACGCTGCCGGAAACTTCCGCGCGTCCACCGCCGAACTCCACACACGCGGCCAGCGCATCGACGCGTCCGTGCCCATACACGCCGTTGGGAATGCCGCTGGGATCGCCACCGCAGGACGGATCCACCACCCCCTGCGCCGTGGCCGTGAGCGCCTCGGTGGTCGATTGGACGTCGCGCGCCAAAGCGGGATTGATGGACCACAGCAACGCGACGGTACCGGCGACATGGGGCGTCGCCATCGACGTTCCACCGAGAACACCGTACGCGTTCCCGGGCAGGCTCGACCGAACCGCCACCCCGGGCGCCGTCAAGTCCGGCTTCGCGCGATCGCCGAACGATGACGGTCCGCGGCTGCTGAATGGCGCGATCACGTCGTCGACGTCGGTCGCGCCGACGGTCAGCGCACCGGCGTAATCGCCGGGCGAGCGCAACGTCTTACACGACGGGCCCTCGTTCCCCGCGGCAAACACGGGGAAGATCCCCGCCGCTCGCCATGCATCGAGAACGCCCTCGAAGAACGGGTCGCTTCCGAGCGGCAGACCCCACGAGTTGTTGACGATGTGCGGTCGTCGGCGCGGATCGGGATCGGTACCCGAGCGCGTGGTCGGCGCGAGCATGAACTGTCCGGCCGACAGAAGGCAGCTCGTGGTGAGCTGGCGGCCGCACCCCGCGGCGATCCATCGCGCGCCGGGAGCGACGCCAATGTCGTTCGGCATCGGACCGGGCCCATCTCCGCCGACGATCGTGCCCATGGTGTGCGTGCCGTGCCCGTCCTCGTCGCACGGCACCGCGCAAATGCCGCGTGGATCCCACCAGCTGTAGTCGTGATCGAAGGTGCCGTTGCCGAGCTTCCCGCGGTACGCGCGTTGCAACGCCTCGTGCTCGAAGTCGACACCGGTATCGATGCTTCCGACGATGATCCCCTCCCCCATGGCACCGAACTGCGCCCACACCTGATCCGCTCCGATGCGCCCGACGTTCCATTCCACTGAGCCAGCCTTGGCGACTGCGGTTCCCGGAACGGGCTCCATCACGTCGTAAACTCGTTCCGCAAGGATGCGACGGACGTCGCCGCGCGCCGCCAGCTCGCGCGCCAGGGCTAGGTCGGCGACCACGCGAACGGCGTTGACGATGTAGAATGCTTGGTGTGCGATCCTTCGCGCCATGAGCGTTGCGACGAGGCTGCGTTGGCTTCCGTGCGCCAACGACGACAGCCCCTGGTAGACCGCGGCGCCGCGCGATTCCCGATCAACGGTCGCGGCCGCTTGGCGAAGGTCTGCGTCGGCGTCGAGCCAGACGAAGACCACTTCTCGGTCACCGCGGACGAGCGACTCGAAGAGATGGCGCTCGATCTTGCTGTCGGCCGGCCGCGCGGGCGCGGCGATCGCTGGCGCGCCGGCGCCGAAGAGCGCTGCCCGGATGCACTCCACGAGGACGAGCATGCGACAGAGGACGAAGAGTGGCTGCATTGGACTGCCGACCGACGCGGAGGTCGATGCTCAAGGTCTGGCATACGCCCCACTCTCGGCGCAAGAGAAATTCGACCTTTACGCGGTCGCGCCACCTACGATCGGTCACATGAAGCATGCGCGGCACTAATGCATATTTTTCGTCTAGCATTTTCGAGATTAGCTGGTAGGAGGAACATAGTTGTTCCTTTGTTCGTTACGCCTCATCGGTGACGACGCCGCGCTCGGGATCGCGCGGCCGCGCATTTGTTACCGTCCGACACTCATTCTTCTAAGCTCATGGTTGACGTCAGATGCCGTCAGTTGTGTTGAACCGCGCCCACACGACCGACGCTCGTTGCACCTAGAGAGACATTCTTTGCATAACCGGCGCCGGCGCCGTCGCACGGGAGCGAACTCCGTCAACCGCTGACACTAATCCTGCGATTGATTGAAGCAATTCATTCGCTTCGCCGCGGCCCGCACAACGAAGTTGAAGCATGAGACCACCGAATGCATGCAATGCGCCGATTGCATGCAGCCCTGATCAGAGAGGAGACCTGCGATGACACGCCAGAGCACGGATACGGGACTGAGGATTGCGGCTCGGGCGCCGCAGGTGATGCTCATGGCGTTGCTCTGCATGTTCCTCGCACGCGAAGCGTCTGCCGGGACCTGCAGTGCGAGCGCGTTCTCGTGCCCGGCGAGCGGCACCTGCATCATCACCGGCACCTGGAACATCGGCTCGGACTGCGTTCTCGACTTCGGCACCAAGGCGGTCGAGCTCAAGGGCACGTTCCAAGCCGAGACCCAGACGGGAGCGTTCGAGGTGCGCGCCGCGAACCTGACGCTGAATGGCGGCAAGCTCAAATCGCTCGGCGACACCTTGGCGCCCGGCGGTGCAATCTCCGTCGTCCTGACGGGTCAGTTCCTGGCCAAGGGCTCGGGCCCCCGCATCGACACGAGCGGCAACAGTGGTGGGCCGATCCGGATCTCCGCCGCCACGATCGACCTCCAGACAGGCACGATCGTAGCCGATGGCGGCACCACCGAGGATTGCGGCGACGGCGGGATCATCACCCTCGAAGCGTTCGCCGGCCTCCTGCTTGGGTTCAACCGGTCGTCGCAACACTTGGTTTCTGGACGTTTCGTAGGTGCTCGTCGAGCGCCTCAGCAGGAGT
>JAIEPK010000213.1 GCA_019749875.1 Candidatus Binatia bacterium | reverse complement strand
CGACGACGATCCCGAGGCCTCGCTGATCGAGCTGTGGGAAACGATCCGCGTGCGGCCGTCGTGCGTCGTCTTGTGCGACGGGCTCGCGGCCGCCCCCGCGTGCCGCATCGCCGAACGCCTGCGCGTGCACAAGCTCGTGCTGCTCGACAAGGCGGGCGGGCTGCGCGAGCCGAGCAGCCGGCGCGTCATCTCGTTCCTCGATCACCCGACGCTCGACGTGCTGCTCGAGGCCGGTGAGGCCGAGTTCCACGGCCTGAGCCACCGGCGCGGGTTGCTCGGCGAGATCGACCGCGTGCTGGGGGGCGGCGTCGGCTCGGTGAACCTGTGCACCGTGGACGGGCTCAGCCGCGAGCTCTTCACCTACGAGGGCTCGGGCACGCTGTTCACGCGCGACGACTACTGCCGCGTCGAGCGCCTGTCGATCGACGACTTCCACGAGGTCGAGCGGCTGGTGGCGCGCGGCCAGCGCGAGGGCTTGCTGAAGCCGCGCAGCAGCAGCGAGATCGCGCAGCTCCTGCTGGGCGGGTTCGGCGCATGGATCGGGCGCCAGCATCTCGCCGGCATCGGCGCCCTCTACACCTCGCCGTACGCCGCCGACCGGGCGGGCGAGATCGCGGGCCTCTACACGATGACCCGCTTCAAGGGCGAGCGCATCGGTCGCCGTCTGGTGCGGCGCCTGGTCGCCGAGGCGCGCGGCATGCAGCTGAAGTTCGTGTTCGCGGTCACCGCGAACGAGGAGGCGGCACGCTTCTTCCGCGGCGAGGGCTTCCGCGCGGTCGGGGCGCGCGCGATTCCCGCGGCCAAGTGGCAGGGCTACGACCCGGCGCGGCGCAAGCGCGTGCGGGTGTTCCGCGTCGACCTGTAGCGCCGCGTCTGCGGCTCGACGACGCGCGTCGGGTCGCCAAACGCAGAGCGGCGCGGGATCGCTCCCGCGCCGCTCGCGCTTCCGGACTGGAATTCCGGCTCAGCCCATCTTGAACAGCGACTGCATCTTCATCGCCAGGCCCATGTCGCCGGCAATCTTGAGCTTGCCGCTCATGAAGGCCATCTGGCCGTTGAGCTTGCCGGTCGTCATGTCGACGTAGTCGGTGCCCGCCATCGTCATCGTCATGCTGGGCGACGGGTGAACGCCTTCCTTCACCTCCAGCTGGCCGTCCTTGATGATCGCGTGGTACTGGCCGGCGTTGTCGCCCTCGCCGCTGAGGTTGAACTGGATGACCGAGTTCATCCCCTTGGCCGCGTCGGCGTTGAACTGGCTGGGCATCGCTGCAACAATGTCTTTGACGGTCATTTCCTCATCTCTCCTTGTCCGGATTGAATTCCTGCGAGATCAGCGAGGACGATTCGTCGCCCGATCCCTCTCGAGCGCCGTCCGCTGACCCAGGCGGCTCGGCCCGTTCATCGCTGGCTTGAAACGAGTGACGATTAGGCGAGGCCCGAAAGCTTGTCAACAAATTCCCGGGCCCGCTCCCGGACCTCCGCATCGTCTTGACGCCCCTGCCATTGCCGCACGGGGTGCCGCCGCTAGACGTTGCTTTCGATGGCGTCCGGCGAGCCCGCAGAGTGGGTGATCGAGCGCGAATCCGATCGCTACCCGCGCGCACTGCGTCACATTCACGACCCACCGCCGCGGCTCCATCTGCGGGGTGCACTCGCCGGGGAGCGCGGTGCCCTCGACGCGCCGGCGGTGGCCGTGGTCGGCGCGCGCGACGCGACGGCATACGGCCTCGCCGTTGCACGCGACCTCGGCCGGACACTCGCCGAGGCGGGTATCGTCGTGGTCAGTGGGCTGGCCCTCGGCATCGACGGTGCCGCGCACCGCGGCGCGCTCGAAGCGGGCGGGCGCACGGTCGCCGTGGTCGGCGGGGGTACCGACATCGTCTATCCGCGACCGCACGCGGCGCTGCGGCGCGAGATCCTGGCGCACGGGGTGCTGGTCTCGGAGCATCCTGCCACGACCGCTCCCAGACCGGGGCAGTTTCCCCGCCGCAACCGGATCGTGAGCGGCCTCTCGCTCGGCGTGGTGGTCGTCGAGGCCACGCTGCGCAGCGGCTCGCTGACCACCGCGGCGCACGCTCTCGAGCAGGGACGCGAGGTCTTCGCGGTTCCCGGACCGGCCGGTGCTCCACGCTCGGCGGGGCCGCACGCGCTCTTGCGCCGCGGTGCGAAGCTCGTCGAGACCGTCGACGACGTGCTCGCCGAGCTGCCGGCCGGGATCGCACGTCCTTCGGCCGACGGCTGTCCGGTAACGGCCGGCCTTCCGGCCGATCTGGCCTGCATCGTCGAGGCGATCCGTGCGGGGACCGCGACAGCCGATGCCGTCGCCCTCCATCTCGGTCGTAAACTGCCGGAAATCCTCGAGAAGCTCGTCATGCTCGAGCTGCGCGGCAGCGTCGTACGCGGGCCCGCCGGAAGATACGCCGTGGTCGGTCCGGCGCCGTGATCTGGCACGGCACGTGCTCGCCGCCCGGGTTGACTCACCCGGGAGGGACAGGTAGGCGCGCCTTGTCTCGAAGGCGGAGAGAAACGAATGGCGAAGAACTTGGTCGTGGTCGAGTCGCCCGCGAAGGCGAAGACGCTGGGCAAGTACCTGGGACGCAACTACCAGGTGCGCGCGTCGGTCGGCCACATCCTCGACCTCCCGAAGAGCAAGCTCGGGGTCGACGTCGAGAACGACTTCCAGCCCGACTACAGCGTGATCCCGGGCAAGTCGAAGGTGATCACCGAGCTGCGCAAGGCCGCGAAGGACAAGGACACGGTCTTCCTCGCGCCCGATCCCGATCGCGAGGGCGAGGCCATCGCCTGGCACATCGCCGAGAAGATCGGGGTGCCCGAGTCCAAGCTGAAGCGCGTCCTGTTCAACGAGATCACCAAGGATGCGGTGCAGAAGGCGATCAAGAATCCCCTCGAGCTGAACCGCGACCGCTACGACGCGCAGCAGGCGCGCCGCGTCCTCGACCGGCTCGTCGGCTACCAGGTGTCGCCGCTGCTGTGGAAGAAGGTCCGCCGTGGGCTCTCGGCGGGCCGCGTGCAGTCGGTCGCGGTGCGCATCATCGTCGAGCGCGAGCGTGAGATCCGGGCATTCGTGCCCGTCGAGTACTGGTCGATCATCGCCAAGCTCGAGGGCGATCAGCCGCCGCCGTTCGACGCGCGCCTGGTCGAGGTCGCGGGCAAGCGCCTCGACCCGAAGGGCTTCCGGGTCGAGAACGAGCAGCAGGCGACGGCGATCCTCGATGCGATCAAGGCCGCCGACTGGATCGTCGGCAAGGTCGAGACCAAGGAGCGGAAGCGCAACCCGCAGCCTCCCTTCATCACCTCGCGCCTGCAGCAGGAGGCGTCGCGCAAGCACTCGTTCAGCCCGAAGCGCACGATGGGCCTCGCGCAGCGTCTGTATGAAGGTGTCGAGCTCGGCGACGAGGGCTCGGTCGGTCTCATCACCTACATGCGAACCGACTCGACCCGCGTGTCGCCCGAGGCACAGGGGCACGCCCGCGAGTACATCCAGGGCAAGTACGGCGATCGCTACCTGCCGAAGGAGCCGCCGGTCTACCGCTCGCGCAAGCAGGCACAGGACGCCCACGAGGCGATCCGCCCGACGTCGATGGAGTACACGCCCGAGCGCGTCGAGAAGTTCCTCGATCCGGCGGAGCTCAAGCTCTACACGCTGATCTGGAATCGCTTCGTCGCGAGCCAGATGGCGCCGGCGATCTACGACCAGACCGCGGTCGACATCCCGATCGGCGAGTACCTCTTCCGCGCCAACGGCCAGGTCGAGAAGTTCGACGGCTTCATGCGCGTCTACACCGAAGGCGTCGACGAGAAGGCGCAGGACAAGGACGCCGACGCCGAGCCGGATTCCGCCGACGACCGCAACCTGCCGCCGCTCGCGTCGGGCGACAAGCTCAAGCTGCACGAGGTCACACCCGAGCAGCACTTCACGCAGCCGCCGCCGCGCTTCACGCAGGCGACGCTGATCAAGGAGCTCGAGGAGAAGGGCATCGGCCGCCCGTCGACCTACGCGAGCATCATGGGCACGATCCTCGAGAAGGAATACGTCGTCGAGGACGAGTCGCGTCGCGTGCGTCCGACCGAGCTCGGCACGCTGGTGAACGATCTGCTGGTGGAATCGTTCCCCGACATCTTCAACGTCGAGTTCACGGCGGGGATGGAAGAGATCCTCGATACCGTCGAGGAGGGCAGCACCAGCTGGGTGTCCGCGGTGCGCGGCTTCTACGATCCGTTCACCAAGGATCTCGAGCACGCCGACGAGCACATGCGCGACGTGAAGACGCAGGAGATCGCGACCGATCTCACCTGCGAGCGCTGCGGCAACCCGATGGTCATCAAGTGGGGACGGCGCGGTGAGTTCATCGCGTGCAAGAACTACCCCGAGTGCCGCAACACCAAGAACTTCAAGCGCCTCGAGGACGGAACGATCGAGGTCGCGAAGGAAGAGACCATCGACCGCACGTGTCCCAAGTGCGGCAAGCCGATGCAGATCCGCTTCGGACGCTTCGGCAAGTTCGTCGGCTGCACCGGCTACCCCGAGTGCCGGGAAGTCCAGCCGCTCAAGCTTCCCGAGCCGATCGGCATGAAGTGCCCGGACTGCAGCGTCGGCGACGTGGTGCAGAAGTTCTCGCGCAAGCGAAAGATGTTCTACAGCTGCAACCGCTATCCGGATTGCAAGTTCAGCGCGTGGGACAAGCCGATCCAGGAGCCGTGCCCGCTGTGCGGCAACAAGTTCCTGGTCGAGAAGGTCACCAAGCGCGCCGGCGCCGAGAAGAAGTGTCCGAACCCGGAGTGCACCTTCCGCGAGGCGCTCGACACCGGCGAAGCGGGCGAGTCTACGGCGGTCGCCTGACGACCGCGGCCCGGCGGGCCGATCGTTCGGCTCCGCCGCCGCCCAGCCCAGGAGTTTCGCAATGCCCCCACGCGTGACCGTCGTCGGTGGCGGCCTCGCCGGCTGCGAGGCGACCTTCCAGCTCGCGCGCCGCGGCGTGGGCGTGGACCTGTACGAGATGCGTCCACGGCGCGGCACGGAAGCGCATCAAACGGAGATGCTCGCCGAGCTGGTGTGCTCGAACAGCTTTCGCAGCGCCGAGCGGACGACCGCGATCGGCCTCCTGAAGGAGGAGATGCGCGCTCTCGACTCGCTGGTCATGCGCGTCGCGGACGAGCATCGCGTGCCGGCCGGCGGCTCGCTCGCGGTCGATCGCGAGGGCTTCGCGCGCGGCATGACCGAGGCGGTCGCGGCGCTGCCCGGCGTGGAGATCCATCGCCGCGAGGTGACCTCGCTGCCGGACGGTCTCACGGTGATCGCGTCGGGGCCGCTCACGTCCGAGCCGCTCACCGCCGCGCTGCGCGCGCTCTTCGGCGAGGAGTACCTCTACTTCTACGACGCCATCGCGCCGATCGTGACCTTCGACTCGATCGACATGACCAAGGCGTTCCGTGCGTCGCGCTACGGCAAGGGCGGCGACGACTACGTGAACTGCCCGCTCGACCGCGAGGGCTACGAGAAGCTGGTGGAGGAGATCCTCGCGGCGGAAAAAGTGCCGCTGAAGAGCTTCGAGCGCTGCGTCCACTTCGAGGGCTGCCTGCCGGTCGAGGAGATGGCGCGCCGCGGACGCGACACGCTGGCGTTCGGACCGCTGAAGCCGGTCGGGCTCACCGACCCGCGCACCGGACGGCGTCCGCACGCCGTGGTGCAGCTGCGCCAGGACGACCGCAATGCGACGCTGTTCAACATGGTCGGCTTCCAGACCAAGATGACCTACGCCGAGCAACGACGCGTGTTCCGGACGATCCCCGGG
Organism: Candidatus Binatia bacterium; assembly: GCA_019749875.1. Classification (GTDB taxonomy): domain Bacteria; phylum Desulfobacterota; class Binatia; order UBA12015; family UBA12015; genus VGTK01. The sequence goes on along the minus strand of JAIEPK010000213.1, from coordinate 2,044 downwards.
CTCGAGCAGGCGGAGTTCGTGCGCCTCGGCAGCCTGCACCGCAACACCTTCATCAACGCGCCGGCGCTGCTCTTGCCGACGCTGCAGACGCGCGCGCGCCACGACCTGCTGCTCGCGGGCCAGCTGATCGGGGTGGAGGGCTACCTCGAGTCGACGAGTGCCGGCTATCTCGCCGGCGTGAACGCGGCGCGGCTCGCGCTCGGGCGCGAGCCGCTCACGGCACCGCCGACGACGTCGCTCGGTGCGCTGCTGGCGTACGTGACACAGCAGGGGCGCAGCGAGTTCCAGCCGGTCAACGCAAACTACGGTCTCTTCCCGCCGCTGGAGGGACGCCGCATGAAGGGCGCGGAGAAGAAGCTCGCGCATGCCGACCGCGCGCTGCGCGACCTGGGCGCGTTCGAGGCCGCGGCCGGCAGCGACGTCGCTTCCGCCGCCTGACGTCGCACGCATGGGCGAGCTCGCGAACGAGGACGCAGAGCGGCTCGCGCAGGCGTCCGGGCTGGCGGCGGACCGGATCGTCGCCGAAGCGTCCTGCGCTGCGGAGCCCGCGCTCGCGGTCGGACGCGTCGCGGATCTCGACGACGGGCCGGCCTCGATCGGCACGCTCTCGCGCGAGGAACGCATCGCGCTCTTCGCGCTGCTCGGCGGCAGTGGGCACCTGAGCCGCGTCCTGCGCTCGCTTGCCGACTGGCGGGACTGGCTGCGGCGCGCGGTCGCCGACGAGCTGGCGCCACCCGTGCTCGACGTCACCGCGCTCGAGCGCCTGGGGGAGAGCGATCCGCTCGGGGCTGCGCGCGAGCTGCGGCGCTGGCGGCAGCACGCGTACCTGCGCATCGGCGCGCGCGATCTCTGGGGGCTCGCGTCGCTCGGCGAAACGTTCGAGTCGCTCACCGCCACCGCCGAGACCGCGATCGCGGCGGCGACGCGGCTCGCGCGCCGCCAGGTCGAGCAGGAGTACGGCGAGCTCCGCCTGGCTGCCGGGCGCGTCAATCGCTTCGCCGTCCTCGGCTTCGGCAAGCTCGGCGCGCGCGAGCTCAACTACAGCTCGGACGTCGATCTGGTCTTCGTGCACGAGAGCGACGAGGAGGCGAGCGCCGGCGGCCCGCGCGGCACGCTCATGCCGCCCGGCTTCTTCACGCGGGTCGCGGAGCGCACGACCAAGATCCTCTCCGAGATCACCGCCGACGGCTTCGTCTTCCGCGTCGACCTGCGGCTGCGGCCGGACGGCATGAACGGGCCGATCACCAGCTCCGTGGGTGCGACGCTCGGCTACTACGAGGCGCTCGGCCAGACCTGGGAGCGTGCGGCACTCTTCAAGGCGCGACCGGTCGGTGGCGATCTCGACCTGGGCAACCAGCTGCTCGGCGAGCTGGCGCCGTTCATTTACCGGCGCACGCTCGACTACACCATGATCGCCGACCTCGAGGCGATGAAGGCTCGGGTGGAAGAGCAGGAGCGCTCGAAAGGCCGCGATCGGCGCAACGTCAAGCTCGGCGCGGGCGGCATCCGCGAGGTCGAGTTCCTCGTGCAGTCGTTCGCGATGGTGCACGGCGGCAAGGATCGGCGCCTGCGCGAGCGCAGCACGCTGGGACTTCTGCGGGTGCTGCTCGAGGTCGGGCTCCTGCAGGACGCCGACGGAGCCGCGCTCGCGGAGTCGTACGTGTGGCTGCGCCGCGTCGAGCACGCGCTGCAGATCGACGAGGACCGTCAAGTCCACACGCTGCCCCTCGATCCCTCCGAAGTCGCGATGGTCGCGCGCCGGCTCGGCCTGCACCTCGTCGGAGAGGGCCCGGTGTGGCACCGTGCGCCGGCGCGCGACGCGCTGACAACCTTCACCGCCGAGCACGCGCGTCACACCGCGATCGTCCGCGCGGCCTTCTCCGAGCTCTTCCGCCAGCGCCGCGAGAACACCGTGCGCTCGGCCGACGAGGCGGCGCGCATGCTGATCGACGAGCTCGACGCGGACGATGCGCTGCAGCGCGTCGCCGCGCTCGGCTTCGCCGATCCGTCGAGCGCGCTGGCGGCGTTGCGCCTGATCCGGGAC
>JAIEPK010000669.1 GCA_019749875.1 Candidatus Binatia bacterium | reverse complement strand
CGCCGGCCCGGCCCTGCGCGCGCTCGCCCAGATGATCACCAGCTGGCAGACCGAGCGCAGCACGCTGGTCGGCTGGAGCGACACCCTCACCTGGTACGCGAACGAGAAGGAGAAGCAGATCCAGGAGCTGGCCGGCCTCACGGAAGGCTGGACGGCGACGCTCGACCAGGCTCGCGCGGCAAACGCGCCGCCCGCGGTCGTCGACCGCATCCAAGCCACGATCGCGTCGATCAAGGAGACACGACGCGACGTCGAGAAGTACCGTGCGCAGATCTTGTCTCTGCAGGATCGCGTCGCACGCGAGACCTCGACCTGCGACGAGATGATGGAGCGCATCGCCGACTTCCGCAAAAAAGAAGTCGGCCAGGTGTTCGTGCGCGACACCCAGCCGTTGCTCGGTGCGCTGTTCGCGCAACAGCACGGCGGCGCGACTGCGGAGAGCATCCGCAATGCGTTGCGCGACGAGGTCGCGACGCTTCCGGAGTTCGCGCAACGCGCCGGCGGATGGCTGCTGATGCAGATCCTCCTGCTGGTCGCGCTGGGTGCGACGTTCCGCAAGGCGCAGCAGCGGGCGTCGACGTGGGTCGAGCACGATGCCGAGCTCGCACGTGCGACGCGCATCTTCGGTTTCCCCTACTCGGCGGCGCTGATCGTCACCATCGCGACCAGCAACTGGCTCTACCCGTGGGCGCCGCACCTGGTCTCGCAGGTGCTCGGCGTGATCGGTCTCGTGCCGGTGGTGCGCATCGTGCGCGCGCTGGTGCAGCCGCGCCTGAAGCCGGCGGTCTACGCGCTGGCGTTCTTCTACGTGCTCGACCGCGTGCGCGACGTGGTCGCACCCGTGCCGCCGCTCGAGCAGACCATCCTGCTCGCCGAGATGGCGATCGGCATCGCCGTGCTGCTGTGGATGCTGCGCCGCGGCGATCTCGCGGCCCCGGTCCTCGAGCAGGACGGCGCGGGCGAGCTCGTTGCCGACGACGACGAGACACCCGCGAGCAGCTGGCTGCGGCTCGGCGCACGCGTGGTGCTGGCCGCGTTCGTGATCTCGTTCGCGAGCGGACTGCTCGGCTACATGCGGCTCGCCCACCTCGCCGGCGGCGGCACGCTGATCGGCGCCTATCTCGCGACGGCGATCTTCGCCTGCGTGAGCGCGCTCGACGGGCTCGTGGCCTACGCGCTGCGGGCGCGGCCGCTGCGGCTTCTGCGCTCGGTGCGCCGGCACCGTCCGCTGCTGCAGACCCAGGCGTGGCGGGTCCTGCGCTGGGCAGGGATCGCGTTCTGGGTGGTCGCGACGCTCTACCAGTTCCAGATTCTCGACCCGATCGTCGACCGCGTCGCGGCGATCCTCACCTCGACCATCGGCTTCGGCGCGATCAGCGTGACGCTCGGCGACGTGATCGGCTTCGGGATCACGGTCTGGGCGTCGTTCCTGCTGTCCCGCTTCGTGCGCTTCGTCCTCGAGGAGGACGTGTTCCCGACCATCGAGCTGCCGCGCGGCGTGCCGTACGCGGTCTCGAGCCTGATCCACTACGTGATCCTGATCAGCGGCACGCTGCTCGCGTTCGCGGTCATGGGTCTCGACCTGAACCGCTTCACGATCCTCGCCGGCGCGCTCGGCGTCGGCGTCGGCTTCGGCCTGCAGAACGTGGTGAACAACTTCGTGTCCGGCCTGATCTTGCTCTTCGAGCGCCCGATCCAGGTCGGCGACGTCGTCAAGCTCAAGGACGTGAGCGGCGAGGTGAAGCGCATCGGCATCCGCTCGAGCACGGTGCGCACCGGCGACGGCGCCGACGTGATCTTGCCGAACGGCAACCTGATCGCCGATCCCGTGATCAACTGGACGCTCACCGACCGCACGCGCAGGATCACGCTCGACGTCCGCGTGGCCTACGGGAACGATCCCGAGCAGGTGATCGCGCTGCTCGTCGAGGCCGCGAAGGGGAACGAGCGCGTCATCGCGCATCCGGAGCCGGTCGCGCAGCTGGTGCGCTTCGGCGACATCGCGCTCGAGCTCACGCTCGAGGCGTGGATCGCGCGCCACGAGCAGGGCGGCGCTGCGAAGAGCGAGATCGCGATCGACGTGTACAGGCGGCTGCGCGAAGCCGGCATCGAGATCCCGGTCGCGCCGACGACGCCGCCGGCACCACCGCCTGCGACCGGCGGCGACGAGCCCGAAACCTGACGGCGCGCCGCGACTCAGCACGGGAAGCGCTGCGCGATCCACTCCGCGACGATCTCCATCGCCGCGCGCCGATGACCCTCGAGGTAGTGCGGCGCACCCGTCAGCTCGTGGTAGGTGACGTCGTCGCTGCCGGCATGGTCGCGGATCTCGCGCGCCTGCCGGATGCGGATCTCGGTGTCCGCGGTCGGGTGCAGGATCAGGGTCGGCGTCTTCACGTGCGGGATGGTGTCGGCGAGGCGCGCCTTCGACGACAGGCTCGACCATGTCGACAGCCAGCCGCGCGGCGTCATCACGCGGCCGAGGCCGCCGCGCCCGTAGTTCGCGTCGAACGGATCGGGGAACGCGAACAGCGAGCCCATCGGACGATCGTCCGGATCGATCGTGAGATCGAGGTACGCGGGATCGGCGAGCGTGCGGTAGATCGTCATGTACGGCGTGTGGACTTGACGGCGCCGCGCGCGGCGCCAGACGTCGGATCCGCGCTCGGCGGCCCGCACCGCCACGCTGCCCTCCTTCGCCGTGGCAATGGCGTGCTTGGCGGTGGCGTCGATGCGCGCGATGCGCGCCTGCTGCGCGGCGCGATACGTCGCGAGCCAGCCGCGATCGTAGGTCGAGGGCTCCGGCCACGGACGCCAGCCGTTCGCCGGGTCGTACATGTCGAGCTCGGGGACGACCGACAGCGGGTCGTTCTCGTCGGCGACCGACGGGTCGATCACCTGCCCCATGAACACGCCTTCACCGGGATGTGCCGCGACGCCGACCCAGCCGTCGCCGCAGCCGGTCTCCGCCTGGGCGAGCGCCATCAGCGAGCCGCCGCCGCTGTTGCCGAACAGCACCACGGCTTCCGCTCCGCGGCGGCGCATCTCCGCGACCGCGGCCTGCACGTCGATCACGCAGTTCTCGTGCAGGCAGTCGGTGTCGTTGTTCAGGTAGCGGGTGCTGAAGCCGAGCACGCCGTAGCCCGCCGCGGCGAGCAGCGGGCAGGCGTAGTGCACCGAGAAGTCGCCGCGCGGGTGCGAGAGGACGATGCCGGTCTTCCAGCGTCCGCCGGGCGGCGTCCACAGGATGCCACGCACCAGCGCGAGGTCCTCGGTCACCAGACGGATCTCCTCGCGCCCGATCTCCACCGTCGGTGCATCCTCGGGCAGCGGCCAGTAGCTGATGCCGAACGGACGCGGCTGCGCGATCACGTCAGTCCTCCTTCGCGGCGTCCGCGGCCGCATCCGCGCCCGCGCCCTTCTCGTCACCGCCGATCGCGCTCTTCATCTTCTGGCCCGCGGACTCGAGGCCCTGTCCGAGGGACACGCCGAGCTGCTTGACGGCGTTCTTCGCGGCCTCGCCGGCTGCGGCGAAGCGCGCTCCGTACCAGCTCTTGCGCAGCTCGCCCGCACGCGCCGACAGCGCATCGGCCTTCGCCAGCGCGTCGTCCTTCGCTGCTCCCGTCTTGGTCTCGGCATCGGCGCGGAGCTCGGCGATCTCGGCGTCGAGCTTCGCGAACGAGGCCTCGATGCGCGACTGCAGCGCGTCGGACGGCTCCGCTCGGTACGCCTGGATCTGCGCGTCGATCTGCGCCGGCAGGTCGGTCGAGCGCGAGCAGGCGGCGGGCAGGGACACGAGCACCGCGAGCAGCAGCGCTGCGAGGGTCAGATGACGACGGCGAGGACGACGGTCGGGCATGCTCGGGTCCTATCACCTCGCGGCCGAACGGCGATAGCACCCGACCGCCGGTCCGCTATGCTGCGCGCCGTCGCCCATGCGAGTCCACCTCATCGACGGAACCTACGAGCTGTTCCGGCACTACTTCGCGGTGCCGCCCCACGCCGACCAGTCCGGCATCGACGTCGGCGCGCTGCGCGGCGTGGTGAGCTCGATGCTGGGCCTGCTCGAATCCGGCGCCACGCACGTCGGCGTCGCGACCGACCACGTCATCGAGTCCTTCCGCAACGACCTCTATCCCGGTTACAAGACCGGCGCGGGCATCGAGCCGGCTCTGCGCGCACAGTTCGAGCCGCTGGAAGAAGCCCTCGACGCGCTCGGGGTCGCGGTGTGGCCGATGGTCGAGCTCGAGGCCGACGATGCGCTGGCTTCGGCCGCGGCGATCGCGGACCGCGACCCGCGCATCGAGCAGGTGCTGATCTGCACGCCCGACAAGGACCTCGCGCAGTGCGTGCGCGAGCGACGCGTGGTGCAGGTCGACCGGCGCCGCGACTTGACGCGCGACGAGCTGGGCGTGATCGACAAGTTCGGCGTGCCGCCTGCATCGATCCCCGACCTGCTCGCGCTGGTCGGCGACACCGCCGACGGCTTTCCCGGAATTCCCGGCTGGGGCATGCGCTCGGCGGCCGCGATCCTGACGCGCTGGGCGCACGTCGAGAACATCCCCGACGATCCCGCGACGTGGGAGATGAACCTACGCGGCTCAGCGCGCCTCGCCGAGAGCCTCGTCCGCCAGCGTGCGGACGCCCTGCTGTTCAAGGACCTCGCTACGCTGCGCACGACGGCGGCGGTGGGCGACGTGGACGCATGGCGATGGCGCGGGCCGAAGGCGTCGTTTCCGGCGCTCTGCAAGCGGCTGCGCAGCGACGTGCTCGCGCGGCGCGCCGGCGAGATCGCGGCCCGCGCCGGGCTTGCTTGACGCGAGCCTCGCACACGGCCCCGTGACGCGTCACGGCGCACCGAGCCCTTGCCAGCGTCGTGCGACAAGCGCGGCCGTTCGCCGGCTCACACGGAGAGACGCACCTCGCGCACGACCTCGGGCTGCTCCGACACCGGCACCGCGCCCGCTTCCGCCTGCTTGAGGAGCCGCCAGATGGACGGACCGAGCACGTCGATCTCGGTCGACATGAACTGCTCGCCGCCGAAGCGCCGGATGGTCTCCGACTGCAGCTTCAGCACCGCCGCGTCCTGGCGGAAGATGCGCATCGCGATCGGCGTCAAGAGCGGGCGCACGAGCACGCCGGGAATGCGCAGCCGGAAGCTGACCACCGCGAACATGCGCGTCGCGAAGTCGGACACCGGCGTGCACAGCGACGTCACCAGCAGGTGGTTCTCCGGACCGAGCCGATACTCGACCTGCGCGATCGACGGCAGCACGAAGCGATCCCAGTGCTTGACGATGCCGCCGCTCGGCGACAGGAGCCGCCCCGCGAGCCCCGGCGGCCGCGGCTCGCCGACGTACTCCGCCTCGACACCGTGCCGGATCTGCCGGACGATCGCCGTGATCTCGTTGCGCTCGCCGGTGCCGCGGAACAGGCCGCGGTGCAGGAAGGCCGTGTGCGGCACGTCGAGCGCGTTCTCGACCGCGGCGTGCAGCGTGCAGTCCATCGCCACCTCGCGCACGACGGTGGTGTAGCCGGGCGCCGTCACGTGCGGCAGCGGTGCGGGCTCCGACGCGGGCTTCTCGTCCGGCGTCGGGTAGACCCAGACGAACCCGTCGCGCTCGCGCGTCGCGAACGCGGGCGCGCGCCGCTCGACGGCGCCGTCGCCGGCGCAGAGGCCAGGCACCACGGTGCAGCGACCCGCGCCGTCGAACTGCCAGCCGTGATACGGGCACTCGAGCCGGCCCGGCGCCACGACGCGTCCGAGCGACAGCGGCACGTTGCGGTGCGGGCAGCGGTCGAGCACCGCCGACGCCTGCCCGTCGTCGGCGCGGAAGAGCGCCATCGGGATGCCGAGCAGCGTGCGCGCGAGCGGACGCCCGCGCAGCTCGGACGAGCGGCAGGCGACGTACCAGTGCTGCGCGAGACGTGCGACCGACACGTGACCCTTCGTCTGCGGTGCGGCGAGGATCGGGGCTTCGAGCATGGCGACGCTTCTACGCCGGATGCGACGCACGCGCCACGCGGAGCGGGACGGGCGCGCAGCACGCGTCGCCGCGAAGACGCCGCGCGCGCTACTCCGCGGCCTCCTCGACGTCGTCGAGGGACGCAGCACGCTGACGCGCGAGACGCAGCGCCGCGCGCCGCAGCTCGGGCCGCCTGGCCGCGATCTGCTGCGCCGCGGCGCAGGACTCCGCGTCGTCGCCGCGCAGGCAGAGCCACGCCGCGGGCGCGAACGCGTCCGGGTCCTCGCGACGGTTGCGCAGCACCTCGGTCGCGAGCCGGTCGGCCACGGCGAACGACGCCGGCAGCGGCGCGAACGGATCGAAGCCCGGCCGCAGCACGCGGTACTCGTGCTCGTCGATCAGGCCCGCGAAGTGGCCGCTGCGACGCACGACGATCTCGCTCGCGTCGTCGAAGTACACCGTCGCCCAGTCGGACGCGGGGAAGCGTCCCGCGCCCGACAGCTCGTTCGCGCGCGGGACGGACAGCATCGCCCAGTCGACGCCGGCGACGAGCTCGTTCCAGCGCGCCTGCGATCGATACGCCGTCATGATGTCGCGGAAGTGCTCGGGCGGGTACGCCTGCAGGCGGCTGTCCTGGAAGACGCGCGCCTCCGGGTATAGCGCGAACGTCACGTAGCCGCCGAGATTGTTGCTGTTGAACAGCGGGCCCCCGAGGCCGTTGCGCCGCGCGAACGCGACGCCGCCGCGCGGGATGATCTCGACCGGTGCGAGCGCGTCGATGCCGACGCCGAGCTGCCGCACGAGACCCGACGGCGTCGCGCGCGACGTCAGCAGCGCGACGAAGAGCGCGCCGAGCGGCAGCAGGCGTGAAGCGCCCACGTGCACGGCGAGACGCTGCGCGACGATCGGTGCGGTCACGCACACCAGCAGCGGCGTGAAGCGCAGGTAGCGCAGCGAGAGCGCGGCGAAGAGCCCCGTGACGAGGACTTCCCACGTGCGCGGGCGCGGCGGCACGAGCAGCAGCGCGACGGTGGCGAAGAGCCACAGGAAGTACGGTCCGTAGCTGGGCAGGTACGGCGGCTGCAGCTCCGCGATGCGGATGACCTCCGGGACGCGCGCATTCTCGATCAGGTACCGGACGAGGCCGACGCCGTACGGATTGACCAGCACCGCCGCGGCACACGCGACGACGACCGCGAGCGGACGCCAGGCGAGCCCGCCGTCCGCGGCGTCGTCGCCGCGCAGCAGCTGGTCGAGCGCGAAGCAGCCGAGGAACGCGAGGCCGAAGATGCTCTCCACGTGCAGGTTGCTCCAGACGAGCACCAGCGGGATCGCGAGCAGCAGCGGCCGGATCGAGCGTCGCGCCTGCGCGCGCTCGACGAGGTAGGCGCACGCCGCCATGCCGGCGAAGGACACCGTGTGCGGCCGCGGCAGCGCACGCGGCTCGAGCACGAAGAAGCCGAGCGTCACCACGGCGAGGCTCGCCGCGACACCGGCGCGCTGCCGGCACGCGGCGAAGAGCAGCAGCAGCGTCGCGAGCACGACCACGAGCTGGCCGAGCTGCACGCCGGTCGCGCCGCCCGCCTGCCACAGCGCCCAGCCGCCGAGATCGAACAGCCACGAGATCGACGGCTGCGGGTAGTCGGGGTGCGTGAAGCTGAACAGGTTCGTGCGCGGCAGCGCGCCGGCTGCGATCTCGCGGCCGTGCGCGAGGTGCCACCAGAGGTCGGGCTCGTAGCACCAGCGGAAGCTGACCAGCGCGCTCGCGGCGAGCGCGAGCAGCAGGAGGGCCGCGCGGACGGCGCCGCTGGTCCGCGCGGGAGCGTCCGGAGACGTCACGG
>JAIEPK010000236.1 GCA_019749875.1 Candidatus Binatia bacterium | reverse complement strand
CGGCAGGCGCACCTCAAGACGTTGAGCATCGCCTGGCAGCTCGCGCGTCTCGACGTCCTGCGGCGCTACACGGCGACCATGCTCGGCATCGTCTGGGCGATCGTCGCTCCGCTCCTGATGTCGGCTGTGATCGGCATCGTGTTCTCGAAGCTCTTCGGGCAGAAGCTGGCGGAGTTCCTGCCGTATCTCTTCTTGAACTTGACGCTGTGGGCGTTCTTCTCGGCGTCGATCGACGGCGGTGCCATCGCCTTCATCGCGGCCGAGGGCTACATCAAGCAGATCGCGCGCGTGTCGTTCTGGACGTATCCGCTGCGCATGGTCCTGGCGGCGTTCTTCACCTTGCTGCTCGGGCTGCTCGCGGTGTCCGTCGTGCTGCTGCTCTTCGGCGGGCACGTGAGCGCCACCTGGCTGCTGCTGATCCCGGGACTCGCTGCCTGGCTCGTGTTCGGCTTCGCGGTCTGCACTCTCTCCGCGGTGCTCAACACCTGGGTGCGCGACTTCCAGCACCTGCAGGCGGTCGGCGTGCAGGCGCTGTTCTACGCGACGCCGGTGATGTTCCCGGCGGCGCTGCTGGTCGAGCACAAGCTCGGCTGGCTGCTCACGTTCAACCCGCTCTACCACCTGATGATGATCGTGCGGGTGCCGATGCTGAACAACGACGTACCCGAGCTCTCGCACTACGTCGCGAGCATCCTGTGCCTCGCCTTCTTCTCGACGATCGCGGTGCTCGCGATGCGCTGGGCGCGCGATCGCGTGGTGTTCTGGCTCTGAGCCCATGCTGTACGTCGACGACGTCACGCTGACGTTTCCGCGCGCGAAGGGCAGCCTGCGCGACCGCATCAGCCGCGCCTTCGGCGTGCTCCCGGAGGAAGACCTGCCGCCGGCGGTGACGGCGCTGCGCGACGTGCGCCTGAAGATCGAGCGCGGCGAGCGCGTCGGCATCGTCGGCTACAACGGCGCCGGCAAGACCACGCTCCTGAAGGTCATGTGCGGCATCTATGCGCCGTCGGCGGGGCGCGTCGTGGTGGACGGCGACATCGCTTGCCTGTTCGAGCTCGCGACCGGCTTCGAGATGGAGGCGACCGGCTGGGACAACATCCTGACGCGCGGTCTGCTGCTCGGCCTGTCGCGCGCGGAGATCCGCGAGCGCAGGCAAGGCATCGCGGACTTCACCGAGCTCGGCGCGGCGCTCGACCGGCCCGTCAAGACGTACTCCGCGGGCATGTTCGTGCGCCTCGCGTTCGCGGTCTCGACCGCGATCACACCGGACGTGCTGCTGCTCGACGAGGTGATCGCGGCCGGCGACGTGCGCTTCCACGACAAGGCGCGCCGGCGTCTGTCGGAGATGGTCGAGCGCGCATCGATCCTCGTCCTGGTCAGCCACTCGATGGAGACCGTGCGCCAGATGTGCAATCGCGCGCTGTGGCTGCACGAGGGCACGATCCGCATGGACGGCGCGCCCGACGAGGTGACCGCCGCCTACGAGCGCGGGTCGTAGCGCGACGATCGGTTCCTACGCGGGGCGCGCGAGCGGCGGTGCGCTGTCGGTCTCGTAGCCGAGCCGGCGCAGCACGTCCCCGGCGCGCTCTTCGAAGTACGCGATGTCCTCGGCTGCGAAGAGCCGGCGCCAGTTGCCGGTGGTCTTGCGCCGATAGCCCGTGGGCAGGTTCTTGCCGACCGGCGAGTGCTTGTCGAAGTCCAGGTCGATCTCGACCGGGCGGATCTCGTCCTCGCGGTAGCCGAGCGCGCGCATGGTCTCGCGGATGACCGTGCCCTGGTCCTCGAGCAGGTGCTCGTAGCGCACCACGTGCACGACGTTCGGGTTGCCGAGCCAGTCGGTATGAAACTTCGCCCAGTAGTCGACCGGGTTCAGCTTGCGGATGACCTCGCGTTTCGGGTTGCGCAGCTCCATGAAGTCGGTGCGCAGGAAGTCGTGGAAGGTGATCGTCGTACCGTCGCCCTCCCACACGCGCGTACCGTCCGGGCCGTCGCGCGTGGCCGCCATGAAGAGCGACACCATCACGTCGCGGCCGTCGCGCACCAGCAGGATCGCATTGTGGTCGAGGCGGTTCTTCGCCGGTACGCGCTCGATGTTGAAGTGCTGGTAGCGCGCTCCGGGCGGCATCACGGCGTGGCGCCGCAGGTTCGCGTAGCAAATCTGTCGGAACCACTGAAAGCCGCTCCGCTTGTGCGACACGATGATCGCGGTCGGGCGGAACAGCGACTTGACGAACAGCCAGTTCCGGTCCGCTCGCAGGCGGTGCAACCTCTTCTCGACGCGTTCCTGGAAGCTCATCCTCGGTCCGGCCCTCGCGGTGGCGGCCCGGTCGCCACCGTCCTCGGGGCCGCAGGCGGATCGCCGACCGGGCCTCGAGGTGGGGCCATGATCGCTACCGGCGGCGTCGGAAGCAACTTTACCCTCGCGCGAAGACGCGCTAGCGGAGAGGCTCCGTCATCCCGTCACGACCCGAGGAGAATCGCCGTGCGACGCATCCCCCTGCTCGTTTCCCTGCTGCTGATGCTGCAAGCCGTCGACGCGCGGGCGCTGACGCTTCTCACCGAGAGCAAGGTCGGCGCGTTCCGCCACGATCCCGCGACCGGCGGCGGCTCGGCACAGATCTCGGTGGGTCGCGACCGCGCCCTCGCGCAGCTCGAGGATCCGACGGTGTGCCCTGCGAGCGCGTCGATCCGCATCGCGTCCTACCCGACGGCGACCAACCTGGTGACCGGTGGACCGGAGGTCGCGCTGCCGTGCGAGCGCTGGTCGCGCATCCCGGGCGGATTCCTCTATCGCGACCCCAGCGGCGCGGCGGGCGGCGTGCGCACCGTGCGCTACACGACGCGCGGGCTCTCGGTCGACGCGCGCGCGCCCGGCTTCGAGCCGGTCGTGGGGCCGGTCGGCTACGTGCAGATGTGGTTGACGGTCGGCGACACGCGCTACCTCGTCCGCCTGCACGACTTCGTCGTGAACGGCGCCGAGACCGTGATCTCGCGTCGCGCGTCGCACGACGGCGCCGCCGGCGAGGCCGCGTTCTGGGATACGCTGTGGGGTGACGCAGAGCGCACCGAGGACGCGCTGCGCTACCTCGAGCGCGCCGTCGCACGGAACCGCCGCGACGCGCGCTCGCACTTCCTGCTCGGCATGCAGTACCTGAACCTCTACGGGCAGGAGACCAGGGACCTGAATCATCCGAGCGAGGGCGCGAAGAGCCTGGTGCTGAAGTCGCGCGCGGCCTTCGATCGCGCCGTGCCGCTCCTCTGGGACGGCCGCAACGGCGACTCGCGCGTGCCCGGCTTCGCGGCCGCGGCGACCTACGCGAAGGGCGTCGGCTTCGCGGATCCCGCGCTGACCGCGCGAGGCATCGAGGAGCTCGAGTACGCGACCTCGATCAACACGCTGTTCAACTCCTTCGACCTGCTCGCGGTGGCGCCGGCGATCTCCAACAAGGACCCGCTGTACGCTCGCGTCATCGATCTGCTCGACGTGACGTTCCCCGAGGTCGCGGGCTACTGCGGCACGCAGCAGGAGATCTGCTTCAACGACGGCATGGCGCCGCACAATCTCGAGGGCACGTTCATCCTGTTCGGCGACATCTACGCGAAGGGCGGTCGCACCGACGACGCCCGCGACTACTACGGCTCGGCGCTCGGCATCGGATCGAACAGCGGCTGGGATGCGCGTTTCGTCGCGGCGGTGCAGGATCGGCTCGACCACCTCGAGGAGCGCGTGGCGCTCTACCAGGATGACGATCCGAGCAACGATCCGCCGTTCGTCGGCGCCGGCGGCGCGGGCGCCTGCGCCTACTGCCACCGGAAGTGACGCTGCCGGTACGTGCTTGACGGTGCGTCCGCGAGGAGCGGTCGTGCTCGTGCCGACGCGGGCCGGGGGGCGCGCCCGTGACGTCGCGTCCGCGCGGTACCTCGCGTCCACGCTCGTGCCGACGCGTGCTCGCGCACGTGCCGGTCGGCGATGCTAGCCGGAGCGAGATGCACGAGCTCCTGGACGACGCCGCACGGCGCGCGCAGCGCTACCTCGACGGGCTGGACGACCGCCCGGTCTTCCCGACCGAAGCGATGCGCGCCCGGCTGCGCGACCTCGGCGGTCCGCTGCCCGCGGAGCCGACCGCCGCACGCGACGTGCTCGCATTGCTCGACGACGCCGCCTCGCCGGCCACGGTGGCGAGCGCCGGACGGCGCTACTTCGGCTTCGTCACCGGCGGAGCCTTGCCGGCGACCGTCGCCGCGAGCTGGCTCGCGACCGCATGGGACCAGAACTGCTTCACCTCGACGATGTCGCCGGCGGTCGCGGCGATCGAGCAGATCGCGCTCGGCTGGCTGCTCGAGGTGCTCGACCTGCCGCGCGAAGCGGGCGGTGCGTTCGTGACCGGCGCCACCATGGCGAACCTCACCGGTCTCGCAGCCGCACGTCGAGCGGTGCTGGCACGCGCCGGCTGGGACGTCGACGAGCACGGCCTGCAGGGCGCGCCGCGGCTCCGCGTGGTGATCGGCGCCGAGGCGCACTCGACGCTGCGCAAGGCGCTGGGGCTCCTGGGCCTCGGCCGCTCCGCGGTCGAGCTGGTGCCGGTCGACGCGCAGGGCCGCATGCGCGCCGACGCGCTGCCCGCGCTCGACGACCGCACCATCGTCTGCGTTCAAGCCGGCAACGTGAACAGCGGTGCCTTCGACCCGGCGTCCGAGATCTGCGCGGCGGCGCGCGCGGCGGGCGCATGGACGCACGTCGACGGCGCGTTCGGCCTGTGGGCCGCGGCGTGCCCGTCGCGCGCGCATCTCGCACGCGGAGTCGCGGACGCCGACTCGTGGGCGACCGACGCGCACAAGTGGCTCAACGTGCCCTACGACTCCGGCATCGCGATCGTCCGCGACGCGGCCGCCCTGCGCGGCGCGCTGTCGATCTCCGCGCCGTACTTGCCGCAGGGCGCACCGCGCGAGCCCGGCGACTTCACGCCGGAGTCGTCGCGTCGCGCGCGCGCGGTCGAGGTGTGGGCGGCCCTGCGCTCGCTCGGATCGCGCGGATTGGCGGAGCTGATCGAGCGCAACTGCCGTCAAGCAGAGCGCTTCGCCGAGCGGCTCCGTGCGGCCGGGCACGACGTCCTGAACGACGTGGTGCTGAACCAGGTCGTGGTCGCGTTCGGCGACGAGGCGGCGACGCGCGCGGTGCTGGCGCGCGTCGCCGCGGACGGCACCTGCTGGTGCGGACCGACCACCTGGGGCGGCCGCGCCGCGATGCGCATCAGCGTGTCGTCGTGGGCGACGACCGACGCGGACGTCGAGCGCAGCATCGACGCGATCCTCGCCTGCGCGCAGGACGCCGCGCGCGCCGGCGCGACTTGAACGTTCGGAGTTCTCGGTCAAAGGTGCCAGGACGAAAAGGAGATCCGTCTTGGCCAACCCGCTCTTCGCCACGAAGCCGCTCTCGCTCCTCCTCGAGGAGCTGAAGGGCGAGAACCGCCTGCGCCGCGTGCTCGGTCCGATGCAGCTCACGAGCCTCGGCGTCGGCGCGATCATCGGGACGGGCATCTTCGTCCTGACCGGCGTGGCGGCGCACGACAAGACGGGTCCGGCGCTCATGCTGTCGTTCGTCGTCGCGGGGCTCGCCTGCTTCTTCGCGGCCCTCTGCTACGCGGAGTTCGCCTCGATGGTCCCGGTCGCCGGCTCCGCCTACACCTACGCGTACGCGACGCTCGGCGAGATGATGGCGTGGATCATCGGCTGGGACCTGATCCTCGAGTACGCGGTCGCGTCGGCGACCGTGGCGCACGGCTGGTCGCACTACTTCCAGGACTTCATCGGCATCCTCGGCGTGCAATGGCCGAAGATCCTCGGCGGCGCTCCGTTCGACTACGATCCCGACATCGGGAGATTCGTCTTGACGGGGAATCTGCTGGACCTGCCGGCGGTGCTGATCGCGATCGCGGTGACCTGGGTGCTGGTGATCGGCATCCGCGAGAGCGCGTCCTTCAACACCGCGATGGTCGCGCTCAAGGTCGCGGTGGTGCTGTTCGTGATCGTGGTCGGTGCGTTCTACGTGAATCCCGACAACTGGACGCCGTTCGCACCCTACGGGCTGACCGGTGTCAGCTTCTTCGGCAAGACCATCCTCGGCCAGGAAGGAGCGGGCGGCGAGCCGCTCGGCATGTTCGCCGGCGCCGCGATCATCTTCTTCGCCTACATCGGCTTCGACTCGATCTCGACGCACTCCGAGGAGGCGCGCAACCCACAGCGCGACGTGCCGATCGGCATCCTGGTGTCCCTCGTCGTCTGCACGTTCCTCTACATCGCGGTCGCGGCAGTGCTGACCGGCATGGTCCGCTACGACCAGATCGCGATCGACGCGCCGGTCTCGAAGGCATTCGAGCAGGTGGGGCTGCCGTGGGCGCAGTTCCTGGTCTCGCTCGGCGCGTTGACCGGCATCACCTCCGTGCTGCTGGTGATGATGCTCAGCCAGCCGCGCGTCTGGCTCGCGATGGCGCGTGACGGTCTCGTGCCGCCGAGCTTCTTCGGCGCGGTGCACGAGCGCTACCGGACGCCGTGGAAGTCGACCATCCTCACCGGCGTGCTGGTCGCGATCGCGGGCTCGCTGCTGCCGCTGCGCATCCTCGCCGATCTCACCAACATCGGCACGCTGTTCGCGTTCGTGGTCGTGTGCGCGGCGGTGATGATCATGCGCCGCACCCATCCCGAGGCCGAGCGCCCGTTCCGCGCACCGTTCTCGCCGGTGACGCCGATCCTCGGCATCCTGATCTGCCTGCTGCTGATGTTCTCGCTGCCGGCGGAGAACTGGTGGCGGCTGTTCGTGTGGCTCGCGATCGGCATGGTGATCTACCTGGCCTATGGCCGGCACCACAGCGTGCTCGCGAAGATGCGCGCCGAGGGGATCGAGCGGGACTAGCCTCCGCGGCGAGCACTAGCTCGGCAGGCCGTCGGGACCGCACTTCAGCTCGCGCCACAGGCAGCGCTCGATGCGCTCCTCGAGCGTGCCGGGCAACCATGCATTCAGGAAGTCGCCGTGCGCCGAGTAGCCGCTGCCGCCGTGGCTCGCATGGATCCCCGATCCGGTCGCGATGCGGATGCCCGCTCCGCCCGACGTCGGATAGCGCATCTTGAACTGCAGGCGCGGCACCGGCACCGGATGGCTCGCCGGGCACGCGCCGCCGGCGCCGTACGCCATGTGCGACTTGTGATCCGCGCTGTCGAGGTCGCGGCCGTTCCAGCAATCGGGGAAGTCGAGCAGCAGCTCGAGCTCGTGACCGGCGGGACACATGGCGAAGTCCTCGGTGCTCGACGCGTCGGCACCGCGGCAGCTCCACTTGTAACGGCTCGTACCGTCCGGACCGGTGCGTGACGGCGTGCCGGCGAGGATGCGCAGCCCGGGTGGGAACGGGCGCACCGCGCCGGGTACGGCGTTCGCCGTCAAGTAATAGACCTTCACCTCCTCCGGCTCGACCGGCACGCCGTTCTCGAGCAGCGTCGGCACCCAGTACGCCGAGCGGTCGACCGCGGGATCGCACGTGGTTCCTCCGCCGAGCAGCGCACCGAGCGTCGAGTACGCGTCGGTGACGGTGCTGCCGAAGAACGAGTGCAGGTGGGATTGCCCGGGCTGGCCGGGGAACACGATCGGATCGTTCTGCGCGCGGTGGCTCGACGGACACAGGGCCACGAACTCGCCGAGGTCGCCTTCGAGCATCGGCGGCATCGCTGGCGGCGCGGTGCGGAAGCGCCGCACCTGACGCGCGACGACGTTTCCGTCGGCGTCGAGCGCGCGCACGACCAGGCGATGGCG
>JAIEPK010000145.1 GCA_019749875.1 Candidatus Binatia bacterium | reverse complement strand
TCGGCGTCGGCGCCGGGCTCGCCGTCGGCTTCGGCGTCGGGCTCGCCGTCGGCTTCGGCGTCGGCGTCGGGCTCGCCGTCGGCTTCGGCGTCGGCGTCGGGCTCGCCGTCGGCTTCGGTGTCGGCGTCGGGCTCGTGCATTCCGGGTTGCCGACGAAGGTGGGCAGATGCACCTCGGACGAGGTGGTGAGCGAGTTCGCGGCGATGCTGCCGTCGATGTTGCCGGTCGTCGAGACGTTCGCGAGCGGTGCCAGCACCGCCCCCATCATGTTGCGCGAGTTGAAGTTGATCGACGTCGCCTGGTGGAAGTTCCACAGCACGCGCGCGCGCCAGAACGTGCTCGTGAACTGCGAGACCATGTTGCCGGTGGTCCAGTTGATGCTCGTGCCGGACACGTTGATGACGATCGTCGAGGCCGAGCCGGGATCGAGCTCGATCTGCTGGACGTTTCCGTTCGAGAACACGCTTCCGGGGACGTCGAAGACGGCGACGCCGCAAGCGTTGGTGCTGGTGACCGTGAACTTGAGCGCGCCGGGCTGTCCCGAGGGAATCGTCGCCGTGTTGTTCGATGCGTAGCCGGCGATCGTCTGCGAGGCGTTCTTCAGGATCGTCGCGTTCGGCTCCACGCTCAGCGACGGATCCGCGATCAGCGAGCCGCCCCCGTTGTAGTTGACGATGCGTCCGTTGCTCGTGCCGCCGATGCGCAGGCTGCCGGCATTCAAGTTCAGCGGGCTGCCGGCGACGATGTCGTCCACGACCACGAAGCTGGAATCGCTCGCCGGGACGGCGAGCGCGATGGCGAGGTTCGCCGAGCCCGCGCCGGTGAAGTCGTCCCCGACGAACGTCCGGCCTTCGATGTCGGACGTGGTCGACAGGTCGTCGAGCACGATCACGTCGTACTGCCCGAGCAGCGCCGTCATGCCGGACACGCTCGCGCGCGCGGCGCCTGGTGCCGCACAAAGCAGGGGGACGACCAGCGCGCTGGCGAGCGCGCGGCGATGGAGCCGGTGAATCGGACGGTGCGTCATGGTGATGCCTCGGGTAGTGCGGTGACGGTCGCGGACGATGAGAACGAGCAGCGAAAGGAGCCGCGTGCGCGGCCGGTGCTGCACGACCACCATGCGCGACGATCCATCCCTCGGCAAGCGCAAAAGTGCGCGATCGACCCTGCACGAATGCACGACTCCCCGATCCCATTCGCGAAGACGATCCTGCATTTTCGTTTCGCGCATCGAGCGCGCGTGCAATGCACGGCGATCCCCATGGCGTTCGCCATGTCGACACGGCACGACGGATGGTTCCGGCAGTCGAGGAGACGTGAATGATGCAGACGAGAGACGAGTGGATTGCCGTCGAGCGCTGGTTCGATGCGCATCTGCTGGAAGCGGATTCGGTGCTCGACGACGTGCTCGCGGCCAACGCCGCGGCCGGGCTGCCCGCGCACGACGTGAGCCCGTCGCAGGGCAAGCTGCTGCACCTGCTCGCCCGTCTCAGCGGCGCACACACGATCCTCGAGATCGGTACCTTGGGCGCCTACAGCACGATCTGGCTCGCGCGTGCCCTACCGGACGACGGCCGGCTGTTGAGCCTCGAAGCGGATCCCCGCCATGCCGCCGTCGCACGCACCAACGTCGCCCGCGCCGGGCTCGCGGCGCGCGTCGAGATCCGCGTCGGTGCGGCGCTCGACACGCTGCCGGCGCTCGCGACGGAGGCGCGTCCGGCCTTCGACATGGTCTTCATCGATGCCGACAAGCGCTCCAACGTCGCGTATCTCGACTGGGCCCTCCGCCTCGCGCGCCCGGGTGCGGTCATCGTGATCGACAACGTCGTGCGCGGCGGTGCCGTGGTCGACGAGGCGAGCGACGACGAGAGCGTCCGCGGCGTGCGCGCGCTCGCCGAGCGCCTCGCACGCGAGCCGCGCGTCGCGGCGACCGTGCTGCAGACCGTCGGTAGCAAGGGCTGGGACGGCTTCGTGCTGGCGCGCATCGCCGGCGCGCCTCCCTCGGCTGCGGCGCTCGCGTGAGGTCGGCGCGCGGCGGGTGAGCACCGCGGGTGGCCGTCCCGTCTGGTACGCCGGCAGCATGACCGCTTCCCTGTCGCCCGCCCAGCAAACGTTGAACGATCTCTGGGAAAAGCACCTGCGTCACGAGTTCGTGACCAAGGACACCGCCGCGACGCTCGCGACGATGGTCGACGACGCGCGCGTCAATCATGTCCCGGTGCTGACCGGGGGATCCGGCAAGGCGGCGCTGCACGCGTTCTACGCCGGGCACTTCATCCCGCACATGCCGCCCGATTTCGAGATCGTCCCGATCGCGCGCACGATCGGCGACACGCGGCTGGTGGACGAGCTGGTGGCGCGCTTCACGCACACCGTTCCGATGGACTGGGTGCTGCCGGGCGTCGCGCCGACGGGACGGCCGGTCATCATGCCGATCGTGGTGTCGGTCGAGTTTCGCGACGGACGGCTGTGCAGCGAGCGCATCTACTGGGATCAAGCGTCGGTGCTGGTGCAGGTCGGCTTGCTCGACCCCGCGCACCTGCCGGTGCTCGGCGCCGAGGTCGGGACGCAGATCCTCGAAGCGCGGTACCCCGCAAACGCGCTCATCGAGCGCGCGACGGGGCGCTGATCCACCGCGAGGCAGTGGCCCGTCGCACCTTCGTCGCCTGCACCTTCTACACGGGGGAAACGGACGCTCTTACAAGCGCGGCTCCCGATGCACACGTGACGTCGGGAGTTTCCGCGGCACTGCTCGTGGCGGGCGGCTTGCAGTGGGCCTCTCGGCGCCCCGCCGAGGCGGGCGGGGTGCGTTGCGCGGGCCTGAGCTCGCTCGTCGGTGTTGCCGGGAACGACATGAAGGCGGGATCGGGAGAACCTCTGCAGCTCGGCGGCACACTGCTCCCGGGCGCCACGGCACGAACCGCCATCACCGTCGGCATCGGCGCGTCCGCCGGCGGGCTCGAGGCGCTGGAGCGCCTGTTCAAGGCGCTGCCCGATCGGACGGGCATGGCGTTCGTGGTGGTGCAGCACCTGTCGCCCGACTTCAAGAGCCTCATGGACGAGCTGCTCGCGCGCCACACCGGCATGCCGATCCGCCGCGCCGAGAACGGCATGCCGATCGAGCCCGACACGGTGTACTTGATGCCGCCGCGCAAGGAGATGATCGTTGCCGGCGGTCGGCTGCTGCTCACGGACAAGTCGCCGCAGCGCGATCTGAGCTTGCCGATCGATCACTTCTTCCGCTCCCTCGCGCAGGACGCGGGCGATCGCGCGGTGGCCATCGTCCTCTCGGGAACCGGCAGCGACGGCTCGCGCGGCATCCGTGAGGTCGATGCGGCGGGCGGGCTGGTGCTGGTGCAGCGTCCCGACACGGCGCAGTTCGACGGCATGCCGCGCAGCGCGCAGGACACCGGCGTCGCCGACGAGCTGCTCGCGCCGGAGGACATGCCCGAAGCACTCGCGCAGCATGCGACGCGCGCGTTCCGCGACGGGGCGCCGGCCGCCGACGCGCAGCTCGACGGCACCGGCAGCATCTTCCGCCTGCTGCGCGACGAGCACGGCATCGACTTCTCGTACTACAAGCCGAGCACCGTCGGCCGCCGCATCGACCGGCGTCGAGCGCTGGCACGGCTGCCGAACCTCGACGATTACGTCCAGCGCCTGCGCGACGATCCGGCCGAGCGCAACGCGCTCTATCGCGATCTGCTGATCGGGGTGACGCGCTTCTTTCGCGACCCCGAGGCGTTCGAGCAGCTCGAGCGTACGGTCCTGCCCGAGCTCTTCCTGCGCCGCACCAGCGAGGACGAGCTGCGCATCTGGGTCGCGGGCTGCGCGACCGGCGAGGAGGCGTACTCGCTCGCGATCCTGCTCGACGAGCGCATGCGCCTCTTGTCGCGCCGCATGACCGTCAAGATCTTCGCGAGCGACGCGCACCGCAGCTCGCTCGAAGTCGCGTCCGCCGGGGTCTACCACGACGAGCAGCTCGTCGACGTCTCCCCGGCGCGCCTCGAGCGCTACTTCACCAAGCGCGCCGGCGGCTGGCACGTGGCGCCGGAGCTGCGTCAGATGATCGTCTTCACGGTGCACGACGTCATCAAGGACGCACCGTTCACGCGCCTGGACATGATCAGCTGTCGCAACCTGCTGATCTACTTCCAGCAGCCGGTGCAGAAGCGCGTGCTGTCGCTGTTCCACTTCGCGCTGCGCACCGGCGGCGTCCTGTTCCTCGGGCCGAGCGAAGGCCCCGGCGAGCTGGCCGAGGAATTCGAGGACGTCGAGGCGCGCTGGAAGATCTTCCGCAAGCGGCGCGACGTGCGCCTCCCCTCGGACCTGCGCCTGCCGGTACGGCTCGCACCGCCCGGCCGCGGCGTCGCGGCGCCGCGCACCGGCTCTCCGGAGCGGGTGCTCGGAAGCGTGTACGAGACGCTCCTGCAGCGTCACTTGCCCGACGGCGTGCTGATCGACGAGCGGCGGCGGCTCGTGCATGCCTTCGGCGACGCATCGAAGTTCCTCGCCGTCCCGCGCGGTCGCAGCACCAGCGACGTGCTCGACCTGGTCCGTCGCGAGCTGCGCGTCCCGCTCGCAGGCGCGCTGCACCGCGCGTCCAAAGACGGCGCCCCGATCGCCCACCCGCCGATTCGGGTCGACACCGGCGACGGGACCGAACGCGTGCAGATGACCGTCGAGCCGATCCTCGACCGACAGGCGCACCCGACGCACTTCTTCGTGGCGCTCGCAGCGACCGAGCGCGAGGCCCGCGCCGCCGCGCCGGAGATGGCGCCCGAGGAGGACTCGGGCGCACTCCTGTCGTCGCTCGAGGCCGAGCTCCACGTCACGCGCGAGAACCTGCAGGCGACCGTCGAGGAGCTCGAGACCAGCAACGAGGAGCTGCAGGCATCGAACGAGGAGCTGGTGGCGAGCAACGAGGAGCTGCAGAGCACCAACGAGGAGCTGCACTCCGTCAATCAGGAGCTCTACACGGTCAACGCCGAGTACCAGAGGAAGATCCACGAGCTGACCGAGCTCAGCGCCGACATCGACGGGCTGCTGCGCAGCACCGACATCGGGACGATCTTCCTCGACCAGGATCTGTGCATCCGCAAGTTCACGCCGCAGATCGCCCGCACCTTCGACCTGTTGCCGCAAGACGTCGGCCGGCGCATCGACAGCTTCTCGCACAACGTGCGCTACGCCGAGCTCATGCAGAGTCTCGAAGACGTCCTCGCGACCGGCGAGCCGATCGAGCGCGAGGTGCAGGATCAGCACGGCGGCTGGTTCTTCCTGCGCATCCTGCCGTATCGGGCGCGGGGCAGCGTGACCGGAGTGGTGCTGTCGCTGATCGACGTGTCGCCGCTCAAGCGCACGGAGGCGCGCCTCGAGCAGATGTCGGCGATCGTGCAGTCGTCGGACGACGCGATCATCGGCATCGACCTCGACGGCCGCGTGACGACGTGGAACCAGGGCGCGGAGCGCCTCTACGGCTACACCTCCGAAGAGGCGCTCGGGACGATGCTCGCCGATCTGGTGCGTCCCGCGAGCGACGTGCACGGCGCGGCCGCCGAGGACGTCTCCGCCGAGGCGCTGGCACGGATGCGCGCCGGGCTGCCCGCGAGCCACGAGGTCGAGGCGGTACGCCAGCGCAAGGACGGCGCGCTGGTCGACGTCGTCCTGTCGTGCTCGGCGATCCGGGACGAGAGCCGCAATCTGATCGGCGTCTCGATCATCGCGCGCGACGTCAGCGAGAGCCGCCGCTACGCCGCCGAGCTCGAGCGCACCAACCAGGAGCTGCGCGAGAGCGTCGCGCGTCGCGCCGAAGCCGAGGCCGAGGCGCGCGCGGCGGTGGACCGCCGCGACCGCTTTCTCGCGATCCTGTCGCACGAGCTGCGCAACCCGCTGGCCGCGGTCCTCAACGCCGCTCGCCTGCTCGAGCGCGCCGGCAACGACGAGCGCATCCGGCATCAGGCGCAGAGCGCGATCGGGCGCCAGTCGCGACAGATGGCGCGTCTGCTCGACGACCTGCTCGACGTCTCGCGCATCACGCGCAACAAGATCGAGATCCGGAAGCAGGTGATCGACCTCGGCACCGCCGTGCGCGAGGCCTGCGAGCTGGTCCGGCCGACGATCACGTCGCGCGATCATCGCCTCACCGTCGACCTGCCGGCAGAGCCGGTCTACGTCGACGGCGATCCCGCACGCGTCCAGCAGATCGCGATCAACCTGCTCACCAATGCCGCGAAGTACACGCCGAGCGGGGGCGCGATCACGCTCGCCGTGCGGCGTGCCGACGATGCCGCGGAGCTGTCCGTGCGCGACACCGGACCGGGAATCCCGGCCGACATGCGCGAGCGCGTGTTCGACCTGTTCTTCCAGGTCGAGAGCGCGGTGGGCAGCTCGGACGGCGGCATGGGCGTCGGCTTGACGCTGGTGCGGTCGCTGGTCGGGCTGCACGGCGGGACGATCCGCATCGAGGACGCCCCCGGCGGCGGCACCATCTTCGTCGTGTCGCTGCCGCTCGCCGCGGCACCGCCCCAGGCGACCGTCGCGCAAGCGAGCAGCAACGTGCTGGACGGCCTGCGCGTCCTGGTCGTCGAGGACAACCCCGACATCCGCACCACGACCGTCGGCCTGCTGCGCGACTTCGGCTGCATCGTCGACTCGGCCGAGGACGGAGCGAGCGGCCTCGCGGCGCTCGATCGTGGCCTGCCGGATCTGGCACTGGTCGACATCGGCATGCCGGGTCTGGACGGCTACGAGGTGGCGCGGCGCGTTCGCGCGCGCGACGACGGACGCCGCCTGCACCTCATCGCGCTCACCGGGTTCGGCCAGGAAGACGACCGGCAGCGCGCGCTCGAGGCGGGATTCGACGCCCACCTCGTGAAGCCGATCGACTTCGAGCAGCTCGCGGCGACGGTCGAGACGCTGCGTGACGGCGGCACACGCCCCGCCGTGCCCGGCCGGCGCGGCTGAGGCCGGCATCGCTCCCGGGCCGGCGCGGTCAGAACAGGAAGTACGTCGTGATGTCGTAGGTCGGGACCGGCAGCGTGGGCAGCACGCCACGGATCCACTGGTCGACGAACACGTCGGCGTCGCCGACCCACGTCCGCGGCACCACCAGGATGTCGTTCGGCGACATCTCGGTGGTGTCGTTGCCGCCGGTCGCGTAGACCTCCTGCAGATCGATCTTGGTATTGACGACCTGGCCGTTGACGCGATGGATGTGCACGATCTCGTCGGTCTTGGCGTCGTCGACGAAGCCGCCGCGCTCGACGATGGCCTGCATCGCCGTCATGCCCGGCTGGTAGATCACGAAGCCGGGCTTCGCGACCTGCCCGGTGACGAACACCCGGTGCTCCGCGAGCTCCAGCACGACGACGTTCACCACGGGCCCCTTGAGGCGCACCGATGCCTTCTCGACGATCATCTTGCGCAGGTCATCGGGCGTGTAGCCCGCGGCCATGAAGTCGCCGATCAGCGGCAGGTTGAAGTGGCCGTCGTTGCGGATCGGGGCGCGGATGTTCTCCTCGGGGTGGAACGGAAAGTTGACCTCGATGATGTCGCCCGGTGCGAGCCGGTAGTGCTCGGCGTCGATGTTCGGCGGCTCGGCCGGCAGGCCGGAGCCAGCCGCAGCTCCCGGTGCATGCGTGCCGGGGCTGCCGGGCGCACCGCCGTTCGCGGCGGCCTTCGCCGCCGCGGC
>JAIEPK010000543.1 GCA_019749875.1 Candidatus Binatia bacterium | reverse complement strand
ACGGACGACGACCGGCCGCGATGAGCGGCGCGCCGAGCGGAGCGCCGAACGAGCCCGCGCCGCCGCACGGGGACGAGCAGCAGGCGTTCTGGGAGACCGGCGGGATCTACCGGCGGAGCGACCATCCCGTGGTCGAGCTGTTCGCGCGCCAGCGCGTGACGTACCTCGCAGGGCGCGGCCTGCTCGACGGCGTGCGCTCGCTGCTCGACGTCGGCGCCGGCAGCGGCTTCTCGAGCGCGTACTACCCGCAGTCGGTCCGCGTCGTCGCCTGCGACTACGCTGCCGGCATGCTGGCCGGCAATCCGGTACGCGACCGCGTGCGCGCTTCGGCGACGTCGCTGCCGTTCCCGGACGGCGCCTTCGACGTCGTCGGCTGCTGGGAGCTGCTGCACCACCTCGACGATCCGGTGGCGGCGCTGCGCGACATGTGGCGGGTCGCACGACGCCGCCTGATCGTCTTCGAGCCGAATCGGATCAATCCCGGCCACGTCGTTCTGGGCTTGACGCGGCCCGAGGAGCGCCGCTCGCTGCTGTTCTCGCCGGGCCACGTGCGCCGCCTGGTGCGCGCAGCCACCGGCCGCACGGTGCATCCGCAGCGTTGCGGATTGCTGTTCCCCAACGTCACGCCGCTGCCGCTCGCGCGGCTGCTGGTCCGGCTTCCGTACCGCGTGCCGCTGATCGCGATCTCGCAGCTGGTCGTGGTCGAGAAGGACTGACCTCGCGATGCCCGGGCCGAGGTCCCGCGCCGGGATCTGCGCCGCGCTCGCGGCGCTCGCGTATCTCGCGATCGCGCTGTTCGTGCTGCGCGCGGTGCTGCCTTCACCGGGCACGCGGCTCCCCTACCCGGCGCTGCTCGACTGGGACTCGCGCAAGGACATGGACCTGACGCGGCTCGACCACCGGGACCAGTCGATGGTGGTGTCCGTCGTGTCGCGCAACGCGGCGCTGCTCGGCCGTGCGCCCTCGCAGCTGCTGACCGGCTTCGGCCAGTGCCACCCGATGCCGCGCTCGTACACGCTCGGCGAGCACATGATCGGGCCGAGCCTGCTCGCAGCAGTTCCCTATGCGGTCACGCACGACCCGATCCTCAGCTACAACGTGGCGCTGCTGCTGACGCTGTGGATCCCGGCGCTGACCATGTTCGCGCTGAGCTTCCACTTCACGCGCAGCCCCGCCGCCGCCTTCGTCGCCGGCATGCTGTTCCAGCTCGTCCCGGGTCGCGTCGTCGATCCGTCGCACCCGTACGTGCACGGCGACCTGTGGGCGCCGCTGGTGATTCTTTATCTGTACCGGCTGTTCGGCGAGGAGCGCTGGCGCCACGCGCTGCTGTTCGCGCTCTTCGTCTGCCTCGAGATCCTCGAGAGCATCTATCCGCTGGTCGGCTGCGCGATCCTGGTGCTCTCCTGCGGCATCCCTCTGACGGTGCGGCACTGGCGACGACTGCCCGCGCTGCTGCCGAAGATCGCGCTCGCGAGCGCCATCGTGCTGGCGGCGGCCTGGCTCGTCCTCGGCCCGTACCTCGCGACGCGAGAGACCTGGCGGCTGCTCGGCGGCCGCACCTCGGTGCTGCTGATGCTCGGCGATTACGGGTTCGGCTCGATCTACTTCCCGGGCGTCATGATCCTCGGCCTCGCAGCGCTCGGGCTGGTGGACCGCCTGGGCGGCGCGCGACGACGGCGCTCCGACCGTCCGGGCGATCGGCGTGCCGTCGACGATCCGCGGCTGCCACTGCTGGTGGGCGGCGGCGTCATCCTCTGGTGCACCGTCTACGGGATCCCGGTGCCGTTCACGGGCTACCTGGTCCCGTCGCCGATCGAGATGCTGAAGTCGATCGTCCCGGGACTCGATGCGGTGCGCGCCCTGATCGCGATCGGCATCACCGCCAATCTCGCATGGGCGTTCCTCGCCGGCTTCGGCACGCTGCTGCTGATCCGGCACAGGTCGGCGGTCGCGGCGACGGCGGTCGCGGCGACGGCGACCGCGCTCACGCTGCTTTTTCTCTATGACGGACGCTTCGCGAAGCCCCTGTTCAGCGTGTGGACGTTCCGGCTCGACGCGTGGGACGCGAGCCCGAAGGCCGCCGACGTCGCGCTGCTGCGTCGCACCGGCCGCGGTGCCGTGCTCGACGTGCCGTATCCGCTCATGGAGACGCCGGCCGCGACCAATCTGGCGCCGCACCTGCTGCTCAACGCCTACGATCCGCGTCCGACCGCGTCCTGCTACAACTCCTTCGTCGCACCGGTGCAGCTGCAGATCATGGAGATGTCGAGCCGCCTGCCGAGCCCCGCGGCGGCGGATGCGCTCGCGGCGCTCGGCTTCGGCACGCTGGTGATCGACAAGGTCCGCATGGACCCGCGCGACCTGCAGTCCTTCCTCGACGGGCTGCGCGACCTCGATGCGTCCGAGCGCATCCGACCGGCCGGCGCGACCGGGCGCCTGATCACCTACCACCTGTCGTCTCCGGTCGGCGTCACCAACGCCTATGACGCGCTCGGCAGCGTGGATGCGGCGCCGCTCGCCGTGCGTCGCGATCCGCGCGACGCCAGCGTCCGCGTCGACCTCGACGTCGCGAACCGCGGCACCGAGACGTTTCGCCTGCCCGACCCGATCTCCCCGGAAGACCTGACCGTCCGCTGGCACGACGCGGACGGCCGCGTGGTGCGCAGCGAGACCGCGCGCGCGCTCTTGCCGATGGCGCTCGCAGCCGGCGCGCGCTTCCCGGTCACGCTGCGCATCACGCCGCCGTCGCAGCCGGGGCGCTACGTGATCGACGTCGCACGTCCGGCGGCGCCCGAGCAGATTCTCGCGCGCCGCACGATCGACCTCGATCCGACCTCCTGACCGCCGCGATGCCGCACCCGGCATCGACCACGGTCCCGGCGCCGTGATAGAGCCGGCGCGCCCGCGATGCGTCGCCCCAGGACCGCCTGCCTCGTCGCCGCCGCGCTCGCCTACCTCGTGGTGGCGCTGTGGAGCTTCCGCGTGATCCTGCCTGCGCCCGCGACCCTGCTGCCCGAGAAGCAGCAGCCCGACGAGACCTACCGCAAGGTGGAGCGGCTGGACACGACGATGGTCCTCTGGACCGTGTCCGGCAACGCCGCGCGGCTGCTCGATCGGCCGGCGGAGCTGCACGCCGAAGACCAGTGCCACCCCTTGCCGCACGCGTATGCGCTCGGCGAGCACATGCTCGGGCCGAGCCTCCGCGCGGCGATCCCGCTCGCGCTCCGCCGCGACCCGATCCTCGCCTACAACGGCATGCTGATCCTCTCGGTGTGGATCGCGGCGCTCGGGATGTTCGTGTGCGCGGAGCACTTCACGCGCAGCGCTCCGGCGGCGTTCGTCGCGGGCCTGCTGTTCGGCCTCGAGCCCGCCCGCATCAAGGAAACCGCGCACCCGTTCATCCAGGGCGATCTGTGGGCGCCGCTCGCGCTGCTGCTGCTGCATCGGACCTTCGTCCGCGGCGGACCTTGGAACGCCGTCGGGTGCGCGCTGTTCGTCGCGCTCACGGTGGCCGAGAGCCTGTACGCCCTCCTCGGTGTACTGCTGGTGCTCGCCGTGTACGGCGCGTATGCCGCGTGGCGCCACCGACACCGGGTGCGACGCTGGCTGGGGCCGTTCCTCCTCGCGGTCGTTCTCTCGTCGTGCGCTGCGGTCTGGGTGTTGCATCCGTACCTGGTGATGCGGGCCACGTGGGACGTGCTGGTGCGCAGCGGCACGACGTTCATGCCGATCGGCTCGTATGCGCCCGGCCAGTCCGGATTCGTCGGCTGGGTCCTGCTCGCGCTCGTGGTGATCGCGCTCGCCGACCGGACCCGCGCGCGACGCGACGTCGACGGCGAAGACCCACGGCTCGCGCTGCTGTGCGCAGCCGTCGTCGTGCTCTGGTGCTCGGTGCGCACCGTGCCGCTCGCCGGCATCGCGCTGCCGTCGCCGTTTCTGCTCTTGAAAGGCGTCCTGCCGGGTCTGGATGCGGTGCGCGCGCTGGCCATGGTCGGCCGGGTCGTGGTGCTGCCGGCGTCGCTGCTCGCGGGCTGGGGCGTGCTCGTGCTCACCGAGCGGCACGGTCCGGCCGCGGCCGCGCTGATCGCGACGGCACTCGCCGCGCTCATCGCCGGTGAACGCTGGCTGCCGAAGGTCGCGCATGCGACCTTCGGGCAGTCACTGACGCTGGACGCGTTCACTGCGCGACCGCCCGAGGAGGACGTCGTGCTCCTGCGGGATCACGCGCAGGGCGCGCTGCTCGATCTGCCGCACGGCGGCGGCGCGCTGCAGGCGCTCGGCTCCGGAGCATACCTGATGCTGGCGGCGTTCAGCCCGCGTCCGGTCGCCGCCTGCTACAACTCGTTTCCGTCGCCGCTCGAGGGACAGATCGGCGCCCTCGCCCTCGCCCTGCCGCGCGCCGCCGCAGTCGATGCTCTGGTGGCGCTCGGATTCGAGACGCTGCTGCTGCACACGGAGCGCATGGAGCCGAAACGCGTCGAGTTCTTCGACGACCTGATCCACGTCGACGCGGCGCTCGCCGAGCGCCTCGAGCGCGTCGGCCGCACCGAGCGACTGATCCTGTACCGCATGCGCAGCCCCGTGCTGCCCGATCACGATCCGCTGCGGCTCACGGCGACGGCGCCGGATGCGGAGGTACGGCGCGCGAGCCCCGGTCGGCAGACGCTGGAGCTCACCTTTCGCAACGCGACCGACCGCACGTACGCCCAGCAGGCACCCATCGCGCCCTTGCCGATCGAAGCCGTCTGGGAAGATCCGAGCGGACGCGAGCGGCGGCACGAGCGGGTGCGTGCGCTGCTGCCGATCGCGCTCGGTCCCGCCGGCGAGGCGCGCGTCCCGCTCGTGCTCGACGTCCCGCCGCCGGGCGACTACCGCTTGACGATCCACCTCGCCGCGCGTCCGGACGCGGCGCTGTCGTTGACGCGGGTGCAGGTCGCAGCCGCCGCGCGGTGAGCGCGCGCACCCGCGCGGTGCGCAGCCTCACTCGCGCGTCGTGATCACGGGGGCCGGCGCGGGGACGACGCGGACGGACTGCGCATCGCACGTTCGCGACGCGCACGGAGCCGAGCGTCGGCGCTGCGCGTCGACACCCACGGAGCACCATGGTAGCGTCGCACCAATGCTTCGGCGCCTGGCCGTCCCAACGACCGCGCTGCTCCTGCTGCTCGCGCTCTCCCCCGCTTCCTCTCCCGCAGCATCACCGGAGCCCGCGCCGCGTGCCACCGCGTCGCGTACGCTGCCGTGGCGCACGACCTGGGACATGCTCGGCGCGCTGGAGAGCTCCGCACCGCGCGACGACGGCGTTCAGGTGGTCTATCGCGGTGCGCACGGCGAGACGCGCGCCGGGCTCGACGTGCCGCTGCCGGGCGCGATCACGGTCCCGGTCGAGATCCCGGCGCGCGCGCAGCTCGCGCTCGGCTACGCCTTCCAGGCCGCGGCCTTCATGACCGAGACGCCCGAGCTCGCCGAGCCCGGCCGGGTGCGCGTCGTCTTCCGCGACGCCGACGGCGGCAAGGAGACCGTCCTGCTCGATCGTCGCATCGATCTGCGCACCCAGCCGAGCGATCGCCGCTGGTTCGACGAGCGCATCGACCTCGCCGCCCTCGCCGGACGCAAGGGCACGCTCACGCTCGTCGCGGTCAACGAGGGCGACGCCGAGAAGGCCAAGGGCACCAACGTCTACTTCTCGGCACCGCGCATCGTGCAGCGTCCCGACGAGGGTGCGACGCCGTCGCCGGGCGCGCGCAATCTTGTCTTGATCACCGTCGACTGCCTGCGCGCCGG
Source organism: Candidatus Binatia bacterium (assembly GCA_019749875.1). Taxonomy (GTDB): domain Bacteria; phylum Desulfobacterota; class Binatia; order UBA12015; family UBA12015; genus VGTK01. The sequence continues at coordinate 1,883 of JAIEPK010000543.1, read as the reverse complement.
TCACGTCGGCGCGTACGGCTACGATCGCCCGACGACGCCGAACATCGACCGGCTCGCGGCGCAGGGCATCCGCTTCACCAACGCGTTCGCGAACGCGCCCATGACGCTGCCGTCGATCCCGCAGCTGTTCACCTCGACGGTGTTTCCCACCAAGGACGTCGCGACGCTGCTCGAGCCCGTCGGCAAGGCCGGCATCCCGAGCGCCGCGGTGGTGAACAACGCGTGGATCCCGCTGTGGCTCAGCCAGGGCAAGCACGCGGAACCTCCCGGCACCTTCGACGTGATGGTGTCCGGCGAGCTCGACGCGAAGGCCATCACCGACCGCGCGCTCGCCTGGCTCGACCGGCACGGCGACGACCGCTTCGTTCTCTACCTGCACTTCCTCGACACGCACACGCCGTACGCGCCGCCCAAGGACTACGTCGCGCAATTCGCCGATCCGGCCTACGCCGGCAAGATCGGCGACACGTTCGCGCACGTCGAGGGCGCCGACGCGAGCGGCTACGACGCCGCCGACCGGAAGAAGGTCGTGGCGCTCTACGACGCGGCGCTGAAGCACGTCGATGCGCAGATCGGCCGGCTGGTCGCGGCCCTCGCCGAGCGCGGCCAGCTCGACGACACGGTGATCGTGGTCGCCGCCGATCACGGCGAGGAGTTCTGGGATCACGGCAACTTCTTCCACGGCCAGTCGCTCTACGAGGAGCTGCTGCACATCCCGCTGATCGTGCATGCGCCGGGCGCCGCACCGGCGGGCACGGTGATCGAGCGTCCGGTGCGCATGATCGACCTCGCGCCGTCGCTGCTCGAATGGGTGGGGCTCGAGCGTCCGTCGACGTTCGAGGGGCGTCCCCTGTCGCAGGTGATCGCCGCACCGACGGCGCCCGGCGACGAGCTCATCGCGACCGCGACGCAGGCGCAGTTCCCCACGCGCTACGCGATCCGCAGCGGCGGCCTGAAGCTCATCGAGAGCCTCGACACCGGCAAGCGCGAGCTGTTCGACGTGGCGAGCGACCCACGCGAGGAGAAGAACCTGGCCGACGCGCGGCCCGACGACGTCGCGCGGCTCGAGGCGCGTCTCGCCGAGGCGCGCGCGCCGCTGCGCGCCCGCGGCTATCAGGTGCGCATCGTCGGGCCGGCCTCGGGCTCGGCGGACGTCGACCTGCGGCTCGAGAGCCAGCCGCGCAGCGGGACGTTCCTCACCCTCGACCGCACGTCGCCGTTCGGCTCGCCGCGCCTCGCGCTGTCGACCAACGGCGAGAACCTGACCGCCAAGGCGACCGTCGACGCGCGCGGCACCGGCTTTCGCTTCGACCGCCTGCTGAGCCCGCGCAACATCGCCCGGGACGACAAGCTCAAGATCGTCGCGACCGTCGACGGCAAGGCCGTGCCGTCGTCGGCGATCGCGCTCGGCAAGGACGGTGGCGCGCCGGCGGATGACGTCGTCGACCTCACGAAACCGGGGGTCACCAGCGCCACCGAGCCGACGTGCAGCCCGCCGCCGAGCGGCGTGCGCATCTGCCTGTGGCGCTTCCCCGGCGAGCACGTCGCGGCGATGCCCGAGATCAAGGATCCGGCCGTCCGCGAGAAGCTGCGCGCTCTGGGCTATCTGCAATGAGCAGCGGACGCGCCGGCCGCTCGCGGCAGGCGTGTGCCGGCGACCGGCGAAGCATCGTCCGCTCGCAGCGGGACGGCGCCGGCGAGCTGCGAAGCAGCTCGCGACCGCAGGGACGCGGCCGCATCGGGCTCCGCCGGAGCGCTCCGCTCGTGCTCGTCCTGATGCTGCTGGCGGCGGCGGTCGGAGTGCCCCGAGCGCAGGCGCAGCCCGCATCCGGTTCCGTCGAGGGCAGCACGCCCGCGGCGGGAGCTGCCGCGGCGGCACGAGC
>JAIEPK010000386.1 GCA_019749875.1 Candidatus Binatia bacterium | reverse complement strand
TGGAGGCCGGCAACCGCCGCTCGGAGGTGGGTCAGTTTCAGAGCGGCGGGTGGGTCAGTTTCACGGCGGCGGCACTACCGGGCTCGCGGTGCACGAGCTGGGTCTGCGGATCCGTCCAGAGGCGCTCCGCTGTGCACGAGTCGGAGCCTCGTTCCCGTCGCGCGCGCTCCTCCTTGCCCGCGTCAGGACCACGGTTGTCGAGCGGGCGAGCAAACGCCCCCTTGCGGGCTTTCCCCGAATTAGACAGGTCTGCGTCTCCCGGAGCCGACCGTGCGTCGACTGGCCGTAGTTCCGATCAGGACCACAGGATCGAGCGGGTTCGGGAAGGGTCGTCTGGCGCGATAGGCAGTTCGCGCCGCTGTGTACTCCAAGATTAGGGAAGATCGGCCCAATAGAAAGTTGGGCTGCGGGGCCATCGCGGATTCGAGATGACCATCCCGTTTGAGAGCTACTTCTTCACGATCGCCAATGTCGCGATCGTTCTAGGCGGCTTCACTGCCGTAACGGGTGTCTTTCGGCGCGAGTCAGTTGATGGCTGGCTGCCTCAAGAGATGGCCGGAATCCGCTTCATGTTCGAGCACATGCTCGCGGCATGCGGCATTCCGGTGGTCCTGATTCCCATGCTTGAGATCCTCGGAGACGAGGCACATGTCTGGCGCGCTGCGAGCGCCCTTCTACTTGCTTTTCTCGCCTTCGAGTTAATCCTTAACGGGTGCCGAGTTGTTCGTCTTCGAGCGGCTGGGACACCACCTCGACATCCGATTGCGCTCTACTTCGTCTTCTTCCCCGGCACCGCCGCTGCGTCTCTTCTCCAACTGTGGGGTATCTGGCGCCCCGGACCTCGCTCGTTGCTATGGGGCCTCGTTTGGCTCCTCGTCAGCATTGCCATCCAGTTCCATCATTTCCTCTTTCCCCGTCGCGCGGTCATCGCCGCGCCGCCCAGCGGCCCTCGGCCGTTGGCTACCTCGAAGAGGCTCGCATTGATGGATTCGCGTACTTTGCGGTTTGGCGTCGTCGTCGACGCGGTCCTTCTGGTCATCGCCGTAGGTCTTTGGCGCGCAGAGCTGTTTCCGGAAATGCGCGACTACTCGGTCATTGCAGCCGCGATACTGCTTCCTGAAACACTCCTCCGAGCTGTTCATTCCTTCTCACGAGGCCATGTGCATGTAGCCTTACGTCTTCGCGACGAGGGCCTTATGGCTTTGCAGAAGAAGCTCGCGGGCGGTGGCCATCTTCCCGAACGAGACGAATTCCAGATTATCAGACTAGCTCAGAACTCCCTTGCTACACTGGGCATTCTAATCGCCGCGACATTCGTCCTTGTCACCATACCGTGGCCTCTCCTCGCGACCGTCGGAAGCAGCCTCACAGTCAGCCGGCCAGCGATGGTGTTGTATGCGTGCTCGGGGCTTCTTGACTTCGTCATCCTCATTGTGAGCTTATCGCTCGCCTTCTCGACCCTGGCGCCTGGAGTTGCTCAGGACATCCTTGTTCAAGCCGCCCAGCGCTTCTATTTTCTCCTAATTTACGGCTTGAGCTTCCTCGGTATAACGCTCATCTACGGCCTTTGGCTCTTCTTCGGAGGCCAAAAGGCACACTTGCTCGCTTCGTCGCTGGTCCTCTTTTGCAGCCTATTGGTCATCTATTGTGGTGCCTTCGTCTATTTTCCCCAACGACTGGTCGCCGCCCAACAGGTCAATGGACCTGACGCGTCGCGCCCCTGAGTCAAGGCGCGGCCTCCTCTCTCAGGCATCGTACCTTGAGGTGTGCCGGAGCTGATCGGCGATTCGTTAGTTAGGCGGCGAAGACCGAGTATGACGAGACCAAGACTGCCCTTTCACGATCTGTCGGTGCGGCACGCTGGGGTGACTGACGCGATTTCGGCGTGCCTCGCCGAAGCTGCGCGCGTGTGCCTCGATCGCCACCACCAACCACCTACTGAGTTCGACATCGACAAGCGAGGGGAAAGGACGGGCACGATTGCAGAATGGGAGGAGACGGATGCACGTACGAGAAGCGCATGGGCAAATGAGGTTGACGCAACCGAGGCAGGTGCGTGTGCATGTGTTCTTGCTGCGCTAGAACTGTGCGCTGGGCTCGTGGCCGTTCATCGAGCCGAGACCAAGACGGGCGCGGACTACTATGTGGCACCAGCAGGGCGGCCTCCTGCGGATCTGGAGGAGTGCGTTCGACTTGAGGTCTCCGGAGTTGATCGAGGCGACCTCGCGACGATCGCTCGTCGGCTGAGGGACAAGCTTGACCAAGCCGCCGCTGGCACCAGCAATCTACCTGCCATTGCTGGCGTCGTTGGCTTTAGGGCCCGCATCATTCTACTTTCCCCGCTCGAACCATGACGTGGCTTGAGCACCACCGCGAGAGCGAGAGATTTGCCGCTGACGCCGAGATAGCGGAACGGCGCGGAAGCTCCTTGGAGGCTCAACGCCTCTATTCGCAAGCTGCGCAGGCGGAGGAGCGCGCCTTGGGGGACCTCGACCAGTCGAAGGCGCGGACCTACGGGATCTCTGCTGTGAGCACGGTCGCCTTGTACTTCAAGGCAACGCAGTTGGGTGACGCCGAAGCAATTGCACACCGCGCGCTTGCATGGAAACAGCTACCTGAGTTTGCCCGAGAGCAACTACGCAGCCTCCTTCAGTCCGTATGGAGCGAGCAGGTTCGTGAGCGTGCGGGCGTCGGCTTTGCTCCTGGTCAGGTGCTGATTTCCGTCAAAGGTGGCGAGATTGTAGAGGGGGGGGCACCGTTGGATCTAGTTGTGGAAAAGGTCCAGACTGTCCAGTCGCTATTCTATCGAACCACGGAGCTTCTGAAGGATCTTCCGCATCGAAAGCGGGGTGGACCTAGCAAGGCCATCCAGGAGTCCTGCCGGCCGTGGCTATTTCAGGCGGCGCCGGGGAGCTATCAATTTGCCGTTGCAGTCCAGGAGCCGAAGCAACCAGACCTATTTCGAAGTGACGAGCCTCGCCCTGAGCAGATTGCGGACCAGTTCCTCAGGATTCTTCGAGCGAGTGTGGATTCTCCCGGCGGAGATCTCCCAAACATCGTGCCAAATCCTGAATATCGAGCAACCTTCTTGAAACTGGCCCGCAACTTGGCGCCGACTGGAAGACGCTTCAGCCAGCTCGAAGTGCGTGCCGCGGATGAGACAACGTCGTTAACTCTCAGTCCGGCTACAAGAGGCGCGGTCACCGCTGCTATTCGGTCCAGTAGGCCGAGCGTTGCTGGGCCAGAGACGGAAGAGACGGTCAGTGGCGTCTTGCGTGCGCTTCATCTGGACGAGGACTGGCTCGAAGTGACGGTAGGCACTGACCATCTACGAGTCCATCAAGTCGGTGATGCTGTGGATGATGTAATTGGCCCGATGGTGAATCACTCGGTGATCGTTCGCATCGTTCGTGATGCCCGCGGCACGCTGCACTTTAGAGATATTGAGCCCGATGAGTAGGCCGGCAGCGGGGAGCCCGTCCAACTTGGCATTGCAGCCGACCGGCAAGGCCGGCGGCTGAACGCCCGCGTTAGCCAAATTCGATGAGCGCGAATTACAGACTGGTCGCCACGCAGGTTGGTGATCTCCTGAAGTGGGACGTCTCCCAGAACGAGATCGGCCGCGCAGCGACCGCGCTCTTCCGGTTCGCGCGCGAGACGTTTCCGAACGACGCCATCTCGTCTGTTCGAGCCCGGTCGGTGTACGAATGGATTCTGAGCCTGGCGAAACAGCGGCTCGATGAAACTGAGCGCGATCGACTGCTCGTCACCTTCTGCCGCGCGATCACGCCGGAGCAGCACAGAGCCGCGCTTGAACAGATCCTGAAGGATGCGGACGTGGGGACGGCAGCCGTCGACGCGGAGGCTCGGAAGGTGTTCTCCGCACGTGGATTCCACCCACAGGTCGTTCGGCACTCCGAAAGGCTGTTCCTGCAAGGGAACTATTTCCACGCGGTCTTCGAGTCCGCGAAGGCCTACAACAAGTCCGTGCGCGAGAAGGCCCGAACCGACAAGGATGGTCAGGCTCTGATGCTCGAGGTGTGGGGGTGGAGGGGCGTCCTGAAGATCACGAGATGCGAGACAGAGACCGACCGGAACGTTCAGGATGGGGTCAAGTTTCTGTCCGCGGGACTGATGCAGGCCATCCGAAATCCCACCTCGCACGAGCCTGCGCTTGACTGGCCGATCTCGCGGACTGATTGCCTCGATATCCTCAGCTTCCTCTCGTTTCTTTTCAGGAAGGTGGATGATGCCGTGTTTGTCGCTCAATCCGGAGGAACTGGCTAACGGGGTGTTGCAGCTACATGCAGCGGACGGGATTGGCCCGCCGCTGAACGCCAGGTCGTTGAGCACCCGAAACCAGAGAGTCGTATGGCAGTGTGGCTGATCCGCGCCGGCTCGCACGGTGAGTACGAGCAGAAGTTCATTCAGGAGAGCCGCGTCTACGTGACCTGGGACGACCTGACGGTCGATCTCGGCAAGCTCGCGACCCGTGCCGAGCTGAACGCCGACATGACCAAGCGCTACCCGGACACGAAGGCGAAGGCGATCCTGAACTGGGTCAGCCAGGTGTGGCCGTTCGCTCACGAGATGAAGAAGGGCGACCTCGTGATCCTGCCACTGAAGACGCAGCGTGCGATCCAGGTCGGCGAGATCACCGGCGACTACCACTTCGAGCCGAAGGGCCCGAACCCTTTCTTCCACTGGCGAGCGGTCAAGTGGATCGCGGAGGCGGTCCCGCGCGCGAGCTTCGGCAAGGATCTGCTGAACACGTTCGGCGCCTTCCTGACGATCTGCCGGGTGCAGCGCAACAATGCGGAAGCGCGCATCGCCGCGATGCGTGCGAGCGGCTGGAAGCCCGAGTCGATCGCTGCGGTCACGAGGACCGCTCTGGCACCAAGCAGTGACGTGCCGGCGGGGGCGGAGGACACGGATCTAGAGGAGGCGGCGCGCGACCAGATCGCGCAGCTGATCTCGGCGCGCTTCAAGGGCCACGCTCTGACCCGGCTCGTGGAGGCGATTCTGAAGGCGCAAGGCTACGTCACCTATCGTAGCCCGGAGGGCGCGGACGGTGGCGCGGACATCCTGGCCGGAGCGGGGCCACTGGGATTCGGAGCGCCACGCCTTTGCGTAGAGGTGAAATCCGAGTCGTCGCCGATCGATCGGCCCACGGTGGACAAGCTCCTCGGTGCGGTGACGAAGTTCGGTGCTCAGGAAGGGCTGTTCGTCTCCTGGAGCGGCTTCAAGACCAACGTGCAGAAGGAGCTGGCGGCGAGCTTCTTTCGCGTCCGGCTGTGGTCGCAGAAGGAGCTGCTGGAGGCGCTGTTCGCCCAGTACGACCACCTCGACGAGGACCTGAAGGCGGAGCTCCCACTGAAGCGCATCTGGACCGTCGCCGCTCAGGACGAGGGCTGATGCCGCTCGCGCGATCTCGCCGCGCCGGCCCGCAGCGCCTCGACGAACCGTCGCTGCACCGGCGCCGCCTCGAACACCTCGGGCAGGGCGTTCTCGCGTAGCGGGCCCGACACGCCCAGGTTGCGCAGGAACTCCGCCACCGCGCGCCGCTCCGCATCGCCAGTCCCGTGCACGACCAGCGCCGCCGCAGCACCATCCGCGATCTCCCCCACGCTCGCCTGCCCCGCCGGCCCCACCGCCACGATCGGCCGCCGCGCGGCGAGATACTGCGGCACCTTCGTCGACACCGACAGCCGCGTGAACGCCGCAACCTCGGGCCGCAGCGACTCGACGAACAGCAGCGCCGACGCCGCGCACAGCCGCGCCGGCACCTCGTCGACCTCGAGCTCGCGCCCCACCGTCAAGCAGCTGGGCAGGTCACGCCCGAGCATCGGCACGTCACGCGCCGGCGCGTGCACGACGAGCCGCCACGGCTCCGTCATGCCGTCGAGCGCACGCGCGACGTCGCGCAGGACGTCCGCGCGTCCGAGGTGCAGCCCGCCGACGTAGACCAGCTCGTGCGGCCCGTCGCGCGGGCCGACCGGACGATGCGGCAACGCATAGTCCGCGGGATCGACGCAGGTGCCGACCACCACGCACTCCTTCCCGTATCGCTCGCGGTGCTCGGCGGCCATCGCGCGGCCGGCGCACAGGAGCACGGGGCAGTCCGCGAGCAGGCGTGCGAACGAGCGCAGCGTCACCGCGCGTGCGAGCCCGAGCAGCTCGCCGCCGGAGTAGATCACCGGCGGCCAGTCGTCGAGCATGTGCGGCACGACCGGCGCGTCGAGCAGGCGCGACGCGTGCAGCGCAAGGCGGATCGTCCGCGCGCCGCCGAGCGGTGTGTGGATGACGTCGGGCCGCCACGCGCGCAGGGCGTCGAGCGCGCGGCGCGGGATCCGGGGCGGCACCATGTCGGCCGCGGCGAGGAGGTGCGCCTGGAGCCGTGCTCGTGGATCTCGCGCGGCCCGGCCGGTCGACGCGTTGAAGCCGTGGTGGACCCGCGCGAGCCCGGGGACGCCGTGCGCGCGCAGCCAGCCGGCGGCCGACAGCACGGCCCCACGCGTGGAGAACACTCGCGGCGGCGCCGCGGTCGCGCTCGCGCCCGACGGCGATGGCGAGGGTGCGCTCGCGATGACGCAGAGCTGGAAGACCTGCTCGGGTCGGAGCCCGCCGTACATCGCCGCGAGCACCTGCCCGGTCGCGGTGCGGGCGCCGATGGGCGCGCCACCGATGTACAGGACCTTCAAGTCGCTCACGTGTCCGCGCTCCCGCGCGACAGCCATACGACACGAGCGAGCCGGTGACATCCGCGTGCCTCCGCTGTAGACCCTTCGCGTGACCCGGTCGCTGGACAGGCTGGCGCACCTCGCGGACGCGCTCCGCGCGGGCCAGCATCGCCGCCTGCTGATCCGCCTCGCGGCGAAGCTGCGCGGCGCGCGCGCGCACGGCGCCACGATCTCAGGAGCGGTCACGCAGAGCGACCGTGTGCGCGCGATCCGCGCGCGCGCCAATCCCGTCATCCTCGATCGCCGCGACCGCTTCGTCTTCTTCCCGAACAGCAAGGTCGCGCAGCGCTCGATCGCGCGTGACCTGCTGCGCGACCGCGTGATCGTCCGCAAGGACGACCCGCGCGCCTGGGCGGCACGCTTCGACCGCATCGACGACGCGTACTTCGCGCGCACGTTCACCTTCACCGTCGTGCGCAACCCGTTCGACCGCGTGGTGTCGGCCTTCCACTACCTGCGCGACCGGTGCGCGGGACGCGAGTTCAACGAGTTCGTCGTCGACGTGCTCGGACGCGAGGGCACGTCCTTCGACCCGCACTTCGCGCCGCAGGCGGACGGCCTGCTGCACGACGGCGCGCTGCTGGTCGACCACGTGGGACGGTTCGAGACGCTGGATCGCTCGTGGCGCGAGATCGCGGCGCGCATCGACGCGCCGGCGGTGCTGCCGCATCGCGGGCGCTCCGAGCGGGCGGCGAGCTACGCCGGCTACTACGGCGACGAGGCGCGGCGCGTGGTGGAGCGTCTCTACCACGACGACCTCACGCTCTTCGGCTATGCGTTCGACGACGGGCGCCGCGACCAGCCGCGGGTGCTGCGCGTCGCGCCCTAGGTCCGAGCCCGTCGCGCGTGCGGCGTGACCGCCCGCGGACGGAGCGGAGCCGCGGGCCCGGCGCGAAAGCCCGGCTCGCCCGCGCAGGC
>JAIEPK010000301.1 GCA_019749875.1 Candidatus Binatia bacterium | reverse complement strand
CCTCGCGCAGCGCAGCGATGCTGCTCTCCGCCGCGCCGCTCGGCGCGCGCCGGCCGACCAGCACGAGATGGCGCGCGCCCTCCTCGTGCAGCCACTGCGCGAGCGCGAGACCGAGGCCACCGAGCCCGCCGGTGATCAGGTAGGTCGCGTCAGCGGCGAACATCGACGCCAGTGCGGCGATTGGCTCGATCAGGACGTCGTCGTCGACCTCGAGGACAATCTTGCCGATGTGCTGCGCCTTCGCCATGTGGCGGAAGGCCTCCTCGGCACGCGAGATCGGGAAGCACGTGACCGGCAGCGGCTCGAGCGCGCCGCTCGCGAAGCGGTCGATCACGTCGCGCAGCAGGCTCGCGAACTGCGCCGGCCGCTCGGCCGCGAGCCGCGTCAAGTCGAGCGCAGAGTACGTGAGGTTGCGCTGGAACGGCAGCAGCCCGATCTGGCTGTCCTCGTAGATGTCGCGCACGCCGATCTCGAGGAAGCGGCCGAACGGTGCGAGCACCTCCAGGTTCTTGAGGATCGCCTCGCCCGAGAGCGAGTTGAGGACCAGGTCGACACCGCGGCCACCGGTCAGGTCCAGAACCTCGCCGGCGAAATCGAGCGTGCGCGAGTCCATCACGCGCGCGACGCCAGCGTGCTCGCGCAGGTGGTCTCGCTTCTCGTCATTGCCGGCCGTCGCGAGCACCTGCGCCCCGGCGGCGTGTGCCACCTGCACCGCGGCGAGCCCGACCCCGCCCGCCGCCGCGTGGATCAGGACGCTCTCGCCGGCCGCCATCCGGCCGACGTGCTCGAGGGCGTAGACCGCGGTCATGAAGACCAGCGGGATCGACGCCGCCTGCTGCGGCGACAGACACTCCGGGCGCTTGACGGTGTAGGCGGCCGGCGCGAGCACGTGCCGGGCGAGGCTGCGCTGCGCGACCGCGATCACCTCGTCGCCCGGCGCGAGCTCTTCGACCCCGGGCCCAACCGCGACCACGGTGCCGGCGCACTCGCCGCCGAGCGGAATCCCGCTGGCGAACGTCACCGGCACGACGCCCATCGCGAGGAGCACGTCCTTGAAGTTGAGGCTCGCGGCGCGGACCTCGATCTCGACCTCGCCGGGGCCGGGCGCCGTGCGCTGCACCTCGCGCAACGTGAGGTGCTCGAGGAGCCCGGGACGCGGAATCTCGAGCCGGAAGCTGCGCTCGCCGGCGGGAACGCGAACCACCTCCTCCGCCGCGGTCGCCGGCTCGGCCGCGCAGGACGCGAGGCGCGCGACCAGGCGCTGCCCCGCTCGAAACGCGACCTCCTGCTCGGCATCCGCAGCGCGCAGCTCCGCGACCAGCGGGCTCAAGTCGTCGGCCGGGCCAGCGGGATCGAGGTCGATGCGCCGGCAAGCAAGCTCCGGGTGCTCCATCGCGACGACCTTGGCGAGCCCCCAGAGCGGGGCCATCGCCGGCGCCACGTGAGCGTCGTCTGGCGCCGCCGCCTGCGCGCCACGCGTCACGATGGTGAGGCACGGCGTCGCACTCCACGAGCGGTCCAGGACCATCTGCACCAGCGTCAGCACCGCAGTGCACGCGCCGAGGGCGGGCTCCGGCTGCTCGCCCGCCTCGGCCCGCGGCGCGAGGTAGACGACGCCCCGGCAGCACGCGTCGTCACGCAGCACACCCTCGTCGAGCAGACGGCCGACGTGCTCGCGATCGGTCGGATCGAGCGTGAAGACGCCCTCGCGGCGCGCGGCGAAGGTCGGTCCGACCAAAGCGACGACGCACGGCTCGCCGAGCGCCTCGAGCGCCGCGACGAGCGGCTCGACCAGCTCCGAGCCGTGGTCGATGACCAGCCACGGCTCGACGAGCGCCGCAACGTGGCCGTCCGCGAGCACGACCGGAGGACGCGCCTCCTGCCAGTTGACGACGTGCAGCCAGTCCTCGATTGCCTGCGGCCGCCGCTGCGCGACTCGGCGCAGCGACAGCCCGCGCGCTTCGAGCACCAGCTCTCCGGACGCGTCGACCAGCAGCACGTCGACATCGATGCGCGCGCCATCGTCCGCCACGCCGCGCCGGACGGCGTACGCGCTCAGCTCGCCGGACGGTCGGCCGGTCACGCACAGTCGCTCCACTCCCGCCGGGAGGTACCCGTCGCCGCCGCCGGCGAGCACGTCGCCGAGCGCCGCAGCCGCGACCTGGAAGGCCGCGTCGAGGAGCGCCGGGTGCACGCGGTAGCGGCGCGCCGACCATGCGACGCAGTCCGGCAGGGCGACCGTTCCGAGCGCCTCGCCGTCGCCGCCCCAGAGTGCCACGACGCCGCGGAACGCGGCGCCATAGCGCAGCCCGGAGGACTCGAGGCGAGCATAGAATTCGTCCACGGCGATCGGCGTGCAGCGCGCACGCACCGCGGCCGCGTCGAGACGCTCGCCGCTCGCGGCGGCGCCCGCTTCGCGGCAGGCGCCGACGACATGGCGAACGAAGCCCGACGTCCCCGCACGTGCGTGGATCTCCACGGTGACGCGGCCGCGCACCTGCGGGCGCAGCGCGATCTGCAGCACGCAGTCGCCGTCGTCGGGGACGATCAACGGACGCTCGAAGTGCACGTCCTCGAGCACGTGGTCGCGCTCGCCGAGCGCCTCGTCGCATGCGGCGACGATCGCCTCGAGGTAGCCGGCGCCGGGAAAGACGGCCGCGGCGTCCACGCGATGGTCGGCCAGGAACGGGAATGCGCGCAGACCGACGTCGACCTCCCACTGCCGGAGCTTGGGCTCGGCGGCGGCGCGCACCACGCGCGCGAGGAACGGGTGCGCCGGCGCGATCATCCCGTCCGTGTGCTCGATCTGGCGGCCCCTCGGTGGTGCGTCGAGAGCGAGCTCCGGCGAGGCGAACCAGAAGCGGCGATGGTTCCACGGGTAGCGCGGCAGCGAAACGTGGCGCGGCGGCTGCGCATGCCGCCGGCGGAAGTCCGGCGTGCAGCCCGCGACATAGAGCGCTGCGAGCGCGTCGATCAGCACGCCCTCGTCGTGATCGCGCTTGAGCGACGGCACGATGGTGCAGGGCTCCGTGCCGAGGTGACGCAGCACCGCGGCGATCGACGGCGCGAGCACGGGATGGCCCGAGAGCTCGACGAACGCGTTGCAGCCGGCGCCACTCGCCGCGGCAATCGCGTCGGCGAAGCGAACCGGCTCGCGCATGTTCTGCGCCCAGTACGTCGCACCGAGGTCGCGCCCCTCGAGCGCTAGGCCGGTGACCGTCGAGATCATCGGGATCGCGCAGCGGGCGGGCTCGAGACCGGCGAGATGATCGCTCAGACACCGCGCGTACGGCTCCATCTGCGGGCTGTGGAACGCGTAGTCGACCTTGAGCCAGCGACAGACGATCCCGGCGGCCTCGAGCTCGGCGACGAGCTCCTCGAGCGGCGATGTATCGCCCGACACGACGGTCGCGGCAAAGTCGTTGACCGCGGCGATCGACAGCCGCGCTGCGAGCGCGTCGACGCGCTCGTGCAAGCGCTCGGCCGGTAGCTCGATCGCGACCATGCGGCCGAGACCGGTCGCTTGCTGCATCAGCCGTCCGCGCTGCGCGACGAGTCTTGCCGCCTCGTCGAGCGACAGCGCACCAGCGACGTGCGCCGCCGACACCTCGCCGAGGCTGTGCCCGATGAGTGCGGCCGGCTCGACGCCCCACGAGCGCCACAGCGCCGCGAGCGCGACCTGGAGCGAGAAGATCACCGGCTGCGCGACGTGCGTCTCCTCGAGCCGCGACATCCGCCCCTCGGCCAGCAGCTCGTCGACGACCGACAGCTCCAGATGGCGGCGGAACGCGCCATCGCAGGCTTCGAGCACGGAGCGGAACACCGCCTCGTGCGCGACGAGGTCGCGTCCCATCGCCGGCCACTGGGCACCTTGACCGGAGAACACGAAGGCGACGCGCGTCTTCGCCCCGGCCGGCACCACGCCCGTGCGCGCGCCGGAGCGCGCTTCGCCTGCGGCGAACGCGTCGAGTGCGGCGACGGCCTCGGCAGCGTCGCGCGCGCTGATCGCCAAGCGGTGGCCGTGGTGCGTCCGCGCGACGCTCGCTGCGGCGCAAAGGTCGGCGAGACCCGCAGCACCTCGGTCCTCCTGGGCACCGATCCGATCGCGGTACGCGGCCGCCAGGCGCTGCAGCGACGGCTCGCTGCGCGCCGAGATCGGCAGCAAGCATGGCCGCTCGGCGACGGGCGCAGAGGCCGCCGCGGCACCGTTGCGCGAGGCCGCGTCGCTCGCCACGGCGCGGGGCGCCTCCTCGAGCACGACGTGCGCGTTGGTGCCGCTGAAGCCGAAGCTGCTCACCCCGACCAGTCGCCGCGGACCGTGCGCCGGCCAGGGAACGATCTCGCGCGGGACGAAGAAGGGCGTGCCGTCGAAGCTGATCTCGGGATTTGGACGCTCGAAGTGCAAGCTCGGCGGGATCGCCTCGTGATGCAGCACGAGTGCGGACTTGATGAGCCCGGCGATGCCGGCCGCTGCCTCGAGGTGTCCGAGGTTGGTCTTCGCCGTACCGAGCGCGCAGCGGCCGCCGTCTGCGCGCGGCTGCCCGATCGCCTCGGTCAGCGCCTCCACCTCGATCGGATCGCCGAGCGGTGTTCCGGTGCCGTGCGCCTCGATGCAGCCGATCTCCTCCGGGCGCACGCCGGCAGTCGCGAGCGCGGCACGGATCACGCGCACCTGCGACGACGCCTTCGGCGCGGTGATGCCCGCGCTGCGCCCGTCCTGGTTGATCGCCGAGCCGCGGATCACGGCCCAGATGCGGTCGCGATCGTCGAGTGCGTCGGCGAGCCTCTTCAGCACCACGACGCCGCAGCCCTCGCCGCGCCCGTAGCCATTCGCGGATGCGTCGAACGCCTTGCAGCGTCCATCGGGCGACAGGAAGCCGCCCATCGAGAAGGCGATGCTCATGCTCGGGTAGAGGACCGCGTTGACGCCGCCGACGAGCGCGAGGTCGCAGTCGCGCGCGCCGAGGGTCCGGCAGGCAAGGTCGACCGCGACGAGCGAGGACGAGCACGCGGTGTCGATCGCGACGCTCGGCCCGAGCAGATCGAGCAGGTACGAGATCCGACCGGCGAGGATGCTGTGTGCACAGCCGGTGGCTCCGTACGGCTGTGACGGCACATCGTCGTGCGTCGCGACCAGCAGGTAGTCGAACGTGCTGACGCCGAAGAAGACGCCGGTCTGGGTGCCACGCAGCCGCTCCGCGGCGAGCCCGGCGTCCTCGATCGCCTCCCACGCGACCTCGAGCGCGAGACGCTGCTGAGGATCCATGACCGCCGCCTCGCGCGGCGAGATGCCGAAGAACTCGGCATCGAAGCGGTCAATGTTCTCGAGGAAGCCGCCTTGCCGGGTGTGGATCTTGCCCGGCGTCTGCAGCACCGGATCGTAGTTCGCGTCCAGGTCCCAGCGCTCGGCGGGCAGCTCGCGGACGGCGTCGACGCCGCCTTCGAGGACGCGCCAGTAGCCATCGGGGCCGTCCGCGCCGCCGGGGAAGCGACACGCCATGCCGACGATTGCGATCGGCTCACGCTGCGTCGGGCGCGCTTGCTCGCGTTCCTTCATAGGGTTCTCGTCTCATGTCGCGGCGATCGCTCGCCGCGCGGCTCGGGCCGTCCAGGCGGACGGTCAGATCCCGCGCCAGTGACTCCAGCGTCGGGTGGTTGAACGCGAGCGTCGCCGGCAGGCGAAGCGCGAGCATCGCGCTCAGGCGGTTGCGCAGCTCGACGGCCATCAGAGAGTCGAGGCCGAGGTCGCGCAGCGGCGTGCGCCGCTCGATCTCTGTACCCGACATGCGCAGCACGTCGGCGATCGCCTCGCGCACGCGCGCCTCGATCAGGTCGAGACGGTCGGAGAACGACTCGAGCGCCGCGAGCTCGCGCAGCAGCGGCGCCTCGCCGTCGGCCACGCCGGTGGGCACGTCGCTCTGCAGAGCACGCAGCAGCGAGCTCGTCTCTGCCGTCGGGTAGGCAGCCGTCCAGCGCTCACGCGCGAACGACATGACGCAGACCTGCGCGCCGCCGTGCGCGAGCGCGACGCGCAGCCCCGCACTGCACACCTCCGGCGGCAGGCTCGAGAGCCCGCGTGCCGCGAGACGCGCGCCGCGGTCGGCGCGCTGGGTGGCGAGGCCGACGTCTGCCCACGGACCGAAGTTGACGCTCAGCGACGGCAGCCCGAGCGCGCGACGCTGGTGCGCGAGCGCGTCGAGGAAGGCGTTCGCCGCCGCGTAGCTCGCCTGCCCCGGCGAGCCGAGCACGGCCGCCGCGGACGACGTCGTGACGAACAGGTCGAGCGGATCGTCGAGCGTGAGCTCGTGCAGATTCCACGCGCCCTCCACCTTCGGCGCGAGGACCGCCCGCACGCTCGCCTCGTCCAGGTCGGCCAGCATGGCGTCCTGCAGCAGACCTGCCGCATGGATCACGCCGCGCAGCGGCGGCGACGAGCGCCGGATCTGCGTCAGGGCGGCGGCCAGCTCCGGCATGCTGGCGACGTCCGCCTGCAGCACCTGCACCGCCGCGCCCGCCGCGCGCAGGCGAGCGATCCCGTCTGTCGCGGGCGCGCTCGGCGGCCGGCGGCCGAGGAGCGCGACGTGGCGTGCGCCCTCGGCGACGAGCCATTCCGCCAGCGTGAGGCCGACCGCGCCGAGGCCGCCGGTGACGAGGTACGTCCCTTCCGCCGCGCTCGAGGTGGTGGAAGCGGTTTCGCCCGCGGAATCGTCACAGGTGAGGACGACCTTGCCGACGTGGCGTGCACGCGCGAGATGCTGCAGCGCCTCGTTTGCGTCGCGGACCGGGAAGACCTCGACCGGAAGTGCCTCGAGCGCGCCCTGCTCGACGTCGCGCACGAGCGGCGCGAGCCACGCGCCGCACAGCTTGGGATGCTGCGCGACCAGCGGCTCGAGGTCGATCACGTGGAAGCTCAGGTTTCGTCGCAACGCGGCGAGCGGCAGGTGCGCGTCGGCGTACGCGTCGCGCTTGCCGAGCTCGAGGAAGCGTCCGAACGGACGCAGCACGGCGAGCCCACGCTCGACGGCCTCGCCGGCGAGCGAGTTCAGGACCACGTCGACGCCCTCGCCGCCGGTCGCCAGCAGCACCTCGTCGGCAAAGGCGAGGCTGCGCGAGTCGAACACGTGCTCGACGCCGAGCTCGTTCAGAAGGCGCCGCTTCTCGGCGCTGCCGGCGGTCGCGAAGACCTCGGCCCCTGCGCGTCGCGCCACGTGGAGCGCGGCGAGCCCCACGCCGCCGGTCGCGGCATGGATCAGCACGCGCTCGCCCGCGTTCAGGCAGCCGACGCGCAGCAGCGCGTGCTGCGCCGTCAAGTATGCGATGGGCAGCGCCGCCGACGCAGCGCAGCCGAGCGCCGCGGGCTTGCGCACGCAGCCGTCGACCGGCACCGTGACGAACGTCGCGAGCACGTTCGGTGCGACGGCAATCACCTCGTCGCCCACCGCGACCTCGTGCACCGCGGAGCCGGTCGCGACGACCGTGCCCGCGCACTCGAGGCCGAGCGCCGACGTGCCGTCGAGCTCGAGGACGCGCGTCGCCAGCAGCGCGTCGCGAAAGTTGAGCCCGCACGCGCGCACGCGCAGCTCCACCTCGCGCTCGCCCGGCGTGCGGCGCAGCACGCCACGC
>JAIEPK010000280.1 GCA_019749875.1 Candidatus Binatia bacterium | reverse complement strand
GGTGGGCGCTCGCGGCCGCCGACGGCGGGCAGTGCGCGCGGCCTGCGGCGCGTCCGGATCGTCGACGCTCGTGCGCGCGGTGGCGGTATCCGCTGCCGGGTGGAAACTCTGCACTCGACGCTCGGTGATCCGGTCGCTCCGCTGCTCGCGGGCGTGGTCGTCGGTGCGGATCGTGCGGACGGTGCGTCCGGCAGGTGCGGCTTGCACGTGTTCGCTGCGGACGACTGCCGGGGCGGACCTCGCGGCGACATCCTGCGTTGCCGCGCGGGCGTGTCCGGCCCGGCACCGCAGTGAGCGTCGCGCTCGCGCTCGACCCTGCGCTTCCGTGCGCTCGACATCGCGGGGCCGTTCGCGCCGCCGCTCACCGTGACGGTGAGCGACGATCCGGGTGTCGCCGTGCGCGGTACGGATCGGATCGGCGTTCCTTGGACTTGACGTGGGGCGCTCGCCTCGCCTATCCGCTCGGACGGGATCTGCGCGCGATGGCGTGGCCGTGACCGAGTCGGGAGGAACATCACCATGAGCTCACCCACGGGATGTACACGGCGGCGCGCGCCGGGTGCGCTGCTCCCCATGACGCTGCTGCTCGCCGCCGCGTGCGGCAGCAGCTCGTCGTTCCAGCCGCTGCCGTCGCCCACGGCGACGCCCGCACCGACGTTCGCCGGACCGACCCCGACCGCAGGATCGGTCGCCGCGATGCGCCTCGGGGCGATCGGCACGGTGACGAGCGTCAACACGCGGGAATGGATCGCGGTGTACCGTTCGACGCCCCTACCCATCGGCCAGGGACAGATCATCTTGCCGCCGGACGCGGGTCCCGACGCGGGTCCGGTGCCGGTCGTCGGCTGCCCCTGGATGCCGCCGATCGATCCGGCGTGCGAGCAGCGCGGACAGCCGCTGGCGGTCGGCGAGTCGGACTGGGTCGTCGCATACGCGACGGATCGCACGCCGAGCGGCTTCCTGGCGCCGTTTCAGTACGCAGCCGGGCCGGCAGGCGAGGTGGAGTGGCTCATCGGATTCGGGCTCCCGCAGTTCAGCGACGAAGTCCGCCCGGCGCCGCCGGCGCGCTTCATCGGCTCGCTCGATGCGAGCGAATCGCCGCGCATTCCCGTGCTCTGGCGCGAGCCCGGCGCGTCTTGGGAACGACTGCCGGCCGAAGGCTTCGTCGTCGGCCCGCGACCCTATCAAGGCGACGCGACCGGACGCATCGTCGGCGCGGGGCTCGAGCCCGAGCTGCCGGTGCTGTGGAGCGAGAGCGCCGGTGCCTTCCGGCTGGAGATCCTTCCCTCACTCGAGGGCGGTGGGCGCGGCGGCGCGTACGGCATCGACGGCGACGTGATCGCCGGCTGGAGCGACGACGGTGGTGGGGCGCGCCAGGCGGTGGTGTGGATCGAGCGTGATGGCGCCTTCGTTCCGCAGAAGCTCCCGCGACCTGCCGACGCTCTCCGGTGCGACCATGCGATCGCGGTGAGCGGCAGCTTCGTTGCAGGCGAGTGCGTGTATGCGGCGGGACGCGGCGTCGCCGTGGTGTGGCAGCGCACCGACGACGCGACGTGGACGGTGCGCGCGATCCTGCAGCCGCTCGACGGCGACGAGGACAGCGCGGTGGTCGGTCTCGCCGGCACGCTCGCCGCGGGCTCGAGCAGCCTCGACCGCCGCGCGACGCCGGTCGCGTGGCGCATCGCGGCAACCGAAGGAGCCGCCGGCGATTGATGCGCGCGCCCGGTGCGCCGCGCGCCGGGCCGTCGAGCGCGAGCACGACGCGGTCGCCGGTCCGCATCAGAAGGGATCGCAGAAATCGATGAACGGTCCGTGCACGGGATCGGGAACGGGCGCATCCGGGTCGTAGGTACACTGCCGCCGCGGCGGATCGTCGAGCGCGTCGCAGTCCGCAGTCCCGGTCGGCACGAGGTCGTCACGGTGCGGGCGCAGCGTGGCGCAACGAGCCAAGACCTCGCGCGCCCGCCGTGCATCCAGGAAGCAAGATCGCTCCAAACGGCAGTCCGGAGATCGTCAGGGTCAATCGCGTGCGCAGTCGGCGCATCTCCCACGCGCGGTCGATGCCGAGGAGGATCGGTAGGTGACGCACCGGAACGCCGCACACGCCGGCCGCAATGCGCCTCAGCTCATGCGAATCCGCCGCCCAGCGTGTACGCCAGAACAGCTCCTCAGCCAGTGTCGTAGCTGGGTCGCAACGGGCAGACCGCCGGTGCGGCGATGGCAAGGGGAAGGCGTCGTATCGGGCGCAGGCTGGTTTGCGTCAAGCGCGGCCATTTGAAGGCCTTCGCGAAGGGGGCTGGTCGGCGCTGCATGCATGCGACGGGTCGACCTGGACCGGCTCTCCGAACATGGTCTCGTCACGAGCCTGCACGTGGTACGCGCTGTCTTCCACGAACCCCGGCGACGCATCGCGAGCGCACGACAAGAATTTTGTTTGCTTTCGCTACCCTCGTGGGATATCGCGCCGCTCGCACGTGCTCGACCACGTCGAGGTGTCAGCCAACAGGAGGTCTCGCGATGCGACGGCAGACGATTCGCGCCATCATGGTTCTTGCCTTGGCACTGTTCGCCGGCTCGACGGCCGCACCAAGCCCCGCCGCCGCCGAGCAGGTCTGCGGCTGCAAGAAGCTCAGCAACGGCAAGGTCAACAACATCCGCGCGGGAGCCTTTCCGACCTGCAATCTGATCAGCCAGGCGATGGTTTGCTGGGACTCGCCGAGCGGAGGAACGACGATCACCGCTGGCCCCGGTCTCCAGTCGCTGCCCGACCCGATCACGTCCTCCGGCACGATGTCGGTGGACGCGCCGACGTGCGCAGGAACGGACAAGCTCACATGGAGCGGCTCCGCGTTTCAATGTTCGACCGATCAGACGTCGGCGTCGCTCAACCAGAACAACTGCTACTACGAGACCGGCTGCGCGAATCCCGGCTGCAACGGCTGCACGCGGAGCTGCACGTGCAGCGTCGGCTACTATCCGGCGGGATCCCGCATGTACCGCGACCCCGACGGCTCGTACGGCGGATTCGATCTCTACTGCTGCAAGCCGTGACGGGAACTCCTGCCCCTGCGTCGCGGATTCACGTGAACCGGTGGGACGGCGACGCGCACCGGCTCTCGGCGCGCGCGTCGCCCATCGCGCCGATCCGCTCCCCACGAGACTTGCTTCCGGTGGTCCCGATGGGGGAGCTGAAGGCCACCGCGTGACGCGACGGTACAGACGGCGGATCGTGCGCGACCGCATCCCGTCACCGAAGTCGCTCCCGTAGCCGGGCCGCGCTCGGGAAGAGTTCCTCGAGCCTCGCGCCGATCCCCGCTGCCAGCTCGCCCGGCTGCGGTCCGAGGACGCAGAGCAGGTACGCTGCGGCCTTCCGGAGCTCGAGCAGATCCTGCTCGCAGAGCTCTCGCCATGCTTCGTCCGAAGCGGTCTCGGTGCGATCGACGGTGCGCTCGAAATCGATCGGGTACACCCCGATCGGCGACGTCGAGACGATCACGTTGTGGAGCAGCAGGTCGCCGTGCACGAGGCCGGCACGGTGCAGGTCGGTGAGCTGTCCGTGCAGGATCTCGAAGAGTCGCCACAGCCCGATCTGGGCGGCGACGGGCATCTGCTCGGCGACGCGGAGATTCGCCTCGGGCGGCTCGAGCCCGAACGGCGCCAGCTTGTCGAGCGAGTGCCCCGGAAGGAAGCAGCTGCGGAACGAGGTGCGTGTGCAGCCGATCGGCGGCGGGATCGGCAGGATCTCGGCGACGCGCTGGTGGCGGCGCAGCTCCTGGCCGGGGTCCTGGTGGAAGCAGGTGGGATAGTACGTCTTCCGGAAGTGCACCGGGTACTCGCGCGCGAGCGGGTAGCGATCGAGGGTGTCCTTGCCGGCGATCACCAGCTCGCCCTGGATCAGCGGCTCTCCGTTGGCGAGCTTCTCCGAGAGTCGGCGCATGACGAAGTCGTGCTCGGGCGGCTGCACGATGAGGCGAAAGAGAGCTTCGGGGAGCTCGATCGCGTGGACCGGCGTCACGCGAACGCGGTTGGGCGCGGCAGGAGACATCGTCGTCCGCGGGGACGTCAGCCCCCGCTCGACCCCTCTATCGCCCCGGCGGCGGCGGGGAAAGCGCCCGAGCGGCGAGCGCCAAGGCGAGCGCGGCCTCGAGCACACGTGCGCGTCGATCGCCCTGTCGGTGTCGATCGCGCCCAGCCGCCGCTTACACCGTCAAGTCACGCGGCCGCTTCAGCTCGCCGACCGGAAACACCGGCAGCAGATTCTCCTGCTGGAACTTCGGCCCGTCTCCCGGCGTCACGAACCACCCGGTCGGGCACATCGTCACCACTTCGACGAGCGAGAAGCCGAGCCCGCGCCGCTGCGTCTCGAGCGCCGCGCGCAGCAGCTTCTTGGTCTTCTTGACGCCGGCCGGCGTGTGCACCGTGCCGCGCGCGAGGTACGCCACCCCCTCGAAGCCGACCAGCATCTCGGGCAGGCGGATCGGGTAGCCGTGGCGCTCGGGGCTGCGGCCCTCGAGCGTGCTCTTCGTGCGCTGGCCGATCACGCTGGTCGCCGTCATGTGGCCGCCGGTCTCGCCGAAGGCCGCGTTGTTGAGGCAGATGGCGGTGATCTTCTCGCCGCGTGCGGCTGCGTGGATCACCTCCTGGATGCCCTCGGTGATCATGTCACCGTCGCCCTGCATCGCCTGCTGGCAGTCGACGTCCATGAGGGCCGCGAACGCGGTGTAGCAGCCGATGCCGAGCACGCAGACGGTGTTCTCGCGCTCGCCCGCCGCTGCAGCGGAAGCGTCAAGCGCGAATGAGTCGCACGCCGGGGAAGTATCGGCGCAGTCGGTCGAGATCCTCGAGATCCGACGTGAACACGGCGTCACCACGCTGCGCGGCCGATGCCATGACGATCGCGTCGATCGCCGTCGCTCCCGGAACGGCCGCCAGGGCTTCTCCGGCGATCTTCGCCAGTCGCTCGCCGACCGGCTCGACATCGACGCGCTCGAGGATCAGCCGGGAGCGACTGCCGCCTGTGCGCCACCACTCCGCGACCACGACCGCAGGTACGGTGATCACCGCGCGACGCTCCTGCGCAGCCACCAGCACCGCGCGCATTCGCTTGTCCCCGCGCGACAGGGCGATCAACGCGCCCGTGTCGAACGTGAGAGCCGCCACCCTCAGCGCGCTCGCGTTTGCGGCCGACTCCCGCGTCCCTTGCGCTTCGGCGCCCAGCCGAGCTCGGAGCGAATCGCGTCGAGATCGCCCTCGGTGATGTCTTCGGTGCCGAGGTCTTCGAGGAGGCGAACCCCGGCCTCGGCCTGTCGCTGGCGCAGGAGGGCCTCGGAGACCACGGCCGAGAGGCTGGTGCGCCGCGCTCGCGCTCGCTTCCTCGCCCAGGCCAGATCATCCCGGCTCACGGAGACGCTGATCTTCTCTGCGGTCGCCATGGTTGTCTTCCTACCGGGGTAGGATCGTGGGGTCAATCGCGGACGGCCAGACGATGCTGCCAGCCCTGCCGGTGGCGCGTCCGGCGCGGTCGCGGTGGGACCGAAGCGGGCCGGCGTGACGCGGTCAGCGTCTCCGTGAAACGTAGCGTTGCGGATGCGGCGTGACGCGAGGTTGCATCTGGCTCGGGCCGATGAGTGGCCCGTCACCCAACGATGGGCCGCCGCGCGCCCCGTACGCCCGGCACGAAAGCCGCAATCCTCGCGGCCGTGGCCGGTCGCGTCGGTTCGCGCGGAGTCGTCGCCGCAGATCCCGCGGGGCTCGCGCCGCCCGGCTACCGCCCGCGCACGCCCGAGCTCGGCGCGCTGCACCGGCTCGTCCACGAGCACCTGGAGACCTTTCTCGCCGAGGCGCGCGCTCGCGGCGACGGTGACGGCCTGCCGCACTTCGTCGAGCGCGAGTTGCGTGAGTTCCTGACCTGCGGCCAGCTCGCGCGCGGCTTCGCGCGCTTCCGCTGCGACCAGTGTCGCGCCGACCTGCTGGTCGCGTTCTCCTGCAAGGGACGCGGCTTCTGCCCGTCGTGCACGGGTCGGCGCATGGCGAGCCTTGCCGCCCACCTCGTGGACGACGTGCTCGGCGGCCTTCCGGTCCGGCAGTGGGTGCTCACCACGCCGCACCGGCTGCGCTACGCGCTCGCGTACGACCAGCGGCTCTGTCGGCGGGTGCTCGGGGTGTTCATCCGTGCAGTGTTGTCGTTCGAGCGACGTCGCGCGCGGCGGCGCGGTGCTGCCGACGGCCGCGGCGGTGCCGTGACCGCGATCCAGCGCTTCGGCTCGGCCGCAAACTTGAACATCCACTTCCACTCGCTCGTCGTTCAGGGCGTCTTCGCCGGCGACGGGGCGCACTTCGTGCCGCTGCCGGTGCCGTCGGATCGCGACGTCTGGCGCGTGCTCCTGACGGTACGGCGGCGCATCGTGCGCATCGCGCAGGGGCACGGCATCGACGTCGAAGGGGATGGGATCGCCGACGACGCTCGCCGTGACGAGCTCGCGGACGAGTCGCCGCTGCTCGCGGGACTCGCCGCGGCGTCAGTGGCGGGACGATCCGCCATCGGCGCCGACGCCGGCAGCCGAGCGGTGCGCCTCGGTCACGCGCCGGAGGCTCCGCCGGACGACGGCTCCGGTGCGCCGCGCCACGCGCACATCGCCGGCTTCGATCTGCACGCGGGGGTTGCCGTACCGGCCGGCGACCGACAACGCCTCGAGCATCTATGCCGATACGTTCTGCGACCGCCGATCGCGCAGGGCTCTCTCGCGATCGCCCCGGACGGTCGCGTGCGCCTCGAGCTCCGCCGGCCATGGCGCGACGGCACGCGCGCGCTCCTGTTCGACCCGCTGGACTTCCTCGGCCGCCTCGCCGCGCTGACGCCGAAGCCGCGCGTCAATCTGCTGCTGTACCATGGCGTGTTCGCGCCCCATGCTGCACGGCGACGCGCCGCGGTAGCACGTGCACGCGAGGTCGCTGAAGGCCCCGCCGGGAACGGCTCTGCTCCTGGTCCCCCCGCAGGGGTTCCGTCCCGGCCCGACGCCGGCCGATCATCACCGATCGATGAAGGAGCAGGGGTGGCAATGCCGCGCAAGGACGGCTGGGTCCGGTGGGCCGACCTGCTGCGCCGGGTGTTCGAGATCGACGTCTTGCACTGCGCGCGCTGCGGTGGGCAGCTGCGCTTCGTCGCAGCGATCGACGACCCGGAGGTGGTCCGGCGGATCCTCCGCCACCTCGGAGTGCCGACCTCGATCGCGCCGCCGCTGCCGGCACGGTCACCGCCTGGGCTCACGCAAGAGTCGTTCGACTGGGCGTGACGCGGGCGTCGTCATCGCGACGCGACTACCGACGTGAGGTCGGCCGGTCGCTGTGCGTCTCGTTGGCCGGGTTCCGGGCCGGTCGGGGCGGGACCATGGCGGCGCGAAGACGTCGCGGCCAGAATTTTTGTTGACAGGTGCTTTGTCCGCTGCGTACTTTGCGGGCGCCGGGCGGGGGCCGCTCGGGTGGGCGCGATGTCCGATAATCTCGCGTTATGTGAAAGAGGGCGTTTATCGCGCCTATCCGCACAAGCTGCCAGAGACGATGCTGATTTCGCTGGCTCGCCAGGAAGCGGAGTTGCCATGACCACGATCCTCTTCCTTC
>JAIEPK010000655.1 GCA_019749875.1 Candidatus Binatia bacterium | reverse complement strand
CGGCGCGGACACGTCGCCGCCGCCGCGCCCGCCACGACGCCCCCGCACGCCGGGTCGTGCGCGGCGACGCCACGCGGGGCGTGGAGGACCTGCGATCAAGACGCGCGAGCGTCTGCACCGCTTCGTGGTCGACGGAAGCCGACGCGGACGTCAGTCGTCGGTGAACTTCGCCTCGCGCTTGGTGAGGAACGCCGTCACGCCCTCGCGAAAGTCGCGCGAGCGCGCGGCGAGGATCTGGTTCCGGTCCTCCATCGCGATCGCGGCCTCCAGGTTGCCCGCGTCGATCGAGTGCTTCAGGCATTCCTTCGTGAGCTTCAGCCCGAGCGGCGAGTTGCGCAGCATGCGCAGAGCCAGCTCGCGCGCCGCCTGGTCGAGCTCCGCGTCCGGCACGACGCGCGACACGAGGCCGGTGCGCTCGGCGCGCGCGGCGTCGATGAAATCGCCCGTCAAGAGCAGCTCGCTCGCGACCGACACTCCGACGATGCGCGGCAGGAAGTAGCTCACGCCGACGTCGCAGGCCGAGAGCCCGATGCGGATGAAGGCGGCATTCATGCGCGCCGACGCGCCGGCGATGCGCACGTCCGACGCGAGCGCCATCGCGAAGCCGCCGCCGCACGCCGCACCGTGCACCGCCGCGATGATCGGCTGCGGCGCGCGCCGCATGAGCATCACGATCTCGCTCACCCGGCGCTGTCCGCGCAGCCCGCCGCTGACCGAACCGTTCGGATCGGACGCCGCATCGCGCTCGGCGGCGTCGCCCGCCTGCTGCTTGAGATCGAGCCCCGCGCAGAAGCCGCGCCCGGCACCTTTCAGGATGACGACGCGCGTCTCGCGATCGTCGACGAGGCCTCGGAAGAAGTCGCTCACCTCGCGGATCAGCGTGGTGTTCATCGCGTTCAGCGTGTCCGGACGGTTCAGCGTCAGCCACGTGATGTGGCCTTCGCGCTCGACCTGCAGCGTCTCGTAGCTCATCGGTTCTCTCTCCTGGCGAGTTAGCGGCCCGGAATCCCCTGCGGTCCCGGCTTGAAGCGAAAGATCTGGAACGGCGCGCTCGCGCGCACGTGCGAGGCGCCGACGAAGAGCACGTCCTGGAGGTCGCTCGCGGTCACGTAGAGCCAGCCGTCGGGTCCGAAGCTGAAGCCATCGGGCCAGCGCAGCCGACCGTCCTTGACGAGCGTCTCGAGCTTGCGCTCGGGCGTCAAGATGAGAACGGCGGAGTGCTCCGGGTCGCTCACGTAGACATTGCCCGCGACGTCGGTGGTGAGGCCGTCGGAGATGGTCTTCGGGCCGTAGTCCTCGACGCGCGCCGCGAGATCCTGCGGCGCGATCGTCGCGTCGTTGAGGTCCGCGGTACGAATGCGGTACAGGCGATCGCCGCTCAGCGGTCCGTAGTAGAGCCACTCCCCCGCGGCATCGAGCGCGATCGAGTCGACCGGGATCTTCAGCGCGTAGAGGCCGTACGCGACCATGTCGCGCCCCGGCGCCTGCAGCAGATAGTCCTGCGCCTGCACGGACGGATGTCCCTCGAGCACGCGCCGGCTCTGGCCGCTCGCGACGTCGTGCACGATCAGCGCGGGACGCCGCAGGATCGGGCTCGCCTCCGCGATGTAGACCTTGCTGCCGTCCGGCGAGACCTGGAAGTCGTTCAGCATCGACAGGAACGGTGCCACGTCCGACGGGAAGTCGTGCACGTGGAAGGGCTTGCCGGTCGCGAGGTCGAACGCGACGAGCCGCGGCTGGCCCATCGCATAGCCCGCGTAGTCCAGCACCCAGAGCCGGCTCTGCGCGTCGATGCGCAGCGCGAGCGGGGTCTGGAAGTGCGGCTGGTCGTCGCTCCGCTTCTGCTGCCAGGCGTCGTCCGGATACGGCACCGGCTTGCCGTTCACCAGCTCGGCGACCTTGACCGGCGGATCCGCGTCGGGGTGGAACGTGAAGAACACACGACCGCCGGCAGAGACCGCGATGTTGCCCGGCGGATGATCGAGGTTCGCGACCGGCTCGAGCTGCGCCGGCTGCATGCGCGGCGCGGTGGTGCGGTCGTCGAGGCGCAGTCCGCCGCCGAAGCGCCAGCGCACGGCCAGCGCGACGATCGCGAGGAGCGCGAGGACGATCGCGACGCCGCGGACGAGGCTACCGCGCATCTCGGTCTCCGCGGCTCGGGCCGCCGTTCGAGGACATGGGGCGCGATCCTCGCGCGCCGTGCCGCGCGGCACAAGAGCGAGCGGCACGAGCCTTGCCGGCGGGAACAGTGTTCGCATCTTGGGATCACGGTAGCCGGCGGGAGCAGTGCGGATCAGCGCGAAGCGGACGCTACGGCTGTTCCGGGAACGAGATCGCCGTTTCTCCGATGCGAGACGGGCCTCGAAGACTGGCACACACAAGCTCAGCGGGCCGACTGGTCGAGCCCCGCGGAAGTCGAGGTTACCTATGGCGACGCGGGCATCCTGAAGGGCAGCCGGGTCGTGTTCAGCATCTGCGGCAACAAGTATCGACTCGTGGTCAAGATCAACTACCCCTACCGCGTCGTCTACGTGCGCTTCGTCGGAACGCACGCCGGGTACGACCGCATCGATGCGGAGAAGGCATGAAGACCGTCAGACCGATCCGGAACGAGACGGACTACGACGCGGCCCTTGGACGCATCGAGCGGCTCATGGATGCTGCGCCCGGGTCAGCCGAGGGCGATCTGCTCGACGTGCTGGTGACGCTCGTCGAAGCGTACGAGGAGAAGCGGTGGCGCATCGAGCCGCCGGATCCCATCGATGCGATCAAGATGCGCCTCGAGCAACGCGGGCTGACGCGCAAGCACCTCGAGAAGCTGCTCGGCTCCAGAGGGCGGGTGTCCGAGATCCTCGGTCGCAAGCGGGCTCTCTCGCTCGAGATGATCCGCCGGCTGCATCGCGACCTCGGCATCCCGGCGGAATCCTTGATCCAGCCGACGACGCGGGGCCGGCGCAGCTCGCGAAAGCGTTCGGCGGCGTGAGATCGGATGCGGGATGGATTCGCCGCGCGCTGCTCGCGCTGGCGAGCGCGACCGCCACGACGGCACTCGTCGACTCGACGCTGCGGATCATCTGCGCGCGATGAACGACATGCAGCGCGAGTTGCATCGCGCGCGCACGTCGGCTTCGTGGACCTCGACCCGCTCATTCCGAAGGACCTCGGTCACTTCTTCGACGACTGCCACTTCACCGACCGCGGCAGCGCCGCAGTGGCAGAAGCTCTCCTCCCCACAGCGACGGCGATCCTTGCGGAACGGCGAGCGACTCCGGCGCCGAATCAGTCCGTTGAGGTTGCCACGCTTCTGCACGGACCAACCAGCATCGCGTGTCAGCCGCGCTCGGCCGGCGGCGCGTCCGCCTCGATGAGCAGCGTCGGCACGCCCTCGGTGCCGCTGCGCACCGTCGCGACGCGCGTCCCCTGCTTGTTCCCCGTGCGCGGCTCGCTGACGTCGAGGCCGGCCGTGGCGAGTCGCGCGCGCATCGCACCGAGGTCGGCGACCCGGTAGGCGATGCCGTCGAGCACGTCGTCGCCGCCGCGCGCGCCCGTGCCGGCGAGCGCACTCACGAACTCGAGCGTCACGCCCGCGGAGCGAAAGAACAGCATGCGCAGGCCGCGCTGCGGAAATTCGCGGTCGAGCGCCAGCCGGACGCCGAGCCCGTCACGCCACAACCGGATCGCACGCTCGGGGTCCGCCGTGTTCACCACGACGTGGTCGACGCCGACGACACCACCCGCGGTCGGTGCGGCTTCGGCCAGCGACGGGTGCCGGCGCATCGCGGGCCGCCCATCCGGTCCGGTCGGACACGGATCGACGGCGACGCCGATGCCGCCGAAGCCCTCCTCGACCACCAGCTCGTAGGCCGCCTCCGCGTCGACGCCCGCGACCGGCGTGCGCGTCAAGCGCAGCGACTGGGCGCCGGGCACGCCGTGCACCAGCTCCACCGCGCCGCGCGCCAGGGCGAAGCGGACGTGCTCGTGCGACTTCCGCTCGGGCTCGGTGCCGAGCAGCAGCGCGTAGGCGCGCGTCGCGCGCGCGAGGTCGTCGGTCGCGACGCGCACGGCGTCGAAGCGCACCAGCTCGGCTCTCTGCTCGGTCATGGCCGGATGGTCGCGCGCGGCGCCGGCTCGTACAAGCCGCGGCAGCACGTCGCCGGACGTTCGGCACGCGGCTGCGGCCGATCGATGCACTGCATACGTCGTTTTGCCCATTTTTGTTCTCTCGGGTGGTGATAGCGTCGCAGACGCCCCGCGCGGGCCGAGGTCCCGATGCAAGAGCCACGACCACTCCGTTTCGCCGTGATCGGCGCCGGCATGTCCGGCATCCTCGCCGCCATCAAGCTCGCCGAGGCCGGCTACCGCGACGTCACGGTCTACGAGAAGGCCGGCCGGCTCGGCGGCACGTGGCGCGAGAACACCTATCCGGGCATCGCGTGCGACGTCCCGTCGCACCTGTACAGCTACTCGTTCGAGCCGAACCCGAGCTGGAGCCACCGGTACGCAGCGGGTGCCGAGATCCGGGCCTACTTCGAAGACGTCGCGCGACGCCGCGGGGTCCTGCCGCGGATTCGCTTCGCAACGGAGATCACGCGCGCGACGTTCGACGGCGGGCGGTGGCACCTCGAAGCGCAGGACGGCCCGCTCGGCGCGTACGACGTGCTGATCGCGGCGACCGGGGTGCTGCACCATCCGAACGTCCCGGACATCCCGGGCCTCGATCGCTTCGCCGGCGCGTCGTTCCACAGCGCGCGATGGAACCATCGCGTGGCGATCGAAGGCGGCCGGCTCGGCGTGGTCGGCACCGGCTCGAGTGCCGTGCAGATCGTCTCGGCGGTCGTCGATCGCGTCGCACGCCTGACGCTGTTCCAGCGCACCGCGCAGTGGATCGCGCCGCAGGAGAACCCGCCCTACTCCGCCGAGGAGCGGGCCGCGTTCGCACGACATCCGGACCGGATGCGCGTGCTGCGCGACGATCTCGCGCGGAGCTTCGTCGCCAGCTTCTCCGACGCGGTGATCGACGCGGACTCGCCGCAGCTCGCGCTGATCGAGGAGGCATGCCGTGCGAACCTGGAGAGCAGCGTCGCCGATCCGATCCTGCGCGAGAAGCTTCGCCCCTCGTACCGTGCCGGCTGCAAGCGCCTGGTCGTGTCGCCGAACTTTTATCACGCGATCCAGCAGCCGAACGCGGAGCTGGTGACCGAGGCCATCGATCACGTCGAGTCGCGCGGCGTCCGCACGCGCGACGGCCGCCTGCACGAGCTCGACGTGCTGGTGCTCGCGACCGGCTTCCGTGCCGACCGCTTCCTGCGCCCGATGCACGTCAGCGGACGCGGCGGCGTCCGGCTCGACGACGTCTGGGCGAAGCGCCCGAGCGCCTACCTGTCGATCTCGGTGCCGGACTTCCCGAACCTGTTCCTGGTCAACGGTCCGAACGGCCCGGTCGGCAACTTCTCGCTGATCGAAGTCGCCGAGCTGCAGGTGGCCTACCTGCTGCAGCTCGTCGCCGAGCTGCGCGACGGTCGCTGCCGCGAGATCAGCGCGACGCGTGCGGCGAGCGAACGCTTCGACGCAGAGCGCGTGTCCGCCGCGCAGCGCACCGTGTGGAGCACGGGATGCCGGAGCTGGTACCTCGACGATCGCGGCGTGCCGGCGGCGTGGCCGTGGAGCTTCGATCGCTTCCGCGCCGAGATGGCGCGACCGCGCGCCGACGCCTGGGAGCGCGCCGGCGTGTGCACGAGCCCGTAGATCTCGCCGCGCGGGTGGCCGACGAATCAAGCACGCAGGTGGTGCGATCGCCCGACGCTAGGCGGCCGACGGCGGTGCCGCGTCCGCCAGCGCGTCCCGCTCGCGCCGATCGGCAGCACCCCGGGCCGCCTGCGGCGACGTGAACTGGAGGACGCCGTCCTCCAGCGCGCCTTCGCGGATCATCTTCTTGTCCTTCCCGTAGTTCTGCGGGTTCAGCCAAGGCTCGCGATCGCCCTGCTTCGGGAAGCGGTGCAGGGAGCGCTGGAAGTAGCCCGCCGCGAAGTCGTCGATCCAACGGCGCGCCGGCATGCTCGCATCCGACGGGCGCAGCCGTGGCACGACGATGCGCGCCCCACGCTCGTCCATGTGGTTCAGCAGGCGGCACGCGTACTCGGACGTCAGGTCCGCGCGCAGCGTCCACGAGGCGTTGATGTAGCCGAACGTCGAGATCAAATTCGGCACGTCCGAGTACATCATGCCCTTGTACGACCAGGTCTCGGCGAAATCGACGGGCTTGCCGTCGACCACGAACTGCGCCTCGCCGAGCACCACGATGTTGAGCCCGGTCGCGGTGACGACGATGTCCGCCTCGAGCGTCTTGCCGGACTTGAGCAGCAGGCCGTTCTCGGTGAAGCGCTCGATCTCGTCGGTCTCGACCGACGCCTTGCCCGAGCGGATCGCCGCGAACAGGTCGCCGTTCGGCACCAGGCAGAGGCGCTGGTCCCACGGGTTGTAGCGCGGGGTGAAGTGCTTCTCGACGTCGAAGCCGGGTCCGAGCTCCTTCTGCACCATGTCGAGCAGCCACTTGCGGACCTCCGCCGGCTTGGTCCGCGTGCGCCGGTAGAGGAGCTGCTGCAGCGTCGTGTTCTTCCAGCGCGTGACGGCGTAGGCCCAGCTCGCGGGCAGGATCTTGCGCAGCGCGTTCGCGATCACGTCCTTGTCGGGGCGCGAGATCACGTAGGTCGGCGAGCGCTGCAGCATGACGATGTGCGCGACGTCCTGCGCCATCGAGGGGATCAGCGTCATCGCGGTCGCGCCCGAGCCGATGACGACGACGCGCTTGCCGCGGTAGTCGAGGTCCTCGGGCCACTTCTGCGGATGGATGACGCGGCCCTTGAAGCTCTCGATGCCGGCGAACTCCGGCGTGTAGCCCTCGCGGTAGCTGTAGTAGCCCGCGCACATCAGCAGCATGTTGCAGGTGAAGCGCGCGGTCTCGCCGGTGTCCTTGCGCGCCGCCTCGACGGTCCAGGTCGCGGTCTCGCTCGACCACGACGCCCTGGTGACCAGGTGCTGGTAGCGGATGTTGCGATCGACGCCGTACTCGGCGGCGGTCTCCCGGATGTAGCGCAGGATCGACGGCCCGTCGGCGATCGCCTTGGCCTCGCGCCAGGGCTTGAAGCGGTAGCCCAGCGTGTGCATGTCGCTGTCCGAGCGGATGCCCGGGTAGCGGAAGAGATCCCAGGTACCGCCCATCGCCGGACGTCCCTCGAGGATCACGTAGCTCTTGCGGGGACAGCGCTCGTGCAGGTGCACGCCCGCGCCCACGCCGGACAGGCCGGCCCCCACGATCAGCACGTCGAAATGTTCTGCAGCCATGCGCGGATCTCGCTCCTGATTGAAGCCGTGCAGCCGCGGCGTCACCGCGGGACGGGATCGGCGGACGCCGGAGCCGGCGCCCAGCCGGACGCTAGACGAGCGCCGCGGCCATTGCACCCCGCGCCGCGCCCTCCGGCACGAAGGGCGGTGCGAACGGCCTCACTCGGCGTAGCCGAGCGACTCGAGCTTGCGCGCGCGGGAAGGAGGGCACCAGGAGCTGAGGCGTGGGAAGATGATGATCCGAAGAACACC
>JAIEPK010000648.1 GCA_019749875.1 Candidatus Binatia bacterium | reverse complement strand
TCGCGCAGGCGTTCGCGCGTCGCGGCGCGCGCGTCGCGCTGGTGGCACGCCGCCGGGAGCGGCTCGAGCAGGTCGCGGCCGGCATCGAGGCCGAGGGCGGAACGGCTCTCGTCGTGCCGTGCGACGTCGAGCAGCGCGACGCGGTCGAGGCCGCGGCACGGGACGTCATCGAGCGCTTCGGGCGCATCGACGTCCTGGTCAACAACGCCGGCTACAACCGCCACGTGCTGTTCAAGGACCACGACGTCGCGGACGTCGAGCGCATGATGCGCGTCAACTACTTCTCGGTCGTCTACTGGATCAAGGCCGTGCTGCCGGCGATGCGCGCGCAGGGCAGCGGCTGGATCGTCAACCTGTCGTCGGTCGCGGGCAAGCTCGGCCAGCCGGACGAGGCGGCCTACGCCGCGAGCAAGTTCGCGATCGCCGGGCTCTCGGAGAGCATCGCCTACGAGTTCGACCCGCTCGGCATCCACGTCCTCTGTGTGCATCCGGCGCTGGTACGCACCGAGATGTTCGACGAGGCGACCATGGCGCGGCTCCCCGCGCAGGTGCAGTCGAGCTTCATCGGCGTCGACCAGTTCTGCGCCGGCGTCCTCGATGCGCTCGCGCGGGGCGCCTACGAGGTCACGGTGCCGCGCCACGTCGGGCTGGTGTACCTGGCGCGGCTGCTCGTGCCGTCGTTCTTTCGCAAGCAGACGGCGCGCTTCCGGCTGCCGATCCTGCCCGATCTGACCAGCTGATCGACGGCATCGGCGGCGTCGTGGCATGACGCGGTGGGTTGCGGGCCGGAGGTCAGACCCATAAAGGCCGCAAACGTCGTTTTCCTCGGGCGGAGGCGGCGGTGGAGGCGTCGGCGAAGCTGCGCTTCCGGGAGGAGTCGACGATGTCAGCTGCCACAATCGATCTGGCCAGCGCCGTGGCCGAGGGCGTTCCTGCCGACATTGCCGTGTTCTCGTATTACCGGAATGCGGAGCAGCACGGCGCCAACCTGCTCTTCCGCCTGCTGAAGCACCTCGACGATCCCGATGCGCAGATCGCCCTCTCGCAGCACCTCGCAGACGAGACCCGGCATGCATGGCTGTGGACCGAGCGCATCGTTCGAGCCGGCGCGAAGCCGCTGGTCGTCTGCGACGGCTACCAGGTCCGCATGGGTCGCCAGGCGGGGATGCCGCGCGACGTGATCGACCTCTTGGCCCTGACCGTCGTCGTCGAGCAGCGCGCCCTGCGCCGCTACCAGCAGCACCTGCGACGGCCCAACCTCGACGCCGACACCGAACAGGTGTTGAAGAACGTCACCAAGGACGAGGGCTGGCACATCGACTGGATCCGCAAGTTCGGCCGCACGATGGCCGAGCAGAAGGGCGAGTCGAAGCGCTTCGACGATGCCATCGCGCGCTACCGCGAGGTCGACCGTCAGGTGGTGCAGCACCTCGAGGCCGCGGAGCAGGAGCTGGCCGGCGGCGCGACCGTCGACTGAAGCCGGCGCGCTCGCGCGCGACGCCGACGTCGAGCGTCGGACCGGCGGGGGAATCTCGACGGACGCACCCGCGCGCGGCAGAATGACGCCGATGGGCTTCAGACCGCGCCGCCCCAGGCCTCCTGCGCCGCCCAGCGAGGCCAAGCGCTACGACGACGTGTTCGCGGCCGCCAAGCGCGATCAGCTCGCGCGCCAGCAGGACTACCGCGCCCGATCGCTCGCGCTGCACGGCTGGATCTGCGCCAAGTGCGCACGCGAGTTCGAGGAGCACGACCTCCACCTGCTGACCGTGCACCACAAGGACGGCAACCACCAAAACAATCCGGCCGACGGCAGCAACTGGGAGAACCTCTGCACGTACTGCCACGACGCGGAGCACTCGCTCGGGCTGCTCGGCGACTACTTGACGGGCCGCGACGCGAAGCCCGGCAAGCGATGAGCGTGCCGGCGGCCGCCGCGCCGGCGGCTCGCGGCGACGTCGTGGGCATCGTCCTCGCCGGCGGCGCGTCGCGGCGCATGGGGGTCGCGAAGGCAGGCCTGCTGCACGATGGAAGGACGTTCCTCGCGCGCGTCGTCGGTGCGCTGCACGACGGCGGCATCGCCGACGTCGTGGTGGTGAGCGGCAGCGCGCACGAGGCCGTGCTCGCCGCCCTGCCCGTCTCGCAGCACGTGCCCGTGCTGCGGAATCCCGAGCCCGAGCGCGGCCAGCTGTCGTCTCTCAAGGTCGCACTGGCGGCGCTGCTCGCGCGCGACGTGCGACCGGCGGCGGCGGTGGTGGCGCTCGTCGACCATCCGGCGATTCGCGCGCAGACCGTCGCCGCACTGATCGCTGCGTGGGCGAAGGGGACCGTCGGCGACGTGCCGCCGGACGGACCGGCAATCGTCGTGCCGGTGCACGACGGACGACGCGGGCACCCCGTCCTGTTCGCCGCAGACGTCTGGAACGAGCTGCTCGCGACCCCGGACGCGCTCGGCGCGCGCGCGGTCGTGCACGCGCGGCCGGCGCGCGTCGTCGAGCTCGAGGTCGACGACCCCGGCATCCGCATCGACGTCGACACACCGGCCGACCTCGCGTCCTTGACGGCGGGCTCCGGGCGTTTCGTTCGCGGTTGAAGCGCTCGGTCGCGCCGCGACGCCGCGACGGCCGGGGTGAGCGCTCAGCCGCGCCGCGACAGCGACACGGCGGTCGCGCGGCCGCGACGCCGCACGTCGACGATCTCCGCCACCACCGCGACCGCGATCTCACCCGGCGTCTCGGCACCGATGTCGAGGCCGATCGGTGCATGCACGCGTGCCAGGCGATCGGGATCGAGGCCCTCGCCGGCAAGGTGCTCGAGGATGCGCCGCACGCGGCGGCGGCTGCCGATCATGCCGAGGTAGAACCAGTCGAGCCCGAGCGCGACGCGCAGGCAGTCGGCGTCGAGCTTGTGGCCACGCGTCACCAGGACGATCGCGCGGGAGCGGCGCTGCGGCAGCTCCGTGAGCGCCGTGCGCGGATCGGCGACGACGATCGCGCGCGCCTCCGGCAGCCGGTGCGGATTCGCGAACGACGCACGGTCGTCGAGCACGGTCACGGCGAAGCCCGCGGCGGGGGCCACGCGCGCGAGTGCCTGGCCGACGTGCCCGGCTCCCACGATCACCAGCTCCGGCGCCGTCACGAGCGGCTCGACGAACAGCGCCCAGCCGCCGTCGAGCGCCTCCTCGCTGGGCTCGCCACGCGCGAGCGCGCGCAGCGCCTGCTCGACCGCCGCGGCGTCGATGGTCGCGTCCGCGAAGGGCAGGCGCTGCACGCCGCGCTCGTCGACCACGCACTTCCGGCCCAGCAGTGCCGCGTGTGTGCGCGGCGCCCGGGTGATCGAGACCAGAGCGGCGGCGAGCCCGCGTGCGCGTGCCGTGTCGAGCGCCGCGAAGATCTCCGTCGCGGGCACTCCGCCGAGCGTCTCCCCGCAGCGCTCGAGGAAGACGTCGAGCACGCCGCCGCAGATCGACGGGCTCTCCCAGCCGTCTTCCTCCAGCAGGCTGACCTCGAGCCGTTGCGGCTCGCCGGTCGCGAGCACGCGATGTGCGCGGCTCACCACCTCGGCCTCGCCGCAGCCGCCGCCGACCGTGCCGAGCTGCGGTCCCGCCGGGTCGATCAGCATCTTCGCCCCGGCCTTGCGCGGCGTCGAGCCGCGGTCGCGCACGATCGACGCGACCACGAGGTCCCGCCCCGCGCGCGCCGGATCGGACAGGCGCCGGCGCAGCTCGGCGACGAAGGCGTCGAGATCGTCCACGCCTCGTGTATACGGGCCGAGGATTGCGTCGACCACCACCCGCTTCCTAAGATCGAATCTTTCCCGGAGGGCCCGTTGCACGAGATCCGATACTCCGCCCCGCGATCGCTCGACGACGCCGTGGCGCTGCTCGCCGCCGACGACGCGCGCGTGCTGGCCGGCGGCACCGACCTGCTGATCCAGCTGCGCGCCGGCACGTGTCCATCGCGCCACCTGATCGACGTCAAGCGCATCGCCGAGCTCGCGACGCTCGACGTCGATGCGTCCGGCGCGCTGCGCATCGGTGCCGCAGTGCCGTGCTGGCGTCTCGCCGACGACGCGCGCGTCCGGCGGTCGTTCCCCGGCCTCGCCGAGGCGACGGCGCTGATCGGCTCGACGCAGATCCAGAGCCGCGCGACCATCGCCGGCAACCTCTGCAACGGCTCGCCCGCCGCCGACACGACACCCGCGCTGGCCGCGCTCGACGCGGTCGGCGTGGTCGTCGGTCCCGCTGGTCGCCGCGAGGTTCCCGTCGCGAGCTTCGTGACCGCTCCGGGCAAGACCGTCCTCGGACGCGGCGAGCTGCTGGTCGAGCTGCGCGTCCCGGCGCCGTCCGCACACTCCGCCGATGCCTACCAGCGCTTCATCCCGCGCAACGAGATGGACATCGCGGTGGTCGGCGTCGCGGCATCGATCACCCGCGACGGAGCACGCTGCAGCGCGGCGCGCATCGCGCTCGGCGCGGTGGGACCGACCGTGCTCCTCGCCGAGGACGCGGCGCGTGCGCTCGTCGGCGGCACGCTCGACGACGCGGCGATCGCCCGCGCCGCCGCTGCCGCCATGGCGGCAGCACGGCCGATCACCGACATGCGCGCGCCGGCCGACTACCGGCGCGAGATCACCGGCGTGCTCACGCGGCGCGTGGTCGCCGAGGCCGCGCGTCGCGCGCTGCAGGGAGCCTGAACGAGATGGCGAAGACCCACGTCACCCTGACGCTCAACGGCGAGAGCACCGAGCTGCTTTGCGAGCCGCGCCAGACGCTGCTCGAGGTGCTGCGCGACGAGCTCGACCTCACCGGGACCAAGGAAGGCTGTGCGACCGGCGATTGCGGCGCGTGCAGCGTGCTGCTCGACGGTCGCGTCGTGTGCGCGTGCCTGGTGCTCGGCGTCG
This sequence comes from Candidatus Binatia bacterium, assembly GCA_019749875.1. Lineage (GTDB taxonomy): Bacteria > Desulfobacterota > Binatia > UBA12015 > UBA12015 > VGTK01. Next base: position 2,628 of record JAIEPK010000648.1, on the reverse strand, counting down.
AGGCCGAGGGTCGCACCCTGACCACCGTGGAAGGCCTCGCCGACGGCGACCAGCTGCACCCGCTGCAACGCGCCTTCCTCGAGCACGCCGCCCTGCAGTGCGGCATCTGCACGCCGGGCTTCCTGATCGCGGCGAAGGCGTTGCTCGAGCGCAACCCGGATCCGTCCGAGCACGAGGTCCGCTACGAGCTCGCCGGCAACCTGTGCCGCTGCACGGGCTACGACAAGATCGTGCACGCGGTGCTGGCCGCCGCGGCCGAGATGCGAGGCACGGTGGCGCGCGGCCGCGGCACCGCGTCGCGCGGCAACTGAGGCACCCAAGATGGCATCGCACGACAAGCACGAGCGACCCACGACCGAGCGCAACTTCAAGATCGTCGGCACCCGTCCGATCCGTCACGACGGCATCGACAAGGTGACCGGACGCGCCCGCTACGGGGCCGACGTGAATCTGCCCGGGATGCTGCACGGCAAGGTCCTGCGCAGCCCGCACGCGCACGCGCGCATCCTGTCGATCGACGTGGATCGGGCGCTCGCGCTGCCCGGCGTGAAGGCGATCGTCACCGGCGCCGACATGCCGCCCGTCAAGAGCAAGACCGAGCAGTCCGGCGAGGGGACCAGCAACCCGCGCCACCTGTCGGACAACGTCCTCGCGAAGGGCAAGGTCCTCTACGACGGCCACGCGGTCGCCGCGGTCGCCGCCACCAGCCCGCACGTCGCCGACGAGGCACTGAAGCTCATCGAGGTGCGCTACGAGGTCCTGCCGGCAGTGCTCGACGCGCGCGCCGCGATGCGCGACGACGCGCCGATCCTGCACGACGACCTGCGCACGGCCAACGTCGAGCCGCCGCGCGACACGCCGACCAACGTCGCCAGCGTGGTGCGCTTCGAGCGCGGCGACGTCGCCGCCGCGTTCGCCGCCGCCGACGTGGTCGTCGAGCGCGAGTTCGACACCGCGATGGTGCACCAGGGCTACATCGAGCCGCACAACGCGGTCGCCAAGGTCGACGCGGACGGCCAGGCGACGGTCTGGGTGAGCACGCAGGGTCCGTTCGAGGTGCGCAACTTCTGCGCCGAGATCCTCACCATGCGGCTGTCGCAGATCAAGGTCGTGCCGGCCGAGATCGGCGGCGGCTTCGGCGGCAAGACCACGATCTACCTCGAGCCGCTGGCGATCCTGCTGGCGCGCAAGTCGGGTCGGCCGGTGAAGATGGTCATGAGCCGCGCCGAGGTCCTGCGCGCGTCGGGGCCGACGTCGGGCTCGCACATCCGCGTCAAGCTCGGTGCGACCAGGGACGGCCGCATCGTCGCCGCCGACGCGACCCTGGTCTACGAGGCGGGGGCGTTTCCCGGCTCGCCGGTGTGGGCCGGTGCCATGTGCCTGCTCGCGCCGTACGACATCGAGACGCTGCGCATCGAGGGCTTCGACGTCGTGGTGAATCGACCGAAGACCGCGGCATATCGCGCACCGGGCGCGAGCAACGCGGCATTCGCCGCCGAGGCCGTGGTCGACGAGCTCGCGGCGAAGCTCGGCATCGACCCGATCGAGTTTCGGCGAACGAACGGCGCGCGCGAGGGCACCCCGACCCCGGCCGGTCCCCGCCACAAGCGGATCGGGCTGCTCGAGGTGCTCGCGGCGATCGAGTCCTCGCCGCACTGGCGCGCCCCGCTCGGCACGACCTCGGATCCTGCCGTCAAGCGTCGCGGGCGCGGCGTCGCGACCGGGTTCTGGTTCAACGCGGGCCTCCAGTCGAGCGCCACCATCGCGATCAACGCCGACGGCACGGCGAGCGTCGTCACCGGCTCCCCCGACATCGGCGGCACGCGCACGTCGTGCGCGATGATCGCGGCAGAGGAGCTCGGCCTCGCCATCGAGCGCGTGCGACCGAGCGTCGCCGACACCGACTCCGTCGGCCACACCGACGTCACCGGGGGCAGCCGAGTCACCATGGCGACCGGGCTCGCGGTGTACGAGGCGGCAAAGGACGTCAAGCGCCAGCTGCGCGAGCGTGCCGCCGCGATCTGGAAGATCCCGCTCGAGCAGGTGCGGTTCGAGGACGGGCACGCCGTCGCCGAGTACGGCGACCACCCGCCGCTGTCGGTCGCGCAGATCGCGCCGAAGCTCGGCCGCACCGGCGGACCGGTGGTGGGACGCGCGACCGTGAACGCGCAGAAGGCGACCGGCGCCGCCTACGCCGCGGCGCTGGTCGACGTCGACGTCGACCTCGAGACCGGCAAGGTCGACGTGGTGCGCTGTACCGTCGTGCAGGACGCCGGGCGGGCCATCCATCCGGCCTACGTCGAGGGCCAGATGCAGGGCGGAACCGTGCAGGGGCTCGGCTGGGCGCTCAACGAGGAGTACGTCTACGATCGCGAGGGCCACCTGCTGAACGCGGGCTTCCTCGACTACCGCATGCCGGTCGCGCTGGACCTGCCGATGATCGAGACGGTCATCGTCGAGGTGCCGAACCCGGGCCATCCGTACGGCGTGCGCGGCGTCGGCGAGGTCTCCATCGTACCGCCGCCGGGTGCGGTCGCGAACGCGATCGCCGCCGCGACCGGCGTGCGCATGACCGAGCTGCCGATGTCGCCGCCGCGCGTGCTGGCCGCGCTGCACGCCGCGGGCGTC
>JAIEPK010000338.1 GCA_019749875.1 Candidatus Binatia bacterium | reverse complement strand
CGTCGGCGACGGACCCGTTCGCCGCACCGGCCGCGGCGGCCGACGCCGTGGTCGCGCCGCGCGGCGGGACGCCGTGCTTGGCGCGGATCTTCTCCTCGATCTTGTGCGCCGTCTCCGGGTGCTCGCGCAGGAACTCCTTCGCGTTCTCGCGACCCTGGCCGATGCGCTCGCCCTCGTACGAGAACCACGAGCCGGACTTCTCGACGATGCCGTCCTCGGCGCCGAGATCGATGATCTCGCCCTCGCGCGAGATGCCGCTGCCGTAGAGGATGTCGAACTCGGCCTCGCGGAACGGCGGTGCGACCTTGTTCTTGACGATCTTCACCTTGGTGCGGCTGCCGATCACCTCGTCGCCCTGCTTGATGGCGCCGATGCGGCGGATGTCCATGCGCACGGACGCGTAGAACTTGAGCGCGTTGCCGCCGGTCGTCGTCTCGGGGTTGCCGAACATGACGCCGATCTTCATGCGGATCTGGTTGATGAAGATGACGATCGTGCGCGAGCGCGCGATCGTCGCCGTCAGCTTGCGCAGCGCCTGCGACATGAGGCGCGCCTGGAGACCCATCTGCGGGTCGCCCATGTCGCCCTCGAGCTCGGCCCGGGGCACGAGCGCGGCGACCGAGTCGACGACCAGGATGTCGAGCGCGCCCGAGCGCACCAGCGTCTCGGCGATCTCGAGCGCCTGCTCGCCGTTGTCGGGCTGCGAGACGAGCAGGTCTTCGAGCTTGACGCCGAGCTTGCGGGCGTAGCTCGTGTCGAGCGCGTGCTCGGCGTCGATGAAGGCGCTGACCCCGCCCTCTTTCTGCGCCTCGGCGATGATCTGCAGCGACAGCGTCGTCTTGCCCGACGACTCCGGCCCGTAGATCTCGATCACGCGGCCGCGCGGCACGCCGCCGACCCCGAGCGCCATGTCGAGCGCCAGCGACCCGGTCGACACCGCCTGGATGTCGGCCACGGGGGCATCGGCGCCGAGCTTCATGATCGCGCCTTTGCCGAACTGCTTCTCGATCTGGCTCATCGCCAGCTCCATCGCCCGCTCTCGGTTCGCGTCCATCACGTCCTCCTGACCTCACAACCCGGCGATCGCCCGGCGTTCTCGTGTTGCCCTGCCGCTCGACGGGGAGATCGAGCTGGCGTTCGCGATGCGCTACCACGAACACCCCCGGCCGTCTCCGGCCTCCCCGACATAATCTCTCGTCCAGCGGTCCACATTCTGGCGATCCGCTCGCCCAGCGGCTGTCCCCCCCGCTGGCTCGCGACTTCGCCTTTTCTTCGTATCACCTGCGAAAGCCGGATTCCACCACCGGAAGGCCCAGCGCCCACCTTCGCACCCAATCGAGGGCGAGCTGCGAGGTCAGCAGCTTCACCCAGTCGCGCGTGCCCCAGAGCTGGTGCCGTCGCGACAAGAGCACGCCCTCGGCCGAGAGCGCGAAGCACACCGTCCCGACCGGCGTCTTCTCGCTACCGCCGTCGGGACCGGCGACGCCGCTGGTCGCGACCGCGACCGAGGCCCCCGACCGCTTGCGCGCGCCCTCCGCCATCTCGCGCACGGTCTCCTCGCTGACCGCTCCGAACTTCTCGAGCGTCTCGGCGCGGACACCGAGCACGTCCTTCTTCGCCCCGTTCGAGTAGGTCACGTAGTCGGCGAGGAAGTACGCCGAGCAGCCGGGCACCTCGGTCACGCGGTGGCCGATCAGGCCGCCCGAGCACGACTCGGCGACCGCCAGCGTCGCGCCGCGCGCGCGCAGCGCCGCCCCGGTGGCGCCCTCCATCGTCACGTCGCCCTCGCCGAAGATCACCGGGCCGAGCGCCGCCCGGAGCCGCGCCGACAGCTCCTCGAGGCGAGCATCGGCGCGCTCGGGGAGATCCCGCACCAGCAGCTTCACCGAGATCATCGGAAAGCTGGCACGAAAGCCGACCCGCGCCTCGTCGGCCCGGATGACCGCGTTGACGGCCTCGTCGAGCGCCGACTCGCTCATGCCGAAGGTCTGGAACGTGCGCACGGCGATGACGTCCGACGTGCCGCGCAGCTCGCGGATCCACGGCACGACGCGGTCGTCGAACATCGGCTTCATCTCGCGCGGCACGCCCGGCATCACGACCAGGTGGCGTGGCACGCGCACCCGACCGGCACCGCCGGGCGCCGGAACCTCGCGCTCGCAGCTCACGCGGTATCCGGGTGCGGTGCCGAGCGGGTTCTCGAGGATCACGGAGCTATCCGGAAACTGCGCCTGGCGCAGGTTGTTCTCCGGCATGACGCGACCCATGCGCTCGAACAGGGCCCGCATGCGCGCCGCCGACGGCTCGTCGAAGCGCAGCCCGACGCCGAGGACCTTGGCGACGATCTCGGTGGTGAGGTCGTCGCTCGTGGGTCCGAGGCCACCGGTCGAGATCACCAGATCGCCGAGCTCGAAGGCGCGCTCCCAGGCCCAGGCGATGCGGTCGTGAAAGTCGCCGACGACCAGCACGGCCACGACGTCGAGGCCCAGGGTCAAACAGCGGTCGGCGAGCCACTGTGCGTTGGTGTCGGCGATCTTGCCCGTCGTGAGCTCGTCGCCGGTCGAGAGGATGACGACCTTTTCCAGCATGACTCGGATTTTCCGCGGCCGTCGCGCGCCGCATCTTCGGAATCCGCCGCGCGCCGGCGGTCACGAACGCCCGAGAGCCGTGACGTCAGAGCAGGATGCGCGCGACGAGGTTTGCGAGCAGGTTTGCATAGATGCCGCTGACCACGTCGTCGAGGACCACGCCCGCGCCCCCCGGAACCTTGCGATCGAACCAGCTCGCCGGCCACAGCTTCACGATGTCGAGCACGCGGAACAGCACGAACAGCGCGACGACGTTGGTCCAGGTCGGGGGGAAGCCGGCGAGCGCGATCGCCATGCCGACGATCTCGTCGATGACGATGCGACCGCTGTCGTGCTCCTGCCAGATCGCATCGGCGCGTCCCGCGATCGCGATCGCGACGACGGTCAGGAGGCTCAGCAGGAGGATCGTCGTCCCGAGCGACGTGGTCACTTGCAGAAGAGCAAGATAGAGAACGATGCCGAGCAGGCTGCCGAAGGTACCGGACGCGAACGGCGCGTAGCCGAGCCCCGCGCCGCTCGCGAGAAAGAGGATGACGCCGCGGGAAACGATGCGGCCTTGTAGTTGCGGCACCGTCCGGGAATCAAGCGAGGCGATGCGTGTCGCGCGATCTCACGCAGCGGATGCTCTGCGTGGGCATCGAGCGCGCGATGACTGCGCGGCATCGGGCGCGAGCGACATTCGACGGATCGATGACCGAGACGCAAGGAAGGATCACGCCGTGATGAAGTCTTGCACGGATGCAGGATCGCATTTTCTGAAATTTCAAGGCTTTTTCTGGCACCCGCATTGCTGCTACACGCACTCGACCGGGCGATCTACCGGATACCGAAATCCTGGCTCACGCACCCGAGCAAACCGACCTCTCCGCCCACATCGCAATCCGTACCCTGAACACCAGCACCTGCGATCGCCCGGTCACGCTTCCTTCCCTCTCCCCGCTCCGCTTCGCGCTTCGCTCCGCAGCACCTCTTCGCTGACACGCGTCGAGAGTCGCGCGTGAGCGACCCCGGGCAAGACCTGCGCTCCGAGAGCGCTCCTGTGGTGCTGTTCGACGGCGAGTGCCCGCTGTGCAACCGCAGCGTCGCGTTCCTCGCGCGCCACGACCGCACACACCGGCTTCGCTATGCGCACCTGCAGGGACGCTTCGCGGCCGCGCATCTGCCGCCCGAGCTGCGCAGCGCCGCGCGCGACGGCAGCGTGGTCCTGCTCGAGCCCGACCGTGGTGGTCGCGTCAGCCTGCGCAGCGCCGCGGTGCTGCGCGCGCTCGCGCACGCGAGCCCCGCGTGGCGCATGCTCGGCTGGCTCGCCGCCGTACCCGGTACGGTGCCGCTGCTGGACGTGCTGTACGCGTACGTCGCGCGGAAACGCGACGACTGGTTCGGTCGCCACGAGACGTGCGCCCTGCCGGATGCCTCGTTCCGCGCGCGCTTCCTGGATTGAACGAGCGGGCACGCGCTCCGCGCTCCCTCCGGTCGGCCGCGCCGGGCGCGCGGCGCGCTCGTCACATCGAGTAGCCGAAGCCGACCGCGAGGCCGCCGGCGGACTTCTGGAAGTCGTACGCGCCGGCGATGTCGAAGCTGAAGCCGGCGTACTCGGTGCCGAGGCCGATCGTCGGCACGGGCTCCGCGTCGGGCAGCGTGAAGTCGTAGTAGACGCCGAGCCGCGTCGCGAGGAGCCGGTCGAAGAAGAGCTGCTCGCCGCCGACGCTCATGATCTGGCTGTCGGCGTCCTTCACGAAGGTCGGGTTCGGCGTGACGTCGACGTCGGCCGAGACCGTCATGCCTTCCATCGGGAACGCCGTGACGCTCGCCCGCCCCTGCGGCGCGAGCTGGAACCGGCCCTGCAGGTCGGCGAGCTGCTGCCGCACGCGCGCCAGGAACTCGGGCGGCAGATTCGGCGGCACACCGTTGATCTTGATGTCGCTCGCATCGAAGGCGTCGAAGGTCGGACGGTTCAGGTACTTGCCGACCATGCCGAAGCGCAGCCAGGAGATCGGCGTCCAGTCCATGCCGACGTCGACGCTCGCGTCCCACGAGCTGCGCGACTGGTCGTAGTCCTTGACGAACTCGACGCCGGTATTGCTGTCCTGCACGAACGACCGGTCGATGTAGACCACCCCCTGGATCGCGCTCGCGGTGACGCCGAGGGTGAGCGTCTTGTCGAACAGCGAGCGCGCGTACGAAACCGCGAACTGGCGTCCCTCGAGGCCGTCGAGTGCCACGACCGACCCGTTGAACAGACGCCCGGCGAGGACCAATGCGCCCGGGTTGCGCAGCGGCAGCGACGCGGTGCCGTTGAACTCGTCGTAGAAGGCCAGGCCGAAGGCGTTCTCTTCCCAGTTCATCTTCGCGAAGATGCCGCCGCCGCCGTTGGTGCCGCCGCTCGCGTTCGCGCTGATCTGGTCGAGCTGGCCGTCGATGTAGTCGATGACCTCCTGCGAGGTGCTGCCGCTGTTGACGGCCTTACGGATCTTGTCGATCGCGTCGTCGAGGTTCTGATTGACGGACGCACGCACGGTTCCGGACAGCCGGATGTCGAGGCCGTCGTGCAGCGCGAGACCGGCGGGATTCCAGTAGATCGCGTGCGCGTCCTCGGTCGCCGACACGCCCGCACCGCCCATGCCGACCTGACGCGGCCCGATGAACCCGAACGGCGCCGCCTCCACGCGCGCCGCCGCCGCCAGCGCCACCACCACGACCATCCACTGCAAACGACGAATGATCCTCATCTCCCCCTCCCCGCCGATGACGGCGTCGGACGCCAGTCCGGATTCCGAGCTATCGGTAGAACATCGCGATTCCTTCGATGACCCGCTCCTGCTGCGTTGCCGTGAGCTCCGGATACATGGGCAGCGCGAGCACCTCGCGCGCGGCACGCTCGGTCTCGGGCAGGCTGCCCGCGCGGTAGCCGAGGCCGGCGAAGCACTGCTGCAGGTGCAGCGGGATCGGGTAGTAGACCTCGCTGCCGATGCCCTGCGCCGCGAGATGCGCGCGCAGCTGGTCGCGCCGCGGCGCCCGGATCACGTACTGGTGGAAGATGTGCCGTGCGCTCGCGTGCCGGTGCGGGACCGTGACCGTCCGCCCGAGACCCGCGTCGTGGATCAGCCGATCGTAGACCGCGGCACGCGCCACGCGCGCATCGGACCAGGCGTCGACGTGACGCAGCTTGACGCTCAGGATCGCCGCCTGGATCGCGTCGAGCCGGCTGTTGAGACCGACCTCGAGGTGCTCGTAGCGCTTCTCGGAGCCGTGCTCGCGCAGGCGACGCACACGCGCAGCGAGACGCTCGTCGCGCGCCGTCACCAGCCCCGCGTCCCCCGCCGCGCCGAGATTCTTGGTCGGGTAGAAGCTGAAGCAGCCGAGGTCGCCGGTGGCACCCGCGGCGTGTCCGTCTCGTGTCGCGCCGATCGCCTGCGCCGCGTCCTCGACGATCGGCAGCCGGTGCTCGGCGGCGATCGCGGCGAAGGCCGCGAAGTCGACGCACTGGCCGTACAGGTGCACCGGCAGCAGCGCGCGCGTGCGCGGCGTGATCGCGCGCCGCACGGCGTCGGGATCGAGCAGGAAGTCGTCGGCGCGGATGTCGGCGAACACCGGCTGCGCACCGAGGCGCGTGATCGCCGACGCGGTGGCGAAGAACGAGAACGCGGTCGTCACGACCTCGTCGCCCGGGCCGACGTCGAGTGCCATCAGCGACAGCAGCAGCGCGTCCGAGCCCGACGCACAGCCGATCGCGTGCGGCGCGCCGACGTAGCGCGCGGCCTCGGCCTCGAAGGCCTTCACGTAGTCGCCGAGCACCCAGCGCCCGCTGCGCAGGACCTCGAGCACGGCCGGCTCGATCTCCGCGGCGATCGCGGCGTACTGCGCCTTCAGATCGAGCTGCGGGACCGGCGGCGCGCTCAAGGCGCCACCCGGTCGCGCAGCACCGCGGGGATCGTCCGCAGCGCGATCTGCAGGTCGAGCAGCAACGACCAGCGATCGATGTAGTCGAGGTCGCAGCGCAGCCCCGACAGGAACGGCTGGCCGAGCCGGTTGCTCACCTGCCAGAGCCCGGTGATGCCGGGCTGCATCGAGAAGCGCTTCCGCTGCCAGGGCTCGAAGCCGCCGATCTCGTGCGGCAGCATCGGGCGCGGACCGATCAGGCTCATGTCGCCCAGCACGACGTTCAGCAGCTGCGGCAGCTCGTCGAGGTCGAAGCGGCGCAGCCAGCGGCCGACGCGGGTCACGCGCGGATCCTCGCGCAGCTTGAAGATCGGACCGTCGGCCTCGTTGAGCTCGTGCAGCATCGGCCGGAGCTTCTCCGAGCCGTCGACCATGCTGCGAAACTTGATCATGCGGAAGCGGCGCTTGTTGAGGCCGATGCGCTCCTGCACGAAGAACACCGGTCCCGCCGAGTCGAGCTTGATCGCGATCGCGATCAGCAGCCACAGCGGCGACGTCACGAGCACGAGGATCGGCGCCAGCACCAGGTCGATCGCCATCTTGACGGCGCGTCCCCACGGCCAGTGCTCCTGCGGATTCACCGACAGCAGGCGATGGTCGGCGATCTGCTCGACGGTCGCGCGCTCGAGGCCCGCGCCCAGCGCCTCGAGCGCCACGTGCAAGGCGACGCCCTCGCGATCGCAGGCCTGGATCATGAGTGCGAGCTCGCGGGCGGAGAACTCGTCGGTCGCGACCGCGACCTCGTCGATCGCTTCGCGGCCGAGATACTCGGCGAGCGAGTCGAGCAGCGACGCGGCGTCCGCACCGTTCGTGCCGTTGGATCCGTGCGCGAGCACCGGCGCATTCGGCGCCCGGAACGCGTCGGGCGACAGACGCGCGACCACCGTCACACCGAACGCCGCCTCGTCGGCGAGCACGCGCGCGAGCCGCGCGGTCGCGACCTCGTCGCCGATGAGCAGCACGCGCGCAGCGCCGCCGCCCGAGA
>JAIEPK010000492.1 GCA_019749875.1 Candidatus Binatia bacterium | reverse complement strand
CGAACGCGGCACCGGTCTTCGCACGCAGCAGCAGTGCCAGGTTCTCGTCGGCGAGGCGTCCGCGACGCCGGTAGTCGACGCCGTGCATCGCGTACTCGAGCGGACGGTAGCCGAGTGCCGCGACGAACATCATGCGGCCGCCGCTCAGATGATCGAGCACGACCATCTCCTCGGCGAGGCGCACCGGCTCGTAGAGCGGCAGGAGCAGTGCGGCGACGGTGATCGGTACCGTGGACGTCCGCGCCGCGACCGCGCCGGCGAGGACGAGCGGCGACGGCAGGTAGCCGTCGTCGACCATGTGGTGCTCGCTCAGCACGACGCTGATGCATCCGCGCGACTCCGCCCACGCGGCCATGTCGAGCGCGGCGCGGTAGATCTCGCGCGTCGGCGTTCCGCCGGTCGGCGCGCGCAGGTCGAAGCGCATCAGGAACACGAGTGCTCTCCTTCGTCGTACGGCAGAGGCCCAGAGGGTCACGGCGATCCGGCGGCGTCAACCGCGCGGCGGGGGCGCCGCCGCTCCGCTCCGGTTCATCCGGCCGGGGGAAAGAGCCGCGTCGGCGGTGCGTCGCGATCGGACGCCGAGCTCGCGAAGGCCCTTGTTTGGACCGGCGGCGCGGTGCAGCGTCCTCGCCATCCATCGTCATGGATGCGTCTTCCCTCGATCACGCGGCAGCCGTCTTCGCGAGCGTGCGCGGTCGGCTGTTCGGCGTCGCCTACACGAAGCGGCGCGCTGCTCGGTCCTGTCCTGCGTGACCCGTGAGGAGCCGCGCACGAGCGGCTCCTCCGTGACGGCAAAGGAGTCGGACATGAAGATCGTCGTCATCGGCGGCAGCGGCCTCATCGGCCGTGTCCTGATCGAGATCCTGCAAGCAAAGAATCACACCGTGCCGTCCGCATCGCCCAGGACGGGCGTCGACACGCTCACCGGACGCGGGCTGGCGGAGGTCCTCGCCGGCGCCGACACGGTCGTCGACGTGACCAACTCGCCGTCGTTCGCGGACGACGACGTGCTGAAGTTCTTCACGACGTCGACGCGCAACCAGCTCGCGGCCGAGCGGGACGCGGGCGTGCGGCACCACGTGGCGCTGTCCGTGTGCGGCAGCGATCGCCTGCCGGAGAGCGGCTACCTGCGCGCGAAGCTCGCCCAGGAGCGTCTCATCGAGCAGGGCGGCGTCCCGTACACGATCCTGCGCGCAACGCAGTTCTTCGAGTTCCTGGCACCGATCGCGGACAGCGCGTTCGACGGGACGTCGGTGCGCGTGCCGTCGGCGACGATGCAGCCGATCGCGGCGCACGACGTCTCGGCGGCACTCGCAGACGTCGCGCTGGCGGAGCCGCGGAACGGCGTCACGGAGGTCGGCGGGCCCGAGCGCATCCGCATGGACGAGCTCGTACGCCGCGTGCTCGCGGCGCGCGGCGACGAGCGGCCGGTGCTGGCCGATCCGCAGGCGCGCTACTTCGGCACGCCGCTCGACGACGGGTCGCTGGTCGCCGCCGACGGCGCGCGCCTCGGCACGACGCGCCTCGCGGACTGGCTCCGCCAGACGGCGCGCTGAGAACCTCCCCGTGTCGCGCTGAACGCCGCCGCTCGCGCGCGGCGCGGTACGCGCGTCGTGCTTGCGCCGTACGCGAGCGCGCCGGACAGTGTGCTCGGAGTGTCGAGCGCTCGCCTCAGCCTGAGCCGCGTCGTCGTGGCACTGACGATCGGTGCCGTGCTGTTCGGCGGCACCGCCGCCGCCATGGAGCTGCCGCGACGGCTCGAGTACCGCGTTGCGTGGAACGGCATTCCGGCGGGGAGCGGTGTCTTGGAAATCGCTGCCGGTGCGGCCGCCGGGCGCGAGACGGTGGAGGTGAGCGCGCAGGCGAGCACCAACGCGTTCGTCAGCCTGTTCTGGAGCTTCCGCGGCGCGCTCGCGACGTCGATGCTCGCGGACGGCCCGGCGCCGCTGCGCTTCGATTACCGGCGCGACCTGAACGGCCGGCCGCACGCGACGACCATCGACTTCGACGGCACGCACGCACACGGCGTGTACGAGCATGCCGGCGAGCGCCGCGAGGCGGAGCTCGTCGACGTGGTCGACCCGGTGACCGCGGTGTTTCACGCGCGCGCCAGCGACGCGCAGCCCGGTGACTCGCTATGGCACGACGTCTGGACCGGCGAGGTGCGCTACCTCGTGCGGCTCGACATCGTCGCGCGGGAGACCGTCGACGTGCCGGCGGGCCGTTTCGCCGCGCTGCGCGTGGTGCCGCACCTGTGGCGCATCGAGGGGCGTCCGGCACCGGACACGCGGCTCCGACGCGCGACCATCTGGGTCACGGACGACGCGCGGCACGTGCCGCTGCGCATCCGCAGCAAGGTCTTCGTGGGATCGGTGTCGGTGGACCTGGTCCGTCTCGAGCCGCACGGCTGAGGTCGCGGGATCGGGCATGCGACGGCTGGCCGCGGCGAGCGGCTGGATTTTAGCCGGTTCCTTCGATGGACGCGAGGAATAGCGCCGCCTCGTCGGGCCGATCTCCTGCTTGCCGGTCAAGCCAAAGAGGTCCATGCGGCCGGAATGTCGCCGACCCGGCACCGATCGGTGGATCGCGGCGACCGAGGCGGCGGCAGCGCCGTCAGTCGCCGATCAGGCCCACACACTGCCCGGCGGGGACGGTGCCCTGCAGCTTCAGGTTCGTGACCGTGAACGAGCACTGCTTGTTGCCGCCCGAGCCCAGCGCGGTGTCCATGACGAAGAAATAGCCGGAGTCGCGGATCAGCGTGGACGACGCGACCTGGGAGTTGGCGCTGTTCGTCGTCATCGCGGTGACGCTGCCGCCCGAGCCCGAGAACTTCGTCGTGATGTGGCCGCTCCAGTTCGGTGCGGAGTTCGGGAAGATGATGACCTGCTGGCCGTTGCCGGCGAAGTTCGCGTTGAGCGCGCCGTTCTTGCCGCCGGGTCCGTTCAGGCTCTCGATGAAATCGGCCTCGACGGTGCTGTTCCACGGGTCGCTGTAGATCCAGAACGAGAGCCACTCCGTCGTGTCGACGGTCTGGTGGCACGCGTCGGTGACGGTGAAGTCGAAGTCGACCTGGGTCACGCCGCCGTCGCCGATGTCGAACAGGCATTCGTCGTGCGTGTTGACGGTGTGGCAGCTGTCGCCGGCGGTCATCTGCATCCCGTTCGGGATCGCCTCGAAGTAGCTGCTGCAATCGTCGTTGCAGGTACCCGGATTCTGCTGGGTGGTGCAGCCTGCGACCCCGTACATGCCGGGATAGGGATTGCAGGGCGAGCAGGCGAAGAGGCTCGCGGCGCTCTCGGGTTCGGGTGAGCCGAGGTCCGGCTTGCTGCCGCCGCCGCCGTCGCTGCTGCACGCCTGGGCGAGAAGGACCAGAGCGGAGATGCCCACGAGCAGCGCGATCGTGCGCGTCGTGGCTCGCGAGCGCATCGTGCGGACGGATGCGATGGTGGAGCTCGTCGTGGTCGTCATTCTTCCTCCAGGGGGCGGCGGGCCGGTGGGCCGCGGCGCTGCGCGCGAGCCCGGGCTTTCCTGCAGGGAACCTCGGCCGCGGACGCGGATTCTTTAGCGAGACGGCCATGTCGACCTCCGTGTTCCCCGGTGCGAGCGAGGCCCGGCGCATCATCGCGGTGCGGGCGCTGCGCGGCTTCGCCGACGGGCTCGTGAGCGTGCTCCTCGCGGGCTACCTGCTGCGGCTCGGGTTCTCGACGGTCCAGGTCGGCGTCCTCGTCGCCGGCACGCTGCTCGGGTCCGCGGCGCTGACGATCGCCGTGGGCGTCACCGCGCACCGCTTCGATCGTCGCAGGCTGCTGCTTCTCGCGTGCGTGCTGATGCTGTGCACGGGGCTCGGGTTCGTGCTCGCGACGAGCTTCTGGCCGCTGCTCGTGATCGCGGTGGTCGGGACCCTGAACCCGTCGTCGGGTGACGTCAGCGTGTTCCTCCCGACCGAGCAGGCGGCGCTCGCCGACGCGACGGCGCTCGCGCAGCGCACGCAGCTCTTCGCGCGGTACAACGTCGCGGGAAACGTCGCCGCGGCGCTCGGCGCGCTTGCGAGCGCGCTCCCGGCGCTCGTGGCCGGAGGCCTCGGTCTGCCGCTCGTCGACGCGGAGCGCGCCGGCTTCGCGGTGTACGCGGCGGTGGCGGTGGTCAGTGCGCTCGTCTACCGCGGCCTCGCGAGCACGAGCGAAGCCGCGTCGGCGCACGGCGAGGTCGCGCCCTCGCGCGCCAGACCCCTCCGCCATTCGCGCGCCAACGTCCTGCGGCTCGCGGCACTGTTCAGCCTCGACAGCTTCGGCGGCGGCTTCGTCGTGCAGGCGATGCTCGTGCTGTGGCTCCACCAGCGCTTCGCGCTGTCGGTGGAAGCGGCCGGGATGATCTTCTTCGTCGCGGGACTGGCGAGCGCGCTCGCGCAGCTCGCGTCGCCCGCGCTGGCGGGACGGTTCGGCCTCGTCGAGACGATGGTCGGAACGCATCTGCCGGCGAACGTCCTGCTGATCGTCGCCGGTGTGGCGCCCAACGCGTCCGTTGCGGTCGCGGCCCTCCTCGGGCGCGCCGCGCTGTCGCAGATGGATGTCCCGCCGCGTCAAGCGTACGTGATGGCGATCGTGCCGCCGGCGGAGCGTGCCGCGGCGGCGAGCTTGACCAACGTGCCGCGCAGCCTCGCCGCAGCGATCCCGCCGCTGTTCACGGGGGTGATGCTGAGCCACTCGACGTTCGGCTGGCCGCTGGTGTGCGCCGGGGGCGTCAAGCTGCTCTACGACGTGCTGCTGTTGGTGCAGGAGCGGGGGCGGTCGGTGGAGCTGTGACGCGGGGATGCTGGGGAGGCGGGCGCCTGAGGCGAGCGCGAGGCGGACCCTTCGAGCCGCCTCGGTGTGACGGAGGCGGGGGACGTCGGCGGCCGCGGGGGGCGCCGTGCTCTCCCGGCGGCAGCGAATCTGCTCCGCGACCTGTCACGAGCGGATCAGGGAGCGCACGTCGATTCGGGCGGGTCGTCTCGATCGTGCCGGCGTCGACGAGGAGGCGGCGATCAAGAGAGCGGAGGGGGTGGGATTCGAACCCACGAGACCCTTGCGGGCCTGCCGGTTTTCAAGACCGGTGCCTTCAACCGCTCGGCCACCCCTCCGTGTAGAGAAATCAGTGAGTTGCGGTCATTCTCCGGGTTCACCAGATCATCGCTGCCACCATTCTGCTACCGTCGCGCCGCCGCGAGGGCTTCTACCACGGCATTCGTCGACTCGCCCTTCACGTGGCGGAGGAAGTGCGCGTAGACCGACATCGTCACCGCGGGCGAGGCGTGCCCGAGCCGCGCTGCCACCTCCGTGATCGACGTCTTCTTCAGGATCAGGATCGACGCGTGGAAATGCCGCAGCGAGTGCACCGTGAAGTGCCGGAGCTTGGCGGCCGCGCGTCTCGCCCTTCACGATCTTCACGGTGTCGTCCTCCTGGTCCGAGCCCGCTTTCTCACGATCGTTGGCTTCCTGTTCTTCGAGAAGTTCCGCCCGCGCGACGATCGGTAGCGCCAGCGTGGCCGCGTGCCGCGGCATGGGCCGGGCCGCACGGCGACCTCCCGGCCCTGTCCAGTTACTGCTGGAGCCGTCGGAACAGGTCGCCGAGTGCGGCGTCTGCGCGTTCTCCAGAGACGCGGGCCTCTGATCGAACTGCGCGCGATCGCGCCTTTCGCGCATTCTTGACACCGGCGGTCTGTGCCGTTTGCGCCGAAGCGGATCGAGATGTGCGAATGCCTGCCATGTCGTCCTCGCCCAAGAAATCGTCGCAGTCCCCGTTGCTGAGCTGGAACGCGGCCGTGTGGAGACCGGCGACCCGGTCAGTGCTCGTTTGATTGAACACGTAGAACTGGCACGTCCCCGCCGCCTTCTCGGCAAGTGCGTATTCGTAGGGGAGTCCGTTCCCGGGATCGATGTCCTGCACTCGTGCGACGACGATCCGGTCGCCGAGCTCGTTCACTCCGACGATGGCCGGATACCCGGAAGTCGAGGTGCCGAGCTGCTGTAGCCGATACTCGAAGGTGAACGTCGTGATGATCTTGAAGGTGAACTCCCACGTGCCAAGGAGACCGGACAAGCTCGAGGTCGGGGGAGGAGTCGGCTGCGGCGTCGGCTGCCCTGGCACCGCAAAGAACGAGTCCGGCAGCGTGACCGTCGCAATCGAGGCCCACTGACACGGCTGCTGCGCACATCCGCTGCTTCCGGAGCAGCGATAGTTCGAGTTGCCGATCGAGTCGCACCAGACGAACTGCGCCGGTCCTCCTGCGGGAGAGAAGACGTTGCCGGTGATCGTCCGGTTGTTTCGATCCTGTACGATCGCCCATCGTTCGGCACCCAGGTCCTTCTGCACGATGGCGAACTGCCCGTCGGGGCTGATCGTGACAGGGCTTGTCTGTGCGCTGGCACTCGACGCCGCAAGCAAGAGGCCCGCGATCATGAGTCGAAGCATTGTCGTTCCCTTCTGGCGCAGGAAGCGCGCCGGTGAGGACGACAGCGTCAACATGTGGTTGACTGTCAGGTCAAGACTTCGAATGCCAAGAATGAACGCATGAGACAACCGCTGGGATTGCTGAGCACCAGAAGTGTCCACACCAGCAGACAAGATCCGGCAGGCAGGACACGAACTCGACAGATGACGGCGAGATCAACGTGGCCGGCGCCGGCGGTTCTCAGCTCGGCTTGAGGGAGGAACCGTCGTCTCTGGTGCGCCGAGTTGCCGCCTGAGGTGGGCGTACCGGGGCTTCTTCAGGAGCCACTCGACGAGTAGATCGGCCATCGCATCCCGGAACGGAATCAGCCGTGGGTCGATCTCCGGCACGCTGTGCCCCGGCGGCTTCCTCCTCGGCGACCGTGGCTTCTTGTCGCGGGGAGTCGGCATCACGCACCATCTGCGCGGCGCGCTGTGATCATCGTCCGCAGGCGTTCCGGCTCGCCCTTCGGGAGCTTGAGGCTCAGCACCAGGTCGTCGAATGCGTCCCACGGGTCCGCATCGGGATCCGGTGATCGCGCCACGTCCCACAGATCCTCGCCGCTGACGGTGCCCTCATCGAGAAGCACGCGCGCGACCGCAACGACCTGCGGCCAGCAGTCCTCGACGATCTCTCGAGCCTTGCGTCCGAGCCACTCGTTGAGCCTCTCGGCGGCCGCCTCGACTCGAGAGATCCGGGCTGCGAGGGCCATCGCCTCCATCACGTCGCGGATGCAGGCTTCCCGTTGGTGGCGAGCCGGTTTGCAGCGCATCGTTCCGAGAGCGCGCTCGTAGTGCATCTGGGCGAAGGTGCTGCCGTGAAGAACCACGATGTCGCCCGGGCCCGTCTCTTCGCGTAGTCCTCGCCTTTCCGCGAGAGCCGTCCCATCGTGCGACGTCGATCGCAGGTAACCCGGCGCCTCCTTGGGTGTTGCCGCTCACGCTGGCTGAGGGGTTCGCGGACCGACTGGATGATGGTCATCGCTGAGGCTGAGCGACGGCGG
>JAIEPK010000424.1 GCA_019749875.1 Candidatus Binatia bacterium | reverse complement strand
GCGGGAGACGCTCCGGCACCACCTTCGGCGTCGTCGGCCGCGGCGACGCCGGCGCCGGGCGTGGCCGGCGTGCCGGTCGTCGACCCGTCGCGCGTGCACGCGGTGCTGATCAACGGCGGCGGCAACCGGCAGGGCAACTACCAGTCGCACGTGCTGCACCTGCGCGCGATGCTCGACGTGCTCGAGCGCGCGCGTGTGCCGCACGACCAGATCGCGGTGTTCTCGAGCGACGGCGAGGATCCGGGCGACGACCTCGCGGTGCGCGAGCTGCGCCCCGACGGCGAGAGCTTTCTCCTCGAGGGCACGCCCCTCGAGTCGTCGCTCGCGCACCCGACCGAGTTCGTCAGCACGCAGATCGCGGGCTACACGCTGCAGCCTGCGACGCCCGACGCGCTGCGCGCGTACTTCGCGGGCGAGGGACGGCGCATCCCCGCCGGCGACACGCTGATCGTGTTCGTCACCGATCACGGCACGCCCAACAAAGAGGACACGATCGACACGCGCATCACGATGTGGGGCGACAAGCAATCGTTCTCGGTGCGCGACCTGCAGAAGGCCACGAGCGAGGTCGGACCGGACGTCCGCGTCGTCATGCTGATGTCGCAGTGCTACTCGGGCGGCTTCGCGCACCTCGCCTCGCGCGCAGCGGGTGCCGGCCTCGATGCCGAGCCGCGCGGCGACGTGTGCGGCTATTTCGCCTCGACGCACGACCGACCGGCGTACGGCTGCTATCCGGAGAATCGCGGCGCGCAGAACGTCGGCTACGCGGTGCGCTTCGTCGAGTCGCTGTCCGCGAACGGATCGTTCCCCGCGGCACAGGCGCACGCGCTGGTGACCGATCGCACGCCGGACGTGCCGCTGCGGACGTCCGACGTGCAGCTCGCGCGTCTCGTCGAGCGCGCGGCGCAGGCGAGCGGCCAGCCGCTCGATGCCTACGCCGACGAGCTGCTGCGCGAGGCGTGGCGCGATCCGGTGCGCTACGAGCCGGAGATCCGGCTGCTCGATCGCATGGGCCAGAGCTTCGGCTTCGCGAGCCCGCGCTCGCTCGCCGAGGTCGAGGGGCGGCTCGAGCGGCTGCCCAAGGTCGCCGACACGATCGGTACGCACGCGAGCGCGTGGAGCGAGTCGCTCGACGACGCGAGCCAGGCGAACCTGGTGCGCTTTCTCAACGCGAACCCGGCCTGGAAGGAGCGCGTCGCGCCGGACAAGCTGAAGGGCGAGGCGCCCGAGGCCGCGCGCCAGCTCGGCAGCGACCTGCTCGCGTCGCTCGAGCCGTACACGCGCACCGACCGCGACACGATGAAACGCCTCGAGCGCCTCGAGACGCGCGCCGACACCGCCGAGAAGGTGTCCTACCGAATGGAGGTCCGCGAGGCCGGGCTGCGCCGGATGCGCGCGCTCTTGCTGCGCATCGCGGGCGAGGTGCAGATTGCGACGCGTGCGACCGCCGCCGAGCGCGCCGCGTTCGCAGCCCTCGCGCGCTGCGAGGACCTCTCGCTCGGCGTCAGCGGGCCCGCGCCCGATGCCTCGCCGAGCGACGACTTCCCGTCCTACGAGGACGACCTCGCCACCGCGAAGACCGTGATGCCGGCCTGGATGGGCATCCAGTTCCGCCCGGTGACGCCCGAGGAGCGCGGCGCGCAGCAGCTGCCGGCGGGCGCGGTCACGGTGCGCCTGGTCTATCCCGACTCGCCCGCCGCGAAGGCCGGTCTCGAGGTCGGCGACATCCTGCTCGGCCCGCCGGACGCGCCGTTCGCCGAGCCGCGTCAAGTACGCGAGTGGACCATGCTGCAGGAGGTCGGCGAGCCGCGCGTGCTCGAGGTCCTGCACGACGGCGGTCGCGTGAAGCGCACGCTGGTGCCGGGCGAGCACCCGGGCAAGTTCCCCGATCTGCCGGGTCCGCCGCGCGTCGGCAGCACCGCGCCGCCCCTGCACCTGACGAAGTACCGCGGCACGCCGCCGGTGTCGCTCGCCGACGGCAAGTCGCACCTGCTGCTCTTTTGGGCGACCTGGTGCGCGCCCTGCAAGGCGTCGCTGCCCGAGGTGCTCGACTTCGCGCGCGAGCGCGGCGTCGAGGTCGTCGCGATCACCGACGAGGACGCGTCCGTGCTCGACCGCTTCTTCGCGACCAAGCCCGCGTTTCCGGAGCTGGTCGCGATCGACGCGAAGCGCGACGCGTTCCTCGCCTATGGCGTGAGCGGCACGCCGACCTTCGTGCTGGTCGACGGCGCGGGCGTCGTGCGCAGCGTCTCGACCGGCTACAACGCGAAGAAGGGGCTCGGCATCGAAGGCTGGACCTGGGCCGGACGTCCCACTTCCGGGTCCTGAACTTTCTTGGCGGCGTGGCGCGGTTCCGCGCCGGGGGAGGACGGTCACGATGTCGGTCGACGATCAGCGCGCGCTCGAGCCCGCCGGGGTGGTGGCGGATTACCAGCACCAGCACCACGATCACTTCCGCTTCCACCGGCCGCACGCGCACCTGTCGTCGGCGTTCGGCTCGGACGCGTTCGGGAAGAATGCCGAGTCGTTCGCGCGCTTCTTCGGGACGCCGAGCTTCCTGATCGCGCAGACGCTGATCGTCGGCGTATGGATCTACGTGAACGCGGCCGGCTGGACGACGTTCGACGTGTACCCCTTCATCCTGCTGAACCTCGCGTTCAGCACCCAGGCGGCCTACGCGGCACCGCTCATCCTGCTCGCGCAGACGCGTCAGGCGGACCGCGACAAGGCGCACGCGGAGGCCGACGCGCAGCACCGCGAGGCGCTCGCGACGGCCAGCCAGGAGCGCCTGGAGATCGCCCTCGAGCACTCGGCGAGGATGCTCGACCTGCTCGACCAGAACACCAAGCTGACCGCGCTCACGCAGGAGCTGAGCGCGCGCATCGAGAAGCTGACCGCCGAGATCCACGCCACGGTCGTGCAACGCTGAGCGTGTCGTCCTTGCGCTCAGCCGGACGGGTTCGAGCCGCGTGGCGATCCCGTGCGGTAGCGCCGTAGCTCGTCTGCATCGAACCCGATCGCGGCGTCGACGACCTCGTCGCGCATGAAGTCGTCGGCCGGTGCCGGGCGCGTGAGACGATCGATCAGCCGCGTCAGCAGGCGGTCGAGTGGAGTTTTCTTCTTGCGGCTGACGCGCCGCGCGATCGCCATCTGCAGCGCGGCCTTGCGCGTGAAGCGCTCGAGCGCGGTGCCGCGCAGCGACTGTCGGCGCTCGGTCACGGCTGCTCCACGGCGACCAGGCGGGCGGGCAGGCCCTTGAAGTGCGGCACGCCCTGCTCGCGGTCGAGGTAGTCGTCGTCGTCCGGGCAGATCTGCGCGTCGGCGTGCAGCCGGGCGCCCGACAGGCTCGCGGGGTCGTTCAGCTCGGGCTTCCACCAGCCGTGCGGAACGCGCAGCAGGCCTTCGGGCATGTCGTCGCGCAGCGCGGCCTTCAGGCGCACGCTGCCGTGCGGCGTCGCGACGTCGACCCACGTGCCCTCGTCGAGCCCGTACCGTCGTGCGTCGGCGGGGTGCACGTAGACCTGCGGCTCGGGACGTCGTGCGCGCAGCTCGGGGATGAAGCGCTGCCCGGTCTGGAAGTACTCGTCCTCGCGCACGCCCATGAAGAGCTCGAGCGGATAGCCGGCCGGTGCGGGCGGGGCCTCGCGCCAGTACGGCAGTCCGTCGAAGCCCAGGTCCTCGAGGATGCTCGAGCGCAGCTCGACCTTTCCCGACGGCGTCGCGAAGCCGCTCTGCTCGTACTTGCGGAACGCGGGTGCCGGCACGTGGATCTCGTGCGTGGCGACGAACTCGTGCCAGTCCATGCCGAAGGCGGCGAGCCGCTCCGAGTACAGCTCCTCGACGTCGTGCCAGGGAAAGTGCGCGCCGAAGCCCATGCGGTGCGCGAGATCGCGCCAGAAGTCGAACACGCCGCGGCACTCCCCGGGCGGCGCGACGGCGCGCTCCGACGTGCGAACGGCGTTCAGCCACCCGTAGCCGTCCATGAGGTGCGGCCGCTCGAGCCAGCTGTCGCCCGGCAGGATGAAGTCCGCGAGCTGGGCGGTCGGTGTCCGCATGTGCTCGTGCACGACGACGAGATCCTGGTTGCGGATCGCGCGCTCGATGAGCTGCATGTTGGCGTAGCTCAGCAGCGCGTTGTTGCCGAGGACGAAGAACGCCTTGACGGGGTAGGGCACGCCGTCGGCCATCGCGCGGAACGTCGCGGACGGATTCGCCATGTAGCTGCCCATGACGACGTTCGCGTACTCCCGACCCCACACGCGCCTGGTCGGCGCGCGCAGCGCCTCCGTCCCGCGATAGGTGAACACGGGGTGGCGATCGCTGCCGAGCTGCTTCGCCTTCTGCGCGGCGTCGAGCAGGTGGTGCGCCTCGATGTCGCTCTCCGGCACGACGTCGGGATGGAACGCCTGGAAGAGCTCGCCGCCCGGCACGTCGACGTAGCCGCAGACCGCGCGCAGCGTCGCCTGCAGGCGGATCGCGGACGTGCTGTTGCGCTGCTGGTCGGTGACCGGAGT
Source organism: Candidatus Binatia bacterium (assembly GCA_019749875.1). Lineage (GTDB taxonomy): Bacteria > Desulfobacterota > Binatia > UBA12015 > UBA12015 > VGTK01. The sequence goes on along the minus strand of JAIEPK010000424.1, from coordinate 2,943 downwards.
CCACGGGATGACCGACGGTCCCTCGGTCGCGTAGAGGCGCGCCGCGCGCACGATCGCATCAGGATCGCAGCCGGTGATCGTCGCGACGCGCTCGACGGGATAGCTCTCGACGCGTCGCGCGAGGTCGTCGAAGCCGACCGTCCAGTCGCGCACGAAGTCGGCGTCGTAGAGTCGCTCGCGCAGGATGACGTTGAGCCAGCCGAGGCACATGGCGGCGTCGGTGCCGGCGCGCAGCGGCAGCCAGAGGTCGGCGCGCTCGGCACTCTCGCTGCGGCGCGGATCGAGCACGATGAGCTTCGCCCCTTGCTGCTGCGCCTTGCGGATCGCGTTGTAGACCGGGGTCCAGCTGTGGCGGCGCGGGTTGTGGCCGAACAGCACGATGCAGCGGGTGTTCGGGATGTCGGGAAAGGGGAACCAGCCGTAGACCATCCGGTTCACGGCCGCGGTGTTGCCGGCGCAGAGCGCGACGCCGCTGATCCAGTTCGGCGAGCCGAGCAGGTTCATGAAGCGGCGGCCGGTTCCGCTGTCGGTCGAGGTGTTCCACTGGCTGGTCGAGACGGCGAGCGCCTCGGGGCCGTGCTCCGCGACGACGCGCGTGAGCCGCTCCGCGATCTCGCCCATCGCGTCGTCCCACGACACGCGCTGCCAGCGGCCGGCGCCGCGCTCGCCGACGCGACGCAGCGGGTGCAGCACGCGGTCCGGGTGCGCGAAGCCTTTGGGCGCGTAGATGCCCTTCATGCAGATGTTGTCGCGCAGCAGCGGGTTGGGGTGCGCCTTGACGCGCACGACCCAGCCGTCGCGGACCTCGGCGCGCAGCTGGCAGGCGATGTCGCAGCTCGCGCAGACGACGGTCTTCTCGACGGGGCTCGTGGTCACGGGACGTCCTCCGATCAGCGGGCCCGGTCGCGGGCGAGGGTCTGCAGCAGCGAGACGACGTCCTTCTCGTGCGAGAGGGCACGCCCGCCGGGCGAGATCGCACGCCCGAGCGCGAGCCCGATCAGCGCCTCGACGGCGAGCCGGTAGAGGTCGCGCTGGCGGCGGCTCACCAGACGGCCGAGGTCCGGGTTCTCCGCCGGCTCGAAGATGGCGCTCAATCGCGCGATCGCCGGCGCGAGCTCGCGTCCGAGCTCGGGCTCGTTGCGCGCCGCGAGCCAGATCTCGATGACGGCCTTGAACGACGGCTTGCGCGTGCGCTCGGCCGAGCGCGCGATCAGGTCGGCGAGGGATGCGACCGGCGACTCGTCGCGCTGGACCAGCTCCGCATAGAGCTGCTCGAGGACGCTTGCGAGGAGTGCTGCGAGGCTCGCGAAGTGATGGTGGAAGGCGCCGCGGGTCACGCCCGCGCGCTTGCAGATCTCGACCGCGCTGGTGTGCGCGTATCCGCGCTCCACCAGCGAGGCGGTCGCCGCCTCGACGAGGCGGCGTCGCATCGCGTCGGAGCGCTCGACCTGCGTGACGGCCCGTCGGCCGGGCTTGCGCGTCGGAGCCACGCCATCGGTTCAACATACGTACATGTCTGTATGCAAGTGGCGGCGATAAAGACGCGGCCCCGAACGGACGTTGCACCGCCTGTGCGCCGGCATTCGCTGGACGATCCGCACCGGCTCGGATAGGAGCGCCGGCGGACACGCATCGGAACGGTGGGGGGCCAGATGGATCGCAAGCTCGTCTCTTCGCTCACGCTCGCGCTGCTCATCGGCGGCGCGACGCACGTGCTCGGCGCAAACCTGAACGTCGACACGACCTCGGACTCGCCGGACGCGAAGCCCGGCGACGGGCAGTGCGTGTCGAAGGCGGGCGGCTGCACGCTGCGCGCCGCGATCGAGGAGGCCAACGCGACCACCATGGCGGACACGATCAACGTCCCGCCCGGAACCTACGCTCTGACGGTCGCATCGACCGGTGGTCCGGACTTCGCGCAGAGCGGCGTCCTGTTCCTGAACGGCGAGGTGCAGATCCTCGGCGGTGACGCCGCCAGCACCATCGTCGACGGCGGCGGCAAGAGCCGCGTGTTCGAGACCGAGAAGGACTCCACCATCAGCCTGATGGGTCTGACCGTGCAGAACGGCCTCGCCGATGGAGCGAACGGCGCCGGCATCCTGAATCGCGGGCACCTGAAGCTCGCCGACCTGGTGGTCAAGGGCAACCGTGCGAAGGGCGATCCGCTCAACGCGAGCGGCGGCGGGGCGGGCATCGCCAACGCCGACACCGGCACGGCGACGCTGCTCAACGTCCGCGTCGAGGGCAACACCGCCGACGGTCGCGGCGGCGGCGTCGCGAACGCGGGCGAGCTGCAGATCATGAACAGCACGATCTCCGGCAACGCCTCGCTGACGGACGATGGCGGCGGCGTCGTCAACGAGGGCGTGCTGTCGCTGCTGCTGAGCGACGTGAGCACCAACCGCGCGAAGAGCGGCGCCGGCATCGACAACATCAAGGGCAGCGTCAAGCTGATGGACAGCACGCTCGCAGAGAACGCCGCGTCGTCCGACGGCGGCGCGGTCTTCAACTCCGGCACGCTCACCGCCGTGAACACCACCATCAGCGGCAACACCGCCGGGGGCGCCGGCGGCGGCATCGCGAACCGGGCCGAGGGCAGCGTGACGCTCAACAACGCGACGGTCGCCGGCAACACCGCGAGCGGGGAGGGCGGCGGCATCGCGAACGCCGCCACCGCGACGGTCTCGCTGTCGAACTCGATCCTGGCCGCGAATGCCGGCGCGAGTGGTGCCGACTGCGGCGGCGTGGTGACGTCCGGCGGCTACAACCTGATCCAGAGCGACGGCGGCTGCACCCTGCAAGGGGAGCAGTCCGGCAACATCATCGGCAAGGACGCGAAGCTCGCGGTGCTCGCGAAGAACGACGGTCCGACCCGGACGCGCGCCCCGCAAGCGGGCAGCCCGGTGATCGACGGCGGCAATCCCGCCAAGGCGACCGGCACCG
>JAIEPK010000296.1 GCA_019749875.1 Candidatus Binatia bacterium | reverse complement strand
TCCGCCGCGCACCGCCCCTCTCGCCCGACGCGGCCGCGCGCGTCGGCGCGCTGCGTGCGTGGTGCGGCGCGTCGGTCAGCGACCGGGGAGCGCCATCTTCAGGTGACGGCGCAGGTCGCCCACCAGATCGACCAGGATCAGCCGGTCGCTGAAGCGCCAGCCCGACTCCGCCTTCTCGAAGCGGTCGTGGTAGCGCCCGGCGATGATCGGCTGCAGCGGCAGATCCGGGCGCGCCTGCAGCACCGTGAAGTAGGACCGCGCGCTCGCGTGCCGGCCGGCTGCGTCCACCTCGACGATCACGTTGGTGGTGACGTGCTTGGTCGACGGGATGCCGTCGTGCATCTGCACGGTGTCGCGGTACAGCGCGTGCACGGCGTCGCGGCCGCGCAGCCCCTCCGCACGGTGGTTGCTGCGCAGCGTGGCGTGCGTGAGCAGCGCCGCGACGCCGTCGAGATCGCCGAGGTCGAGACGCTCGGCGTAGAGGTAGACCAGATCGGTGATCGCCTCGCGGTCGGTCGGCATGCGCGCGCATAGCACGGTCGGCGGCGGGCCGTCACCGTGGCCGCGTGCGCTCGTCCGCGACTTCCCGCACCGGCGCGTCGCGTCCCTCGTCCGCCTGCGCGCCCGGCTCCCTCGGTCAGCGCGACGCGTGCGCGTCGGTGACCGCCTCGCGCGCGAACGCGGCGATCGCGTCCAGCAGCGGCGGGCTGTCGAAGACGTCGTTGTGCTGCCGTCCGGGCACGCGCAGGAAGCGCTTCGGCGCGCCGGCGCGCGCGTACAGCGCCTCGCCCAGCGCGAACGGCACGATCTCGTCCCGGTCGCCGTGCGCGATCAGGATCGGCACGTCGAGCCGCGCGACGCGCGCCGCCGAGTCGAACTGGTTGCCGGCGAGCGCCGCGAGCGCGCCGTAGTGCTCGCGTGCGACGTCGCGCAGCGAGGTGAAGGTCGACACCACGATCACCGCCGCACAAGCTCGGCGCGTGGCGAGCTCGATCGACACCGCACCGCCGAGCGACTCGCCGAAGCAAACGATCCGCTGCGGCGCGATCCCGCCCGCGACGAGGTGCTGCCACGCGGCGTCGGCGTCGCGGTACACACCGGCCTCGTCGGGCTGCCCCTCGCTGTGGCCGTAGCCGCGATAGTCGTAGGCGAGCACGCCGAGCCCGCGCGCGGCGAGCGCCAGCAGCACGTCCTCGCGCCCGCCGACGTTGCCGCCGTTGCCGTGCGACCAGAGCAGGACCGGCGCGAACGCATCGGGCGGCGGTGCGAGCCAGGCGTGCAGCCGCGTGCCGTCGGCCGCGGCGAAGCGCTGCTCGGCGACGCCCGGCGGCGGCGCCGGCATGAAGCGCTCGGGGAAGAAGATCAGCCGGTCGAGCGCGCTCATGCGACAGCCCGCGCAGGCGGCCAGCAGCACGAGCCCCGCCAGCACGAACAGCACGACGGCGCGCTGCGATGCAGGCACGCGCCGCGTGTCACTTGACCTTCTTGCCACGGTCGACGCCGACCGCGATCCGCGTGCCGGCGGCGAGCAGCGTACGCCCGATCGCGAGCACGCGCGTCGAGCCGCTGGGCGCATGTGCCGCGACGGTGTCGACCATCACCGGCGTGCCGAAGTGGCGCAGCACCTCGATCTCGGCGTGCAGCTTGTCCGGGTCGTACGTCAGCACCGCCCACGCGCCCGGGAAGAAGATCGGACAGCGCAGGCGGGGCATCTCGCGGCAGGTGCGCGGGCCGATGTGCAGCGTGCGCCGCGGCACGTCGAGCGCGGCTCCGGTGATCGCCTGCAGGATGGACCACCACGCCGGGTGCGTCATGTAGATCGACTCGTCGCTGCCGCGCAGTCCCGCGCTCCACGCGTTGCCGTCGCGCCAGATGCGGTCGTCGAGCATGCGGGCGGTCTTCAGCCCGGCGTCGACCAGGCCGACCTGGATCTGCAGCGCGGCTTGGTACGTCAGCACCTGCCACACGTAGGTCATGGTCTCTTCCGGCGGCAGGCCGCGTCCCATCGCGTTCACCACCTCGTCACCGTCGAACGTCGCCTCGGCGCGCGGCAACGTACGATAGCGCCCCTGCGCCGCGGTGACGGCGGCGTCGATCAGCACGCGCTGCTGGTGCTCGAGGTGCGACACCGCGCGCGCGTGCGGCACGACGGACGGCAACCCCGACGTGCGCGCGATCCAGTCGCCGGCGAGCGCTGCGGTGAAGATCGTGTCGTGCGTCGCGGTGGTGCGGTAGAAGCCGCGCGCGTCCCACAGGATCGCGAGCTGTGCCTCCGCGTCGCGCGCGAGGCCACGGTAGACGTCGCTGCGCTCGGGCTCGATGCCGTCGGCCATCTCGGCCATCATCGCGAGCGTCGCGACCCAGAGGCTCGCGGTGTAGGAGAACGTGCCGGGGAAGTCCCAGACGTCGTACGTCGTCCCGCCTTCCGGCACGCCGTGCGGCGCGATCGAGCGCAGGTACTCGACGCCGTGCACGAGGTCGGGCCAGAAGCGCTCGAGGACGTCGTCACGACCGGTCGCGCGCCAGATCTTTCCGACCTGCAGCACCAGCGACATGGTGAGGTCGGTCCATTCTTTCGCGGGCAGGAAGCCCTTGATGAACATCGGCCAGCCGTACGGCACGTCGGTGGTGCCGAGGCCGAGGTCGCAGTTGCCGTTGCCGTGCGGGATCGCGCCGCGCGCATCGTGCAGGCGGCGGAACTCGTCGAGCTCGGTCAGGTTGAGCTCGGGAAAGAACGTCTCGACGTAGCCGTGCGCTGCGAGGCGCTGGTCGTTGGTGCCGGTCAAGCCGCCCATGGGCCAGCTCCAGTCGACGCCTTCGAGCGTGTACAGGTGCCCGCTCGCCGGCACGACGGAGTTGCACAGAGTCGAGTCGATCGAGTTCACGACCGCGCGCACCAGCCAGTCGGGCAGGGTGGAGTCGCGCAGCAAGCGTGCGACCTCGGTGGAGCGCTCCTCGAGCGCCAGGCGCTCGTCGAGGACGTAGGTCGCGGCCTCGTCGAGCGTCGCGAAGTGCCGCTCGTAGACGTGTCCGACGCGCACGCCGTCGTGCGGTGCCTCGGCCGCCGCGCCGTCCGGCCCACGGCGCGCGAGGCTCGGCTCGGTGACGTGGTCGGCGGTCCACCACGCGAGCGCGAACACGATGTCGCGGCGCGCGTGCGGCGGCAGCGTCAACCGTGCCGCGCACGCGGCGGCCGGCCGGTAGATGCCGTCCTCGCCGCGCCGCCCGCTCTCGGGCGAGGAGATCCGCCCGTCGCGGGCGAACTCGTCGAGCACCGAGCTCGCGTCGGCCCCCGCGTTCCAGCCGTCGCACACCGTGACCTCGAGCCCCGGGCCGGGCTCGACCAGCATCAGGTACTCGCCGGTCACCGAGTGCCGGTGGTCACGCTCGTCGTAACGCTGCTCGGTCCGGAAGCGCACGCCGCGCCGGCCGTCGACCTCGGCCTCTTCCTGATGGTTGCCGGCGACGCTGTCGTAGACCACGCGCGGCCGCACGCCGGTCAGCTCGCCGTCGGGTCCGAGCTCGACGCCGAGGTGCCCCGTGCCGCCGCGTCCGAGCACGTTCTCGAACGAGAACAGGATCGCCGCGGTGATCTCGCTGCCGCCGGGATTCTCGAAGCGGAAGCGGAACACGGCGGCGGGCAGCGTCGAGCTGCGCAGGTCGTGCGGCACGTGCGGCGTGAAGCCGTCGAGCGTGAGGCCGAACGGCAGCGCGTGCTCGAAGCGCAGCGAGAACGCCGGCAGCATGCCCGTAAACGTCGTCGACTCGACGTGGACGGCATTCGCGTAGTCGGCGGGCGCACCTTCCGCCGGCGCGCGGCGCAGCAGGATCGTCTGGGCCTCGGGGCCGCTCTTCGCGTGCAGCGCGAAGAAGCTGCCGCGCAGGCCGTGCACGGGGCACATCCAGTTGTTGTTGGAGCGCAGCTCGCCGAAGCTACCGTCGGTGTTGAGCGAGATCTGTCCGGCACCGATGCCGCCGAGCGGAAAGCCGCGCTTGACGCGGCAGTCGAGGTAGGTTCCGGTGTCGGCGTCGAAGCGGATGGGCTCGTTCATGGTCGCTCTTTCGTCGGCCGCGTCAGGCGAGGAGGACGGCCAGGATGCCGGTCAGGAAGATGCCGTCGAAGGTTCCCGCGCCGCCGATCGAAACCACCGGGGCGCCGAGCTCGCGGATGCGGTAGAGGTTCGCGACGTCGGCACCGAGCAGCGTGCCGAGGCTGCCGGCCGCGTACGCGAGTGCCGGTGCGGCGTCGGGGGCGAGCAGCAGTGCGGTCGCCGCGGCGACGAACGGCGGCACGAGCACCGGCATCGAGATGCCTTTGCCCGGCACCGGGCGTGCCAGCGCATGGCTCACACCCGCGACCACGAGCACGGCGATCGCGCCGACGCCGAACAGCCCGTGCAAGTCCAGCAGGTAGAGCGAGAGCAGCGTCGGGATCAGCGCACCGCCGACGTTCACGGCGAGCGTCGTCGGTGGGGACCGATCGAAAGACGAGTCGGCGGTGCCCAGCGTCGCGATGCGAACGTTGAGCATGCTGCCGAGCAGCGAGGCCAGCAGCAGGCCGGTGAAGGCGCGATGGCCGATGCCGAGCCGTGCGTACGTGTACTCGAGGACGTCGAGCTCGATCAGGCCGAGCAGACCGAGCAGGACGAGTCCGAGCAGCAGCGTGAGCGGCGCCGGCATCGCCGCGCGCGGCGACGCGGGGTCGGGGCTCATGGTGCGGACGTGGGTCCTCAGCCCTTGGCGCGCTTGATGATCGCCCACTCCTCGGCGTTCATCTTTTCTTTGATGCGCGAGCCGTTGCCCATGTGCCGGTAGCCGCCGCCCTCGGAGAAGTACTCCTCGTACGGCTCGGCCGCGACGTACTCGTCCGGCTTCTTGTCGCCGATCTTCACGCCGAGCACCTGCTCGACCAGGTTGACGTCGTACATCCGCACGGCGTCGTAATCGGTCAGCAGCGCACACACCTCGACGCAGATGTAGCAGCCGATGCACTCCTGGAAGCGGTCCTGCACCGGCTGCACGCCGCGGCCCGGAACCGATCCCGGACGCAGGTGCTCGATGCACTGCACCGGGCAGAACTCCGGACACTTGCCGCACGGGAAGCACAGGTTGACGTCCATGAAGGCGACCTCGCGCGGCCGCTTCTTCTTCTCGGTGATCTCGTCCGGGACCTCGGGGACCCGGTCCTCCTTCAGGCGTCGCTTGATGATGTCGATCGCGTCCATCTCGGGAATCCTCTCGGTGCGGCACCCATAACACAACGCGGCTCGCGGCAGGACGCGCGTCGGGGTGGGCAGCGGCGCGGAAACCGTTATGGTCGTCGGCATGTGGCTCGTGCTTCTCGCGGCCGTCCTCGGGTACGGGGCGTTCCGCTTCCTGTCCGGGTATCCGCCGCCGCCCATCCGCTGCGCTGCCCTCGCGCCGCGCGAGTACGCGACCATCGCCGCGGCGGCGCTGGCGTCCTACCCGCGCGGCGGCGCGATCGAGCCGTCGGGCATCGATGCCGGCATCCCGGCGCACGTCGACCGCTTCGTCGCGGCGCAGCAGCCCTCGACGCGGCTCCTCATGCGCCTCCTGTTCGTGCTGGTCGAGCACGCGACGCTGCTCTTTCCGGCGCCGGGAGCGGGCGGGATGCGGCGCTTCTCGGCGCTCGACGAGGCGCAGCAGGTCGCCTACCTGACCGGCTGGCAGAGGAGCCGGCTGCTGCCGCGGCGCCTGGTCTTCGTGTCGCTGCGCGCGATCCTGACCATGGGCTACTTCGGCGATCCGGCGGTGCTGCGCGCGCTCGGCATCGCGCCGCGCGCGTTCGCGACCCCGGTCTGCGAGGCCGACCTGCTGTGGCCGCGCGTCGGTCAGCCGCGCAGCACGATCCGCCATCGCCCCGAGGACGTGACGCCGCGGTCCATGCCGGAGCCGCTCGGCTACGACGGTCCGCTGCACGCCGACTACGCCGCGGCGGCGACATCGCAGGAGCGCGCATGAGCGGCGAGGTTCGCGTCTGGGCGGACTACGACCGCGACGTGGTCGAGTCGTGCGACGTCTTGGTGATCGGCTCGGGCCCGGCGGGCGCCGTGGTCGCGCACGAGGCCGCGGCCGCGGGCAGGGACGTGGTGCTGATCGAGGAGGGCCCGCCGTTCACGCCCGACGACTTCGTGCTCGACGGCTCGCTGTCGATGGCGCGCACGATGCGCGAGGGCGGCCTGCGCTCGACACGCGGCGGCTTCTACATGCCGACCATGCAGGCGATCGCGCTCGGCGGCGGCTCGCTGGTGAACTCGGCGATCTGCGTGCGCTCGCCGGACTTCACGCTCGACGCGTGGTGCGAGAGCTACGACCTGAAGCGCACGACGCGGGCCGACCTCGATCCGCACTACCAGGCGATCGAGGACTTCCTCGGCATCGCGCCGACGCCCGACGACGTCCAGGGCCCGCGCAACCTGCTGTTCCGCGACGGCTGCGCGAAGCTCGGCTTCTCGTCCGAGCCGATCGCGCGCAACGTCCGTGGCTGCCGCGGCAGCGGCGAGTGCTTCACCGGCTGTCGCTCGCGCGCGAAGCAGTCGGTCGACATCTCGTACGTGCCGGCCGCGGTGAAGAACGGCGCGCGCGTGCTGACCTCGGTCCAGGTGCAGCGCGTGCTGCACTCCGGACGGCGCGCGCTCGGCATCGAGGGGCGCATCGTCAAGCCGTTCACCGGCGAGGCGTCGTACCGCGTGCGCGTCGACGCGAAGGTCGTGGTGCTCGCCGCGGGCTGCATGGCGACGCCCGTCCTGCTGCAGAAGAGCGACGACCTCGCCAACGGCTCGCGTCAGGTCGGCGAGAACCTGCAATTCCATCCCGGTGTGGCGCTGATGGGCGTGTTCCCCGAGCGCACGCACCCGCAGTTCGGCGCGACGCAGGGCTATCAGTCGCTGCACTTCGTGCGGCACGGCTTCAAGCTGGAGACGCTGTGGGCGCCGCCCGGCGTGCTCGCGGTGCGTCTGCCGGGCTTCGGCTTCGACCTCAAGCAGAATCTCGCGCGCTTCCCGTACGCTGCGATCTGGGACGCGATCGGCTCGTGCAACCGCTCGCTGGGTCGCGTCAAGGCCAGACGCGGCACGCTCGATCCGGCGCTGACCTACGCGCTGCATCCCGAGGACGTCAAGATCCTCGGCGAGGCGATGTGGGTGCTGGCGCAGATCTTCTTCGCCGCGGGCGCCACCAGCGTGCTGCCCGGCGTGCACCGGCTCCCCGACGAGATGTTCTCGCTCGCCGAGGCGGACGTCCTGCGTACGCACGACCTGAAGGCATCGGATCTCACCTGCGGCGGCAATCACGTGTTCAGCACCACGCGCATGCACGGTGACGCGAAGCAGGGCGTGGTCGACGAGATGGGACGTTGCCACGACATGGACAACCTGTACGTCGTCGACACCGGCATCCTGCCGCGCAGCCCGTCGGTGAATCC
>JAIEPK010000597.1 GCA_019749875.1 Candidatus Binatia bacterium | reverse complement strand
ACGGATCGAGCGCGAGGATCTGCCAGGATGCGGTCAGATGCCTTCCTGCCGAGACCTCGGCGAGCTGCGCCCACAGGTCGATGGTCGCCGGACCGGGCGCGAGGTGCAGCTCCGCGGTCGGCGCATCGAGGCTGCCGGTCACCTGCACCGTTCCGGTGACCGCCGCAGCGTCGGCGAGCTGCGGCACGAGCGGCTTCAGGTCCGCGCCGGCGAGCGGATGCGCGTCGAGCTGCAGCTCGAGCGCCGACGGCGCGCCGAGGTCGAGCCAGCCGCTCGCGGCGAGCTGCGACGCAGCGCCCAGACGCGCGGCGAGCTGCTTGACGGTCAGACGTCCGGGGTCGCCGAGCACGACCACCGCCTCGCCGTCGATCGCCGACAGGTCGAGCGGCTGCGCCGCGACGCCGCGCACGCGCAGCCGTCCGTCGTTCAGGATCACGTCGATCGCGTCGAGCCACGACGGCGGCGGCGACTTCTCCTGGTTCTCGCTCGCGAACGCGCGCACCAGGTTCCACTCGCCGTCGGGCTCCTTTGCGAGATCGACCGCGACACCCTCGCCTTCCGCGCGGATCGACACCAGGGGCGGCAGCACGCGCACCAGGCCGACGCGCACGTGCAGCGCGTCGGCGGCGATCAGCGGCTCGCCGTCGTGCGACAGCGACACGCCGGTCGCGCGCACGCCCTTCCACAGCGTGAGCCCGGCGATGTCGTCGATCCGAACGTCGAGGCGCAGCGCCTGCGAGAGCAGCGTCTCGAGCCGCGGACGGATCGCCGCGCGCACGGCAGGACGGTCCGACAGCAGCAGCACCGAGCCGACCAGCAGCACCACGAGGGCCACCAGCCCCGCGATCGTGATCGTCATCCAGCGCAGCACCCGCACCGTCCGCTCCTCAGAAGTCCGGTCCGATGTTGAAGTACACCTGCGCGAGCGAATCCCCGCCGCGCCGGTTGAGACCGAAGCCGATGCCGAGCTCGGCCGGGCCGACCGGCGTGTTCGCGCGCAGGCCGACGCCGACGCCGGTCTGCACGTTCTGCAGCTGGAACTGCCACGCCGACAGCTCGACGTCGCCCGCGTCGACGAACGCGACGCCCTGCACCGGTCCGAACACCGGATGGCGCAGCTCGAGGCTGCCGATCACGACGCTGCGCCCGCCGAGCGGGTCGTCGGAGCCGGACAGCGGACCGACGCGACGCCGACCGTAGCCGCGCACCGGATTGATGCCGGTGCCGCCGGCGTAGAAGCGGTCCCAGAACTGGATCTGCGTGGTGCTGCCGTACGGCGCGATGGTGCCGCCCGACAGGCGCGTCGACGCGACCAGATCGCCGTACACCGGCACGTACGTACGCGAGTCGGCGTACAGGCGGTACCAGTCGAAGTCGCTGCCGAAGGCGTTGCTGGCGACGTCGGTCGCGAACGAGACCGCGAAGCCCTTGGTCGGATTGATCGAATCGTCGACCTTGATCCAGCGGATGCCCGCACCGGGCGCGACCGTGAAGCCCGAGCTCACGAAGCCCGGCAGCGCTTCCTTCGATGCGTCGCTCACGCTCGACAGCGTGTCGTACGACCCGAGGATGCTGAAGTTGACGTCGACGTTCGGCGCGACACGCCACTCGACGCGCGGGATCACGCGCACGAAGTCGTCGACGTAGGTCGACTCGTCGTCCTGCCCGATGGTGAAGTTGATCAGGCTCCGCGTCGAGCGCGCGGGGAAGTACGGCTGCATGAAGTTCGCGCTGAGCAGACGCCGCACCTGCGAGATGCGCGCCGAGAAGCCGAGCTGACGCCCGCCGCCGAGCCAGTTGTAGTGCGTCCACGACGCGAGCCCGCGAATCCCGTCCTCGGTGCTGTACCCGATGCCGAAGCGGACCTCGCGCGGCGGTCCTTCGGTGAGCGACATGCGCATCGGCGCCTCGTCGTTCTCGTCGATGCCTTCGGGAACGAGCCGGACGATGTTGAACAGCCGCAGGCCACGCAGCCGGCGGATGGTCTCCGCGACTTTCCGCGTGTCGTAGACCTCGCCGCGCTCGTAGACGATCTCGTTCCGGACGATGCCCTCGGAGACCTCGGTGAGGCCGTCGATCGACGTGGCGCCGAACAGCGCCATGCGGCCCGCGATCGCGTGATACGTCACGCTGACGCAGCGGCGCGGGACGTCGACGGTCGCGTTGCGCTGCACGGTCGCGGCCGCGTAGCCGTTCTCGCCGAGATAGTCGACGATCTGCTGCGCGGCGCCCTGGTAGTCGGCCTCGGTGAAGTTCTGCCCGACGACGATCGCGAAGTCCTTGCGCAGCCGGCGGATGCCGTCTTCCTCGATCGGCAGCGCGCCGAAGTCGATGTCGAGGTGGCAGACCTTCACCCGCTCGCCGAGCTCGACGATGATCCGGCCGCGTACCAGCCCCGGATCGTCCTCGGTCGGGCCGGGCGGACGCAGGACCTCGACCTCGGCGCGGGTCTGCGCCTCGTAGAAGCCGAGGGCGTGCAGCTCGCGCGCGAGGCGTGTCGTGTCGGCCTGCAGATCGCCCGGCTGGAAATCGGGCCGCGCGCGCCAGAACACCCACCAGGCCCGCGTCTGGGTCTGCAGCTTCGGGACGTAGAGAAAGCGCTGCAGGACGTCGAGGCCCTCGATGTCGACGGTGGTGATGCGCCAGGCACGACGCGGGTCGAGGTCGTCCAGGGGCACGAACCCGGCGTCCGCGCCGAGGGACGGCCACGCCCAGAGCAGGAGCATCATCAACACGCCATGAAGGATGCAGCTCGCCGACCGTGCCCGTGCCACCACGACCATCAGTACAGCGGGTCGGGGCGGAGAAGAAGGGCGGTGGCCTCAATCCGGCGTCGCGCGCTGGCAAGAATGGGCAGAGATGGTGCAATATCTACGGCTCATGAAAAGCGCGCGTTCCGTCGCCATCGCCGTCCTGCTGCTCGCCGCTGCAAGCTGTGCAGCGAAGAAGGACTCCATCTCCCTCGCCGAGCGCGGCGAGGCCTCGAAGCCCGGCATCGAGGAGACCAAGGCCATCGCCGAGGAAGGCTTCATCTACGGTCTGCCGATCGTGATGAACTACGCGGTGATGTACGAGTACGTGGTCGACAAGCAGTCCGGCCAGTGGAAGGCGCCGTTCAACACCATCGCCAACGAGGCGCGCGTCTTCACGTACAAGGACACGTCGGTCATCACGCCGAACAGCGACACGCCGTACTCGCTGCTGTGGCTCGACCTGCGCGCCGAGCCGATCGTCGTCAGCGTCCCGGCCGTGCCAAAGAACCGCTACTACTCGGTGCAGCTCACCGACGGCAACACGTTCAACTACGGCTACATCGGCAGCCGCGCGACCGGCAACGACGCCGGCAACTACCTGATCGTCGGGCCGGACTGGCAGGGCGAGACGCCGAAGGGCATCAAGCAGGTGTTCCGCTCGTCGACGGCATTCTCGATCGTCATCTTCCGCACGCAGCTGTTCAACCCGAAGGACATGCCGAACGTCGTCAAGGTCCAGAAGGGCTACAAGGCGACGCCGCTGTCGAAGTACCTGGGCAAGCCCGCGCCGCCGGCCCCGCCCGCGCTCGACTTCCCGAAGGCGAACGCGCAGCTCGTCAAGGAGAACTTCTTCGAGTACCTCGACTTCGCCCTCCAGTTCGCGCCGCCGGGCCCCGAGGAGAAGGACATCCGCGCGAAGCTCGCGAAGATCGGCGTCGGCCCGGGCAAGACGTTCTCGTTCAAGGACCTGTCGCTCGAGCACAAGCTCGAGGTCGGTCTCGGCATGAAGGACGGCGAGAAGAAGGTCGAGACCGCGCTCGCCGCCGCCGGCAAGGACATCAACGGCTGGCGCGTCGCCTCCTTCTTCGGCGACCGCGCGTTCTACGGCGGCAACTGGCTGCTGCGCGCCGCGGCCGCGAAGGGCGGCATCTACGGCAACGACGCGATCGAGGCGATGTACCCGCTGACGCGCGTCGACGCGAAGGGCGAGACCCTCGACGGCAGCAAGCACGACTACACGCTGACGTTCCCAGCCGGACAGCTGCCGCCGGTCAACGCGTTCTGGTCGGTGACCATGTACGACGGCAAGACGCAGCTGCTGATCAAGAACCCGATCGACCGCTACCTGATCAACTCGCCGATGCTGCCGAAGCTCAAGAAGAACGCGGACGGCTCGCTCACGCTCTACATCCAGAACAAGTCGCCGGGCGCGGACAAGCAGTCGAACTGGCTGCCGGCGCCGGACGGCCCGATCTACCTCGTCATGCGCCTCTACTGGCCGAAGGAGACGCCGCCGTCGATCCTGCCGCCGGGTGCGGGCACCTGGCAGCCGCCGGGGCTCGTGCAGACACGCTGATACCGGTCATCCGCCGGCCCGGGCCGACCCGCGCAAGACGCGCGGGTCGGCGGAGCCGGCGCACGATTCAGTCCACGTAGCCGAGCGCGCGGAGCCTCTCGCGCTGCTCCGCGTTCAGATCGACCGGAGATGCGCCGGCGCGCGAGACGCGCTTCACGAGGTCGAGCATCTCGGGCTCGAGGGATTCGATCAGCTTGGCTTGACCGCCTCCCGCGACGCGTTTCTCGTGACCGTCCCCGACGGCGTAGAGCGCGAGTCCGGCGAACCCGGGCCGCTGCGTCCCGTCCCGGCGCGGCAGCCCGACGAGCTTGAAGCCGTCGCGGCGGATCGCGACCGTCTCCGGACGGGTGACGGTGTAGGCGAGCAGGTCGCGCGCCGGCAGGTCTTTGCCCGCGATCGCGCCGCGCACGTCGATGCCGGCAACCGTCTCGGTCAAGGGGACGCCGAGCATCGCGGTCACGGTCGGCAAGAGGTCGACCAGCGAGACCGGCGCGGCGACGCGCGTCCCGCGCGGCAGCGCCGGATGACGCATCAGCAGCGGAACGCGCAGCGACGCCTCGTTCAGGACCTTGCCGTGCTGGAAGAAGTAGTCGTCTTCGCCGAGACTCTCGCCGTGGTCCGCCGTCAAGACCACCAGCGTGTCGTCGAGCATGCCGCTCTTCTCGAGCGCGTCGAGGAGGCGCCCGACCTGGATGTCGGTGCCGACGATCTCGCCGTCGTAGCGGCGGACGTAGTCGCCCACGTGCGTGAGCCCCGGCAACGCCTGATAGCGAGGGATCACGCCGAAGCCCCAGTTGGTCGGCGACAGGGGCAGCTCGCGCCGGAGCAGCGGCGTGTCGGGATAGACGAACGACGCGCTCCGCTCGGGCGGCGAGGTGTACGGACCGTGCGGGTCCATGAAGTGGACCCAGAGGAACCATGGTGCCTGCGCGCTCTCGAGCCACCGCACGGCGAGGGTACCGCCGGCAGCGTCGTCGGCAGCCCACTTCGCGTCGAACGGCTGCCATACCCCGAGACCCTGCCCGAAGCCCTTGGCGAGCGCGCCGTTCCCGTAGAAGCCGGCCGTGACGAAGCCCGCAGCGGCGAGTGCCTCGCCGAGCGTGTAGCTGGACACCGGCAGCTCGGCTTCGTTCTCGCGCACGTGCGTGGCGTCGACGTAGCGGCCCGTGAGGAGCGACGCGACGGCCGGCGCCGTCGTCGGCACGGGAGTGTACGCGTTGTCGAACGTCACCCCCTCTCGCGCGAGGCGGTCGATCACCGGCGACGTTGCTAGTCCGTACCCATAGGCGCCGAGATGATCCGCACGCAGCGTGTCGATCGTGATCAGGAGGACGTTCGGCCGTCCGCCGCTCGCGACGTGCAGGACGCCGTCACCGGCGCCGCGGCAACCAGGCAACCAGGCAACCAGGCAACCGACAAGCGCGACCCAAAGCGTGCCGACCACCACGAAACGACCGAGCCAGGAGGGTTGCATTGGGTCCTTCTCGAAGGCCGCGAGCGCGATCCGCCGTTCGCACCGTGCGCCGTGACCGTGAGACAGCGACCCGTAAGATCCCGCATCGAGCTCGGCGTCGCAAGCAGTGAAATGCGCGCGCGGCGCGCCGGCTCCGCTGCGTACGGCGCTTCGAACAGGGTCGACGGCGCTAATCGTCCGCGCGCAGCACGTCGTGCGGCGTGCGCGTGCCGTCGCGCACCAGCTGCGGGATCAGCGCCCGATCCCGCGCGACGATGACCGCGGCGAGCACCAGATAGCCGATCGACACGGCGATGCGCTCGTAGCCGGCCCACTCGTGCGGCACGAACGCGCCCAGCAGGAACTGCGCCCAGAACAGGCCGAACAGCCCGATCGCCTCGACGGTCGAGATCGACAGCGAGACGAGCGTCGCGACCGCGAACACCGACTGCGACGCGGTGAGCAGCAGCTCCTCGCGCTGGTGTGCGTCGACCGGCAGGCCGTGCATGCCGCCGACCGCGAGCGCGAACACCAGCGGCAGCGTGCCGACCAGCAGCGTCCATTGATTGACCTTGGACGACACCAGCGTGCCGAGCCCCGCCGCGGTGTTGAGACGCCAGGCATAGAGCCCCGCGACCAGCAGCTCGGGCGCCTCCGACGCGAGCGGTGCCAGCCACTGCACGAGCAGAAACTCGCTCACGCCGAGCGCGAGGCCGGTTGCGACCAGCGCCTCGGCGAAGCGCTCGGCGAGCATCAGGATCACGGTCGCCGCGAACAGGAACAGGGCCACGACCGACAGGCGCCGGTTGAAGACCGTGAACGTCCCGATGTAGCGCGCGGGTCCGACCAGGTGCGGCTCCTCGGCGGGCGCGGTGGCGATGCGGATCGTGTAGGCGACGAAGAGCCCGACCAGCACCGCCGCATCGAACAGGTTGATCGTGCTCTTCAGCGGCAGGGTCATCGAGTAGAGCGTCGCCATGCCGAGGAAGGTCAGCTCGATCGAGTTCGCGCGCTCGAGCTGCACCGCCTCGAAGCGCTCGCCGCGCTGGCGGAAGCGGAACCAGGCGATGAACACCACCATCGACCAGCCGACGCCGATCAGCAGCCGGTTCGCGCCGGTCATGTTGGCGAGCGCCAGCGAGCACGGCGACGCGATGGTCGCACCGGGCGCACTGCACGACGATCCGTACGCCGACACCGCGTGCCCGGCCTTCCAGGCGAACACCATGTCGACGGCGTATTCGGGCAGCACGGCGATGAACGCCAGCACCGCGATCGCGAGCCCGGCCGAGATGTCGAGCTGTGCGACCTCGGCGGCCCATGACAGCATGAACGCCGAGCCGACGATCGCGAGCCCGAACAGCGTCGCCTCGACCGGATGCGAGAGGTGCAGGTCGAAGAGCCGTGCGCAGATGCCCGGCAGCGTGATCAGCACCGCGAGCGCCAGCGACAGCTGCTGCCGCGCCGGATGAACGTCCTGCAGGTCCTCGCTGGTGCTGGTCATCGGCCGTCGCTCCTCCCGCCGGACGAGATGCGCCCGCGCGCGAGCCGGCTGGATAGCAGACGTCCCCCGGCACGCCATCGACCGAACCCACGCGAGCCGCGCGTCGCGGACGCCCGAAACCCGGCCTGCCCCGCCGGTCCGCGCCGCCGGCGCGAGC
>JAIEPK010000149.1 GCA_019749875.1 Candidatus Binatia bacterium | reverse complement strand
GCGCGCGACCGGAGCCGCGGTGCGGCGCGCGCTGCTCGACGACTTCGCCGCGGCGCTGCCGCCCGACGCACCGGTCCATCGCGGCGAGCTGCTCGGCGCGCGTACCGCGAACCTGCTCGCCGGCGTGTGGTCGACGCGCATGCCGCAGAAGCTGCGGAACCGGCGCTGCGAGACCGAGCTCGAGGCGTGGGCCGAGCCCTGGGCAGCGCTCGGTCACGTGCACGGCGCGCCCGACGAGCGGCCGGCGCTGCGCGCCGCGTGGCGCGAGCTGCTCCGCAATCAAGCCCACGATTCGATCTGCGGCTGCTCGCAGGACGCCGTGCACCGGCAGATGGAAGCGCGCTACGACGCCTGCCTCGAGCTCGCGCGCGAGACCGCGACGCGCGCGCTGGAGCGCATCGCCGGGCTCGACGTGGTGCGTCGCGTCCCGTGGGCCGACGCGCTCGAGATCGCGGTGTTCAATCCGTCGCCGCACCCGCGCACCGACGTCGTGCGCTTCGCGCTGTCGCCGGCGCGCTGGCTCGAGTTCCGCGACGACGGCGGCGGACGGCAGATGGCGCTGCACCCACTGCTGCTCGCAGACCTGACCGCGCCCGGCTTCTCCGTGGACGGCGCGCCGGCGCGCGTGATCGAGGACGACGATCCGGCACGCATCCGGCTCGTCGCCGAGCGCGTGCCGCGCACCGTCGAGCTGATCGCCGCCGACGTCCCGGCGTTCGGCTGGCGTCGCTTCCGCCTGGCGCCGGGACCGGCGTGCGACGACGTGGTCGACGACGGCCGCGACGTCGCGGTCGAAGGTGCTGCGGTGCACGCCGCGGACGACGGCACGCTCGACGTCACGCTCGGCGGGCGGACGTGGCGTGGTCTCGCCGCGGTCGAGGACGTCGGCGACCGCGGCGACAGCTACGACTTCGACCCCGTGCCGGGCGAGCCGCCGCGCCTCGTGAGCGTCGCGGTGGTGCGCGCGCGCCATCCGAGCGGCCTCGCGTCGCTGCGCGTGCGCCGGGTGCTCGAGGTGCCGGCCGCCTCGACGGCGGATCGTCGTGCGCGCAGCGAGGAGCGCGTCGCGCTGGCGCTCGACGTCGAGGCGCGCGTCGTCCCCGGCGTCGCACGGGTCGAGCTCGCCGTCCGGCTCGACAACCGGGCGCGCGACCACCGCCTGCGCCTGCTGTTTCCGACCGGCACGCCGGTCGGCGAGCTGCGCGCCGCGACCACCTTCGACGTCGCGTGCCGCAGCACGACGCGCCGCGACGACCGAGCCTGGGTGCATCCCGCGCCCACGACGTTTCCGCAGCAGGGCTTCGTCGCCGCCGCCGGCTTGACGGTCGCGGCGCCCGGGCTGCCGGAGGCGGAGGTGACGCCCGACGGCACGATCGCGATCACGCTGGTCCGTGCGATCGGCTGGCTCGCACGCATGGACCTGAAGACGCGACCGCAGGTCGCGGGGCCCACGCTGCCGACGCCCGACGCCCAGTGCTTGACGGAGATCGCGGCGACCCTCGCGCTGCTGCCGGGCTGCGATCCGCGCGCGGTGCGCGACGCCGAGACCGGGCTGCGCGCCGTCGCGGCGGGTCCGGCGCCGTTGCTGCCGCCGGACCGGTCGATGCTCGTCGTCGAGCCGGCGGAGGTCCTGGTCAGTGCGCTCGAGCCGGCTGCGGACGGACGCGGCATCTGGCTACGGCTCCTGAACCCGCACGACACGCCGCAGCGGGCGACGCTCCGGCTCGGCCTTCGCTGCGCGAGCGCGACGCCGCTGCGCCTCGACGGCACGCCGTGCGGTGCCGCCGTGCCGGTGGTCGACGGGCGCGTCGAGTGCGAGGTACCCGCGCACGCGCTGCGCACCCTGCACCTCGTCTGACCAGCGCGCGGCGCGGGCGTGCTGCAGCATCGTCCGACGTCGCAGCACCGCAGCGGCGGGGAGGCGGCGCGCGCACGCCGCCTCCCCCGCGCGGTCCGGTTCGCTCAGTCGAGCAGGCCCGGTGTCTTCAGGATGAACGCGCGGCTCGCCGACCCGGGCGGCTTCTCGCAGGCGTCGCGGCACGCCGACGCCGTGGTCGCGCACTCGTCGAGGCTCGCCTCGATGGTCGCCGCACACGCGGCGAGGCACTGGCCGACGCCGCCCAGGTGCTCGATCCAGCACTTCAGCGGATCGGGCGCCTTCCAGCAGTCGCCGCCGCCGAAGCCGCCGCCACCGTGGTGGTCACCGCCGCCGTCCCCATCGTCGTCGCCGCCGTGCTCCGCGACCGCGGTGCCGCCGAGGCACGCGCGCGCGCAGCTCTTGCCGGTGTCGCGCACGCCGCCGACGCACTCGCGCAGATCGTGCACGCAGGCGTCGACGCAGTCCTCGTCACCCGGATCGTCGCACGGCCGCTCGCACTCCTCGCGGCACGTCACGACGGTGCCCTTGCAGCTGGTCTTCGACGCGGCGTAGCCCTGGCGGCACTCGCGTCGGCAGGCACTCGGATCCGCGGCGTCCTTGCACTGCTGCTTGCAGCCGCGCTTGGTGACCTTGGCCGCGTCGACGCACGTCACCCGCGACTCCTGGCACGTCGCGTGGCACTCGCGCGCCGCAGCGTCGCGCGCTCCGATCGCGCTCGCGGCGAGCGCGATCACGAACGCCGGCAGCAGCGCTCGACACCTCGTTCCTCCCGTTCCCCATCCCAGCATCTCGACCTCCTCGCGGCGCTCCGAGGTGATGCCGCGCACCGCTGTCACGGGGTTCGGCTGCGGCCCGGACGAACTGAAGGTGCGCGACCCCGAAAACCGGCCCTGGATGCAGAAAAATCGCGTAGTTGCGCACGTGCCGCGGCGCCTTCCGCGGCCCCGCACACGTCGCGCGCGCGGCCCTCGTCGGAGGCTTCTGCAGAGCGCAAGTCGGCCGCGCGCGCGACGGCAGACGCACCTCCCCGTGCCGTCGCGCGGGCGCCTGCGACGCTTGCGGGAGGGCGGTCGCTGGTGCTTGATGCGCGCAGCGAATTTCTCGCTCCGACCGAGGAGGGTGGTCATGCGCAGGGGAAGTTGGTTGGTGCTCGCGACGGTGTTGGTGCTCGGCACGAGCGGTGCGGCCTACGCGGAGTCGCACACCGAGAAGAAGCAGCCGAGCTGCGACGACATCCAGGCGAAGTGGGAGATGGGCGGCGGCACGGACAGCGACGACATGATCGCCAAGAAGATGAACGTCCCCGTCGAGCGCGTCCGCGAGTGCCTCAAGAAGGGCGCGATGGAGCAGGAGAAGGCGGACAATCCGCCCGCGACCAAGTAGCCGCCCCGATTCGCGCCGCGCCCGGCCGCGCCTCGAGCGCGACGCCGGGCGGCGGTGCGATCGCTCGCGCGCGATCGCCGAGCGGGCGGTACGCGATGCGCAGCCGATCGGCCGGCCGCCGCCGACCGCGCTGCGCGAACGATCAGGCGGCCGCGACCACCTGATCGAGCCCCGCCTTCAGGCAGTCGCGAAAGACGTCCGGATCGGGCACCGCGACCGGATCGGTGGTGACGCCGATCCCGCAGCTGCCGCGGTAGCTGAACAGCGTCATGTTCGCGGCGGCGCCCGTCAGCGGCCCGAAGCCGAAGATCTCCTCGATGCGGCCGCCGCTCGCGTAGACCTCCATCGGCGGTCCCGGCACGTTGCTGGTGACGAAGTCGACGCCCTTGAGCAGCGTGCCGAAGATCTGCGCCGACACCGGTGCCGGAAAGCGGTTCAGAAAGCCCGAGATCTCGTCGACCAGCGGCAGCGCCGGCTCCGAGCGCTGGCGCTTGACGGCCTCGCCGATCTTGCGCATGCGCTCGACCGGGTCGCGAAAGTCGAGCGGGACCTCGAAGCGCGCCGGGACGAACTGGTTGCCGGCCTTGTTGCCCTTCTCGCCCTCGCGCACGTTGATCGGCATGGTCATGCGCAGCGCCTCGACCGGCGCTCCGTGCTTGACGTGGTACAGGTGCAGGCCCTCGGCGATGCCGGCGACGAAGGCGTCGTTGACCGTACCGCCCGCCACGCGCGCCGCGTCGCGCAGCTCGACCAGCGGAACGGAGACGACGTCGAGCCGGCGGCGCAGCGAGCGCCCGCGCATGATCGGCGACAGCGGCTCGGACACCGGCGTCAGCATGCGTCCGACGCTGCCGAGCGCGTCGGCGAGCTCCTGCGCGGTGCCGATCGGGTGCCGGATCGCCTCGGGGACGCCGCTCCACAGCGCGTCGAGCACACCCATCGCGCGCGACACTTGACGCCGGCGCTCGTAGCCCAGCGCGTCGAGAAAGCGCTCGCCCACGCCCTTGTAGACCGGCTCGGGCAGCGGCGGCAGCGGCTTGTGCGCGCGCGACGGATCGGGCGTGCGGAAGGTCTCCATCAGGCGGCCCATCATCTGGACCATGCCGACGCCGTCGGAGATCGCATGGTGCAGCTTCAGAACGAGTCCCGCCGTGCCGCCCTCGAGGCACTCGACGACGTACATCTCCCACAGCGGACGGTCGCGGTCGAAGCTCTGCATCGCGATCGGCTGACAGAAGTCGAGCAGGTCGCGCAGCGAGCCCCCGCCGGGTGCGCGGACGTAGCGCAGGTGGAAACCGAGGTCGAAGTCCGGGTCGATCTCCCAGCGCGGCGGTGCGATCGAAAACGGGTTCGCCGCGACCCGCTGGCGGAGCCGCGGGATGTGGTACAGCGCGCGCTCGGCGCGCTCGTGCAGCCGGGAGCGATCGGGCGCCTGGTCGAGCAGCCACACGCCGGTGATGGTCGAGCGCAGGACGGGATCGCGCTCGATGCTCCACATGAGCGCGTCGCCGTCGCTCATGCGGTCCTCGTAGACCATGTCCTCGGCCATGGGCGTCTCCTCCGCCCGTCCAGGTCTGCTGCGCCGGTGCGTGGAATGCAAACGCAGAGTGCGCGTGCCCGGCGTCAAGGATCGACGCGCGGCGGCGACGCGTCGTCGCGCGCCGTGTCCGGCGCGCGCGGCTTCTCGAAGACGACGCCCTAGAGATCGGTCAGCAGCCCGGTCGGCCAGTCCTCGTCGACCAGGACCTTCGTGAAGCCCGCGGCCTCGACCTCGCGCGACAGCACGTCGATCGGGATGCCGTGCCCACCACGATCCGGCGGAATGCCCAGCCCGCGAGCGAGGGCGGTTGCGACGACACCGCACGCGATGCGACGGCGCGCATCGCCGATCGGCGCGGCCATTTCCCCGAGCCGTGCGTCCCTTCGTCTGCGAAGGCTCGATCGCCGCCGCGGTCGTCATGGGATTCTTGAAGATCTGCTTCCACTTTCGCGCGATGGTGGGGGCAGCCAGTGGCCTGCGCCGAGTTCCGACACGGCTCCGTGGACAGCCGTTGGTATCTGCGCCTTCGAGCGCGAGGTCGTCGAGCGAATCCCGTCGTCGTCGACGTTGACACGCGGGTCGCTCGTGGAATAGTCCGGCGCCCTCGGGAAGCAACGAGCATCCCGATCCTCGGGAGGCGCTTGGATGGAGTCTGGTGCAGCCTCACGCCGTCGCGCCGACCTTCGTGACACCACCACACAGGAGGGACCATGCGAAATCGTTGGTTTACTGGACTCGTGGCGGCTGCAGTCGTGCTTCTTCTCGGCTGTTTCGGAACCGTCCTCGTCGACCTCTCGAACTCCCACTATTCCACCGGCAGCACCGACTCCGGGTACGATCTCGTCGGCTCGCAGGGCTACGTCTTCGTCGCCGGGCTCGGCTATCAGCGGTACGCGCTGGCCCGCGTCCACGGCGGCTACGGAACCCTCTCTCCGGGCTCCGGCGCGACGTCGTGGGGGTACGGTGTCGACACCGACCAGACCGCGTCGCCCGCCGGCTGGGCCGCGTTCACGCCGGGCGGCTCGAACGTCAGCGCGAGCAGCGTCGCCTTCGCCGACGGCGTCTTTTATTTAACGGGGGCCGCGGCAGGGGGCGCGTTTCTCGGCGCGGGCTTCGGCCGGGTCGCCGAGGCCAATGGTGCGGTGAGCGACGTGAAGCAGTTCAGCCCGCGCGACAAGAATAATCTGGGCGGCTATCTCGGAGACACGCCGGGTGGGGACATCTTCGTCCTCGATGACACGGTGTACGTCTTCGGTCACGGATCCGCGGGCACGCCGCAGGACGACATCGTGTGGGTCGCCCAGCGCGAGCTGGACGGGAGCAACACCGAAGCCTTCGGCGACTCGTGCGGTGCGGGGTGCAGGACGGGATTCTCGACGCTGATCACGACCTACAACTCTATCCAGTATGCCGATACGGCGATCGACGGCGACGGCGTCGCCTACTCGGTGTTTCGTGCCTCCGACGGAACGGAGGGGCGGATCTACGTGACCGACGTCGATCTGAGCAGCCCAGGTACCGCCGCGATCGCCGAGACGTTCGAGGACGGCAGCTCGGTGACGCAGCTCACGCCGCGAGGCATCGCCGTGCAGAGCGACGGAAAGCTGATCGTGGCGGGATTCGATGGCGCCCCGAGCTCCTCGACGATGTTCATCATCCGCTACAACGCCGACGGCAGCCGGGACAGCACGTTCGGCACGAGCGGCCGGGTCAACCTCGACCCAAGCACGGGCGCCGACCGGCTCAACGACGTCGACGTGATGAGCGACGGAAAGATCGTCGTGGTCGGCGCGGCGGGCTCCGACGCCTTCTCGGGCCGGTTGCTCAGCGACGGAACCTGGGACACGACCTACTCGACGACCGGATACAAGCTTCATACGCCGACGTCGGGTGTCGCGGAGTTCCACGCGGTGCGGGTCGCCCAGCGCGTCGTTGCGACCGGTTCGTCGGGGGCGGACATCCTGCTCGCCGACCTCTGAGCAGACGAGCCGCGGCGAGGATGGTCCTCCCGGTGGGAAGGACCATCCTCGCCGATCGTTCGCCGGCGTTGCGTCAGCCGCCCGACGCGACGTTCGTCGGCGAGGCGGCAGCGATCGTGCCGCCGAAGCGACCGCACGCCCGCGTGTAGCCGGCGGCGCAGGCCTTCTCGTACATCTGTCGCGCGCGCACCACGTCGCCGGTCATCTGGTAGAGGAAGCCGAGCTCGTCGCAGCCGCCGGGGTCGCCCGCCTGGCAAGACTGGCTCGCGAACAGGCGCGCCGTCTCGGGGTCGCCGTCGGCGTAGATCGTCGACAGCGTGAAGCAGTCGTACGCGCCCCAGCCGGTGCAGCGCGTGGCGAGGCTCGCCACCGCGCGGCGGCGCAGCAGGTCGACGTCGTCGCGATCGCACGTGGCCGTGGCCGAGGGGTAGAGCAGGTTGTCGGTGCACAGCCGCGCGAGGCTCGCGCAGCCGTGGCCGTCGCCCGCATCGCACGCGCTCTTCGCGAGCAGCGCCGCGCGCGAGGTGTCGAGCAGCACGCCGTCATCGCTCAGCAGCAGCTCGGCGAGCGCGCCGCAGCCGACCGCGTCGCCGCGCTTGCAGGCCGCGGTGAGCAGCGTCCACGCGCGACCGAGATCGCGCG
>JAIEPK010000275.1 GCA_019749875.1 Candidatus Binatia bacterium | reverse complement strand
GTCGGCGGGAGGTCACCGGCATCGGCCGCGGCGCCGTCCGGCGCCGTGCCGGCCGCTTCGTCCGGTGTCGTGTGCGACGGTCGGATCGCGGCGCGGAACGCGGCATCGCCGCGCGCGGCGTCGAGATCGGCCTCGTCGAACTCGGGATCGTCGGGCAGCGCGAGCGTGAGCGATCGGGTCCGGTCCAGTGCTGCGGTGAGCGCACTCGCGCGGACGTCGAGCACGTGTCCGCCGATCCGCCGCGCGTCGTCGACGAAGTGGAAGTGCCAGCCGCTGGTATTGACGCCGCCGAGGTAGGCGGGGAAGCGGAAGCCCACCAGCGTGCCGGCGACGTCCTCGGCGGCGAACACGTTCTGTCCCGCGACGACGTCCGCGAGCGGCCGGTAGGGGCGCTCCTGGCGCGGCACGCTGCGCAGCACGATGCGCGCGAACGTGCCTTCGACGCGGGCCGCCCAGAACAGGTTCTTCGAGCCGATCGCGGCGTCGAGCGCGTGCACCAGGTCGTCGAGGCTCGCCACCGCCGGCAGCGCGACGGTGCGGTCGGCACGGAAGTGCTTGACGAACACCAGCGGCGTGCGCGTCGTCGGCGGGAGGATCTCGAGCTCGCCGGTCGGCGCGGCGCGATACGCGGTACCGTCGAGAACGATCACCTCGCCCTCGAGCGGGCTCGTCGCGCCGAGACCGAAGTCGCCGAGCCGCAGCACCTCCGAGAAGTGCGTCGGGCCGTCGTAGAGGCTCGCGGCGAAGCCGGCGGCGGCGCCGAACTGGTAGATCGCGTCGCTCGGGCAGTACGTGGCGATGCAGTCCTCGCGCGGCTCGCCCGCTGGTGGATCGGCCTCTGCGCCGGCGGGCGGCGTGCGCAGCGCGAGCACGACCGCGACGCAGGCGACGACGTGCGCCATCCGCGGCGAGGTTGCCCGCAGGGCGCCAGCCGGTCGCCGCACGCCCCGAGGGGATGGCGGGGTTGCCATCATCGCGACGCCGCTCAGCGGGTGCCGCGCGAGGGCAGGTGCGGACTCTCCACCGGTCGACCCGCGTCGTGCGTCCGCTCGCCCGGCACGAACACCGGACCGCCGCGGCGCGCGAAGCTGCTGCTGCAGGCGAGGCCGTCGTCGAGCACGTCGAGCGTCTGCAGCGCCGCGTCGAGCAGCGTCCCGACGTCGTCCGGCCGGAACGCGTCCGCGCCACGCTCGACGATCGCGTGGACGGCGTCGAACACGCGCTCGAGCGCCAGCCGCTGCGGCGTTGCGAAGCGCTTCAGGTCCGGACGTGCGCGCGTGAAGATCGTGTCGAGGGTGATCGCGTCGCCGTACGTCGCGAGCGCGGGATTCGGCGCCACGAAGTCGGGCGTGTCGGCGCCCTCGGCGAGCGCGATCGTCGTGCGGTACGCGATGCGGCTCTGCGAGGCGAGCTTGTCGAAGTCGACGAAGCGCGTCTCGTCGCGCACGGTGTGGTAGCACGAGCCGGTCGAGTCGCTGAAGAAGACGGTGGGAACGCCCGCGGCGACGAAGGTCGCATAGTCGCTGCGCAGCTGACCGAAGATGAAGCTGATCGGCAGCGTCTCGACGCCGCGCGGCGACGCCGACAGCTCCGCGCGTACGGCGTCCGCGACCACGTCCGACAGCGCGTCGCCGCCGGTCTCCGCGCCGACCGCGATGCTCGTTCCCGCGAGCCCCGGGCTCAGGTTCGCGCCCTGGATGTCGAGGTTCACGTACGCGACCGTGCGCTCGATCGGGATCGCCGGATCGCCGACGTAGGCGATCGAGCCGAGCAGCCCGTCCTCCTCCGCGTCCCAGAGCGCGATCGCGACCGAGCGGCGCGGCGCCTCGGGCAGCGACCGGATCGCGCGCGCCACCGAGACCGCGACCGCGACGCCGGCCGCGTTGTCGGTGGCGCCGTTGTAGACGTCGCCGTTCGACGCGACGCCGAGGTGGTCGTAGTGGGCTCCGATCATGACGTACTCGTCGGGCAGCTCGCGGCCGCGGATCACCGCGACCAGATTGGTGCCGAGCGCGAACGGGTGCTCGTAGGCGTCGTCGTCGGTGCCTCCCGACACACCGGGGCCGATCTCGCGCAGCTGGCCGATCAGGTAGGCGCGCGCCTTGCGTGACCCCTCGGTGAGGTTGTTGCGGCCCTCGAGCTCGTCGCTCGCGAGGGTCGCGGTGATCTCGCGCGTACCGACCGGAGCGCGCCGCGCGCCGCCCGCGATGTCGCTCGCGTCCAGGGCACGGGCAGGGTCGGGGAGACTGATCAGGGCGAGCCCCAGGGCGAGCCCGTACGACGCGGCCATCGTTCGCCGAAGCATGCGTCTTCCTTACGGCGAGCCGTCCCGCGCCGCCAGCCGGAACCTGCGACGCTCGGTCCGGACGGTGGATTCGTGCACCGGACGACGGATCCGCTGGTCAAGAGGCCGCGCTTCGACGACAATCAGGACCTCCATGGCACGCATCTTTTCGGACAACTCGCGCTCGATCGGGGCCACCCCGCTCGTGCACCTGCAGCGGATCTCCGGTGACGTGAACGCCCGCGTCCTCGGCAAGATCGAGGGCCGCAACCCGGCGTACTCCGTCAAGTGCCGCATCGGCGCGTCGATGATCGAGGACGCCGAGCAGCGCGGGGTCCTGAAGCCCGGCGTCGAGGTGATCGAGCCGACCAGCGGCAACACCGGCATCGCGCTCGGCTTCGTGTGCGCGTCGCGCGGCTACAAGCTGACGCTGACCATGCCCGAGACCATGAGCCTCGAGCGCAGGAAGGTCCTCGCGGCGTTCGGCGCCGAGCTGGTCTTGACGCCCGGCCCCGAGGGCATGCGCGGCGCGATCGCCAAGGCCGAGTCGATCATGGCCGCGAGCCCGGGCCGCTACTTCATGCCGCAGCAGTTCCTGAACCCGGCCAATCCCGCGGTGCACGAGCGCACCACCGGACCCGAGATCTGGAACGACACCGACGGCGAGATCGACGTGCTGGTCGCCGGTGTCGGCACCGGCGGGACGATCACCGGCGTGTCGCGCTACATCAAGAACGTCCGCCGCAAGCCCATCGTGTCGGTGGCGGTCGAGCCGGCAGCGAGCCCGGTGATCAGCCAGACGCTCGCGAAGCAGGAGCTGAAGCCCTCGCCGCACAAGATCCAGGGCATCGGCGCCGGCTTCGTGCCGGCGAACCTCGATCTGTCGATGGTCGATCGCGTCGAGACCGTCACCGACGAGGAGGCGATCGAGACCGCGCGTCAGCTCGCGCTTCGGGAAGGCATCCTGAGCGGCATCTCGTGCGGCGCGGCGGTCGCGGCGGCGCTGCGCATCGCGCGCGATCCGCAGTTCGCCGGCAAGACCATCGTCACGGTGCTGCCGGATTCCGGCGAGCGCTACCTTTCGAGCGTGCTTTATAATTGAAGCGAGGGGGCTCGCGCCCCCTCGCCCCGTTGGGCGAAGCCCAACGGGGGCCCACTCCCCGCGCTCGCTTCGCTCGGCCGCTCGGCTTCGCCTTCGCAGAGGGGGCGGTGCCGGGTGGGCGGTTGTGGCGCGTGGTGCCGGTGCTTGACCGACTCTTCCGTGCTCCCGAGCGGGGCGCGCGGCGCGCCCGTGGTTACCGCGCGCGGCGTCTCCGCGTCAGCGGGCCAGCGAGCGCAGGTAGGCGAGCACGGCGCGGGCATCCTCCTCCGACATCCGGAACGGCGGCATCGGCGGCTTCGGTGCGTGGCCGTCGCGCCGATGGCCCTTGGTCAGGACCGACATTTCGTCCTCTTCGTCGAAGCTGCCGAGGCCCGCGATGTCCGGTGCCTGGGCCGCCCACTCCTGACCTTTGAAGGGCGACTCGACCGGGATCGCGGCACCCTGGAACAGGCGTGTCTCGTCGAGCGTGCCGTCGGCGTTCCGCGGCGTGTGGCACTGGATGCACATCGCGACCGAGTGCGTCAGGTAGCGGCCGCGCGCGACGTCGCCGGATGACGCAGACGGGGGCGCGTTCGACGCCGGCCCGGAGCCGGCGTCGGCGGATCGGCCCACGGCCGGAATGGCGAGGACGAGCGACAGCAGCACCGCAGCGCAGAGCGAGCGCCGCCGCCGCCGTGTAAGCTCCGTCGACCTCTTGCAGCTCTTTCCCGGCGACCATGCGCAGCCTCCCTTCGCGTGCGGACCCGCGACGAGGCTCGCAAGCACCGTGCCCCGAGCCGGAAGAACTCGGGACACGGTGCCGCCGGCACGATCCCTACCAGCTCGCGGTCTGCGCGGTCTCGCCCTGGATCGCCTTGGCGAGCCGGCCCGACAGCGTGCCGTCGAGCTTCTCGAGGCGGGCGAGCACGTTGCGCGCGTCGTCGAGGCGCCCCATCGCGACGTAGGTCTCGCCGAGGTACTCGAGCGCCTTCGGGTAGTTCGGGCGCAGCTTCAGCGCTTCGTCGTAAGCGAGCAGCGCGCCGTCGTAGCGACGCTGCATCTTGAGCGCGTGACCGAGGCCGTTCCACGCCTCGGGGATCCGGCGGTCGGCGCGGATCGCGGCGCGGTACTTGTCCTCCGCGCCCTGCCAGTCGCCGGCGTTCGAGAGCGCGATGCCCTCGTTGGTCAGCAGCGCGGCGGTGGTCTTCAGCGACGGCGAGCTGGTCGGCTTCGGCACCGGAACGGGGTCGTCACCCGCCGCGCGCGCCGGCGCGCCGCCGAGCGCGAGAGCGAGTGCGGCACCGAGCGCGATCGCCGCGCTGCGTGCGCACGTCGAGCGGATCGAGAAGGTGGGTTCGTTCATCGCGCGAGCGGACCACGAGTGCCGTGGTCTTGCAAGCCGCGCGGCACGCTCGCGACGCACGCCGGAGCCGCGCGCGCTGCCTCGTGCACGAGCCGTCGAGCACACGCTACGGAACGCGCAGCTCGGGCCACAGCTCGCACGCGGTGCCGCCGAGGAAGCGCGCACGATCGCCCTCGCCGAGCCCGGCACAAGCGCGCCGTGCGAGCTGCACCATGTCGGCGTAGCTGCGATCGTGCGTCTGCGGATAGTCCGATCCCCACGCGAGCCGTGCCGCGCCGAAGGACGATGCGAGGTGCTCGACGAACGCCGCGGGGCCCGCCGGATCCTTCTCGGCGAGGCGCAGCACGTGCGTCGTGACTTTCAAGCGCAGGTTCGGGAACGCGGCGAGGTCGTCGAGCGCGCGTGCGCGCTCGTACGGGGGGCCACCGCGCAGATCGGGAAAGCCGCAGTGGTCGAGCGCCACCGGGAGGTCGGCGAAGCGGCGCAACGCGTTCGCGAGCTTCGGGATCTGGCGCGCGAGGATGGTCACGATCACGGGGATCTCGAGGCGTCGGGCTTCCTCCCACAGCGTGCTGCCCACGTCCTCGTCGAGCCAGGTCGACTCGGGATTCGTCACCGTGAAGAGCCGCACGCCGCGCGCGCCGCGCTGCTCGACCAGCGTCCGCAGGGTGCCGGCCGCGTCGGGCTGCAGCGGATCGACGCACACCACGCTCGCGAAGCGTCCGGGCGCGGCGCCGACCGCGTCGACCGTGTACGAATTGTCGTACGAGTACGCGCCGACGCCTTGCACCAGCAGCGCCGCGGCGACGCCGGCCTGGTCCATCGAGCCGAGCAGATCTTCGGCGGAGACCGGTACGTCCCGGAACCACGCGGCCTGCTTGCGCTCCGCGCCGACGCCCTGGTCGAGGCCGTACGGCACGAGCGGGTAGCGGCGTTGGTCGGGCGCGACGACGTGGGTGTGCGAGTCGACGATCACGCGGCTCGCCTACCGCGCCGGGGCACGGCCGTCCAACCGATCGTGGTCGCGCTCAGCCGGGATCGCGCTGGCGCGCCGCCGAGCGTCGCGCCGCCGTGCGTCCGGCGCCCGCGGAGCGGAACGTGCTCGGTGGTCCGCCCGACCAGCGCGCGAACGCCTTCGAGAACGACGCCACTTCGGCGTAGCCGAGGCTGCGCGCGATCGCCTCGACCTTCATCGAGCGGTCGGACAGCAGCGCGCGCGACAGCTCGGTGCGCACGTCGTCGCGCACGCTCTTGAAGGTCGTGCCCTCGCTCTCGAGCTGGCGTTGCAGCGTGCGCTCGCTGACGTGCAGCTGGCGCGCGACGTCGGAGCGCTGCGGCGTCACGCCGGCCGCGAGCATGCGCCGGATGGTCGCCGCGACGCGCTCGCGCGCGTCCGACGTGCCGAGGTTCGCGAGCACCGCCTGCTGCATCTTCGCGAGCTGCTCCGCGATCAGCGGGTTCGCCGCGAACGGCCGGCCGTCGAGGATCTCGAGCGGCATGTGCACCGCCGTGACGGAGCGGTCGAAGCGCACCGGGCAATTGAGCGCGCGTGCGGTACCACCGCTGGGCCCGACCTCGGCATGCGCGAGGTCGACGCCGATCGGCTCGAAGCCCGGGATGGACCCGCGCATCGCGGCGAGGTTGCTGGTCACGCAGTAGTCGAGCAGGTGGTGGCTCGCGCGCAGCGCCGGGACCACCGGGTCGAAGGTGAGCTCGGCATGGTCGGCGCGCTCGACGAAGCGGACCTCGATGGTGTCCAGGGCGAGCTTGGCGAAGCGGGCATAGGCGCGGATGGCGTGTCGCGTGTCGGGCCCTGCGAGCAGGAGAAAGAACAGTGGGCCGCGCGGCCTGAGCTTGAGCCCGACGTTCAGGCCGGCGAGCGGATCGTTCAGCGCTTCCGCGGCGAGCTCGAAGATCCGGACAGCGGCACTGGCGGGAACGCGACCCGCGGGGTCCTCGAGCATCTGCCGCGTGATGCCCGCCTCGTCGCGCAAGGCCGCTGCGTCGGCGCCCAGTGCGTCGAGGGCGATCAGGACGTCCGCGGCCTGGATGCTGCCCACCGTCGGCACGTTCGCCTCTCTAGATCGGAACGACCCGATTCGACAACAGTTTGGCCCGAACGATCAACGGGCCGGAGCCTTGTAATGCCTACAATGGCCGTCGTGGATTGGACCGGCAGTGAGGCGCTCGAGGAGCTCATGGCGGGCGGCTGCCTGCTGCCCGCCCAGACCGCCGGCTGGTGCTACTGGACCCCCGAGAAGCGGCTCGCCGGAGCGGTTCTCGCAGCGGCCCTGATCGAGATCCGGGATCATCACGCCGACCCCAAGTACGCGCGCATGATCTCGGAGGACCTGGTGTGGCTGCGCTCGAACGATGCGAGTGCGCCGTACTCGTTCATCCGCCTGTGCCAGCTCATGAACATCGAGCCGGTGTGGGTCCGGGAGAGCGTCCACCGCTGGATGGCGGCGGTCACGCAGCTCGACGCAGCGCCGCGACGTCGACGCGTGCGCGGTCCCAAGGCCGTGCTGCGCACCACCGATCAGGCGCAGGCCATGCTCGACGATTGACCGTGCGCCGCGGGCGCCACGCGGCGACAGGGCGCCACGCGGCGATGTTGTGAGTCAGCGATTCTGACCGCCTAGCGCGTCAGGGAAAGTGTCCTCCCTGTGTCAGGTCCGTGGCGGTACC
>JAIEPK010000084.1 GCA_019749875.1 Candidatus Binatia bacterium | reverse complement strand
TGCCGCCGACACCGTGGGCCGGCCGCTACCGATGCGGCGCGGGGACGGATCGCGCCGCGGCGACTGCGCCCCGGCGGCGCGCGGTCGGCGTCATGCGGCGTCGCCACGATCGGCGAACCGGCTTGCCCCGGCGCGACGGCGAATGGCAGTCCTGCGCGGTGGCCGTGCGCATCCTCGAAGGAGCCGAATCCCTGCTCGCGCTCTCGCCGAGCGAGACGACGCCGCTGCTGCTCGAGCTCGCGCGACGTCAAGCAGCGCGCCGCACGCCGGCCGACCTCCTCGCGCAGCTGCGTCGCGACGGCTTCGTGCAGCCGTCCGCGCTCGACCAGCGCATGCTGCACCGGCTCGACGGCCTCGCGCTCGAGCTCGCGCGAGACTTCGAGGCGCTCGCGCTTTCGCCCATCGCACCGCTCGGCGTGTGCTCGGCGCTCGCACCGACCGCCCAGGACCGCACGCTCAGCGCCGCGCGCGGCACCGAGGTCGTGTCCGATCCCACGAACGTGCTCGCACTCGTCGCCGCGGACCGCCTGACGTCGAACCCGGGCGACGACGTTCGTCTCTGCAGCGTGCACCAGGTGCTGCGCGCGCAGCCGATCCCGCCGCAGTCGGGCTTCTCGCGGCATTTCCGGCTCTTCGCGATGCTCGAAGCGGGACGTGCGCGCGGCGACGACGGCTTCGAGGTCGACGCGATCGCGCGTCACGTCGCCGTGTACGACGGGCTCTTCGACGCGGCGGCGGCACTCGGCTGCACGGCGCCGGACCGGCGCGCGACGCTGTACGTCGCCGCCGGACGCGAGGTGCTGGCGCGTCGCGTCCGCGAGCGCCTTGCGACCACCGTGCCGCACGTGACGCTGGTCGAGGAAGCCTTCGCGTCGCGCTACTACGACGGCCTGCGCGTGTTCTTCGGCGCGCGCGCGGCGAGCGGCGAGCACGTTCCGCTGGCCGACGTCGGGCTCTTCGACTGGGTCGCGCGCCTCGCCGGCAACCGCAAGCTGCGCTGCGTCGCGAGCGGGTTCGGGCTGCAGCTGCTGCCGCTGCGGTTCCGCGCGGCCTGAGCCGGGCGGCGTACCGGCACTCCCGCCCGTACGACGCGCGCGCGTCGCCGCCGTCACGACACGGTCAGCGACCGCCAGTCCGAGACCTTGCAGCCCTCGACGTTGCAGACCTTCACGCGCCACGCGTACGCGCCGGAAGGCGGGCTCACACCCAGATGCCCGAAGAACACGTCGGTCTGCAGGTAGACGGTTCCCCCGGGGCCACCGGAGCGCAGGTCGAGGAGGTAGCGCTCGCCGCACGGCGCCGGGTCCCACGCGAAGTCGATGCTGCCGCTCAGCACCGCCGCCTCCGGCGGGTAGGTGAGCACCGGCGCCGCCGCCGGCTTGGCGGCGCAGCGCTCGGTCGCGCCGATGTCGCAGGCGAGGCCCTGCGGGCGAGCGAAGCCGCGCTGGTCGTCGGCCGGGCACGGGTTCGGCGTGCTCGCTCCGGCGTCGATCGCGGGACTGCCCGTCTTCGGCTGCACCGTGGCGGTCTCGCCGCCCTGCAGCTTCGGCGCGCCGAGCCGCGGATCGCCGCTCCCGTCCGACCCGACCGCGACGCAGCTCGTGTCGCCGTGGAACAGGTTGTGTCCGAGGGACGTGTAGCTGCCCGAGCACCCGTCGCCGGTGGCCGGGTCGACGTCGAGGATGCTGTTCTGGATGCCGAAGCGGCTCGCGTCCGCGTTCTGGATCGAGAAGCTCGCGCCGCTCGGGCTGGTGTTGCTCGCCAGGGTCGAGTTGAGCAGGGTCCCGTCCGCATCCGCGAAGTAGAGGCCGCCGCCCGCGACGAAGGCATCGTTCTCGCGAAGCGTGGTGTTGGTCATGGTGAGCTTCGTGCCCGTGCTGCGGATCGCACCGCCGGCGACCAGCGCGCCGTTGCCCGACAGCAGGGAGCGCGAGAGCTGCAGCTCGTACTCCTCGGCGCCGATCGCGCCGCCGTCGAACGCCTTGCCGCCGGAGATCGAGACGTCGGTGAGGTACGCGTACGCGTGGCTGTAGATCGTACCGCCGATGGAGCCCGGCACCTCCGCCACGGCGTTCGAGGTGAAGGTCACGCGCGTCAGCTCGAGGATCCCGATCTCGTCGGGAAAGGTCACGCCCTTGCTCGAGATCGCGCCGCCGCGCAGCCCGGCGCCGTTCAGATCGAACACCGTGTCGCGCACCACGACGTGGCTCTTGACGCCCGCGATCGCACCGCCCTCGTAATCCGTGGCCATGTTGCCGAGAAAGCCGCTGCCGCTCACCGTCAGCGATCCGTGATCGGCGTAGATCGCACCGCCGTCGGAGACCGCGGTGCTGGACACGAACTGCGTCTGCTTGACCACGATCCTCGAGCCATTCGCATGGATCGCTCCGCCGAACACGCCCGCGTCATCACTCTCGAAGCGAGAATGAAGGACGGCCAGCTCGGCGCCGACGGCGTCGATCGCGCCACCCGAGCCGTCGGCCGTGTCGTCGACGAGCTTGCAGCGCGTGAGGCGCAGCTTCGCACCGGCGAGCGCCGAGATCGCACCGCCCGAGTCCGACGCGTGATTCTCGCGGAACGTGACCGCGGTGGCCTTGAAGCGCGCGTTCTCGAACACCTGGACCGCGCCCGACGCGGCCTCGCCGCGCGTGATCACCAGACGCTTCAGCGTCAGGCTCCGGTTCTGCCCGACCAGGAAGAGCGCATTCGAGTTGCCACCGCTCAGGGTGACCTTGTTACCGCCGTCGATGAGCAGCGGACCGAAGCTGATCAGGGCCGAGTGCGTGAGCACGATCGACACCGGACTCGCGCCGCAGGAGAACGTGATCGACCCGCTGCCCGCCGCCTTGACGCTGGCCAGCTTCGCGAAGAAGTCGGCGTCGCTGGCACAGCTGGTCACCACGACGTCGAGCGCCCGGGCGACCGACGGCACGAGGACGAGGCTCGCGGCGAGCGCGATGCGTGCCGCGAGGGGACCGGGCCGGAGCCGGTCGGCCGTCCGCGGGGCCGCGCGGCGCGCACGCGAGGATGGCGTCGGCAGGGGCTCGACCATGCCGTCCTCCTACTCCCTCGTCCACGGCCTGGACAAGCGTCACACAGAACCTCCACGCGGGCGGCCGCCGGCTCAGCCGGGGGTCGCCCGCGGCCGGTAGAGCTGCCGCACGATCGCACGTCGTTCGCCCGGCGTGCCGAGCGTCACCCCGGGCAGCCCGCGACCGCGCAGCTCCTCGTCGATCGCCCAGCGCGTCAAGACGATCGAGAACGAGATGATGAAGTAGATGTGCACTTCCAGCCACACGTCGGCGAAGATCGAGAAGAAGAAGAACAGGATCAGGTACGTGTTGAGCCAGTCGGGGAAGAACGGCAGCACGGGGTGCTGCTTGTACTTCGGCCGCAGCTTCTGGACGCGTCGGTACACGTAGCCGAACAGGATCAGATAGAGCAGCGTCGTGAAGATGCCGCCCTCCGCCGCCGACCAGATGTAGGAGTTGTGCGGCGGCTTGTACGATCCGTTCAGGTACGCGTTGACCCAGCGGAAGTTGCCGAGCCCGACGCCGGTCAGCGGGTGCTCGTAGATGATCTCGAGCGCCTCGCCGAGCGTGATGACGCGCGTCTCGGTCGAGCGCGAGCCTTCGACGCGCTCGGCGACGGCCTCTTCCGCGTTGAACGGGTTCAGGTTCATGAGCCGCTCGCGGTGGGCGTCGGTCAGAACGAAGAAGAACACCAGCACGCCCAGCGTGAACCCGCCCGCGACGGCGACGACCTTGACGCCGCGCTTCAGCTCGTCGCCGATCAT
This sequence comes from Candidatus Binatia bacterium, assembly GCA_019749875.1. Taxonomy (GTDB): domain Bacteria; phylum Desulfobacterota; class Binatia; order UBA12015; family UBA12015; genus VGTK01. Next base: position 3,618 of record JAIEPK010000084.1, on the reverse strand, counting down.
CAGCAGCCCGCCGACGAGGCACAGGCCGAGGAAACCGCTGCGCGACGCCGTGAGCAGCACCAGCGGGATCGACCCCGCGGCGCACGCGAGCCACATCAGCTTGCCGAGGATCCGCTTCGAGATGATCGCCAGATACAGGAACAGCGCGATGCCGACGTTCATCATGAACGCGAAGCGGTTGATGTTCTCCGCCCAGCCGACGAGCTTCGAGGTGATGCGGTACTCGGCCTCGCCCTTCACCATGTCCGGCCCGAGCGTCGGCACGACGGCGAGGATGCAGAACGACATGATGAACAGCACCCACTTCAGCTGGCGCGGCGTGCGGATCCAGTTCACGAAGAAGATGGTGAACGCGATGCGCGACAGCAGCTCGAAGATCCAGCGCGCGCTCACGTCGACCTCGCCGTAGTACGCGTCGACGCCGCTCTTCTGGACCTTCGGCAGCAGGTACTTGATGTCGGGCCAGATCAGCTTGTTGAGCTGCTGCATGGTGATCAGCACCATCGCGATCGCCATCAGCAGCCGGATCTCTGGTTCCTTGAGGAACCAGTAGTCGTGGCCGCGATAGAGCTGGAACGCGAGCAGGAAGACCAGGGCGATGCCGAGCAGGTTGTTGATCGTGAACGGCCCGACGCCGCGCAGCGCCGCCGGATACGACATCAGCATGGTCGACATGATCACGAACACGCCGAGGTGGGGCTTGTAGACGACCAGCAGGCCGACGAAGAGCATGCCGACGAGCGCCACGCCGAGCGCGGTCGCCTCGTCGTCGATCAGCGCCGCGGCGCTCAGCGCGCTGCCGGCGATCAGCGTCGCGAGCAGCGCCCAGGCGGGAAACTTCGCCACCTCGCCGAAGCGGCGCTGCACGGCCGCTGCGGCGTCGGGTGAGACTGGAACGACGGAATCGTGACGGGACATCGCCTCCCTCGCGCTGGAGATGGAAACCGCGCAACGGTGGCGAGGGCCCGTCTTCCCCTCACCGTGCGCGCTCATGCTGCCGGCCGGCGACGGCGGGAGCAAGTGGCGTCCGCCGTGCGGAATGCGGGGTTCCCCATTCACCGGCACGGGGCGCGGTGATAGAGCTGCGCCCGTCACGATGGGGCCGGGCCGGTGCCGCGGCCCTCATCGGACCGGAGGAGCGGCATGAAGGCCCTGGTCTACGGCGTCAAACCGGATCCGCAGGACGTGGCCGCGGACGCGAACGAGCTCGAGCGTGGCCTCGCCGCGACGCCGATGCAGCTCATGGACGTGCCCGACCCGCGCCCGCTGCGCCCCGACTGGGTCGTCTGCCGCTCGCGCCTCACCGGCATCTGCGGCTCGGACGCAAAGCAGGTGTTCGGCGACTTCGGCAACATGGACGGCGGCAGCCCGATGATGTCCTGGTTCACGCTGCCGCAGGTCCTCGGCCACGAGCTGGTGGGCGAGGTCGTCGAGCTCGGACCCGCGGCGAGGAATCTGCGCGTCGGGCAGCGCGTGGTGCTCAATCCGTGGCTCACCTGCGGCCCGCGCGGCGTGACGCCGCCCTGCCCCGCCTGCGTCGCGGGCGACCTGAGCCAGTGCTGGAGCTTCGGCGCGGGCGGCGTCGCCGCGGGAATCCACACGGGAACTTCGAGCGACGCGACGGGCGGCTTCGCCGAGTACTTCCCGGCGCACGACTCGATGCTCTTCCCCGTGCCCGACGGGATGGCGGACGAGGTCGCGGTGCTCGCCGATCCGTTCGCGGTGTCGCTGCACGGCATCACGCGCCATCCACCGCGTCCGGGCGGGAAGGCCCTGGTCTACGGCGCGGGTGCGCTCGGCACGATGGCGGTCGCGATCCTGCGCGCGCTCCACCCCGACGTCGCGGTCGCGGTGATCGCACGCTTCCCGTCGCAGGCGGAGCTGGCGCGGAAGCTCGGCGCCGACCTCGTGCTCGAAGACCCGTTCGATCGCATGGCGCTCATCGAGCAGCTCGCCGAATGGTCGGGTGGACACGTCGTGCGCGTGCCGATCGGCCTGCCGATGGCACACCCGGGCGGCATCGACGTCGTGTACGATACGGTCGGCAAGGCCGAGACCTTCGAGGTCGGCGTGCGCGTGCTCGCCGCGCGCGGGACGCTGGTGCAGAGCGGTGTCCACGGCGCCGACCGCTGGGACGCGAGCCCGCTCTACTTCAAGGAGATCTCGCTGGTCGGCTCGAACGCGTTCGGCATCGAGTGCATCGGCGGCGTGCGCAAGCACGGCATCGAGCACTACCTCGAGCTGGCGCGGAGCGGCCGCGTGCGCCTCGACGGACTCCTCACGCACACCTTCCGCCTCGATGACTGGCGGGCCGCGTTCGCCGCGCTCGCGCGGCAGGAGCGCTCCGGCGCGATGAAGGTCGCGTTCGACTTCCGCTGAGCGACGCCATCTGCGCGGGAGCCGTAGCGGAGGCGCGGCAGCAGAAGTCGCGCGGCACGCGCCTTCGCACCGGCGAACTGCACGGCGAAGGCTCGGTGCGCACCGGCGTCCCGTCACCGAGGCCGGCGGATCGCGCTCCGGCCCTTGGGTCAGCGGCGCGGCAAGCATACGAATCGATCGATGGCGCTCGATCGCGGGACCGTGATGCTCGGACTCCTGGCGGTGTTCGCCGCCGGCGTGGTGCTCGCGCTCGGCGTGGTGCTCGTGCGCGAGCGCCGCTCCTTCGTACGCGAGGGCAAGGGCCGCGCCTGGGCCTTCGTGCGCCTCGGGTCGTTGCCGCTGCTGCTCGCGACGGTCGCCGTCGTCGTTCTGCCGGCACGCGCGATCAGCGGGATGGAAGCGCTCGCGGTCTTCTACGGGGCGCTCTTCACCGCCGCACCGCTGGTCTGGTTCGGCGGCCACTGGCTGCTCGGGCGCGCTGCCCGTCCGGCACTCTCGTCGGCCGAGTCGCTCCGTCTGTCGGCGACGCTGCCGGCGTTCCTGATCGGCGCGGCGATGCTCGCCCAAGCGTTGCAGCCGCTCGCCTGGTCGGTCGCCGTCGCGGCGGAAAGCGCACGCTACCGGATGGCGAACGATGCAGAGCCGCGTCACGAGGTCGCTGCATCGCGACGCTGGACGACACCGGCCGGCGACGTCGTGCTCGTCCGCTGGCAGGCTCCGGACGACGTCGCGGTCGAGCGCATCGACGTGCGCGCCGGCGCGTACGTCTTCGAGAACGCCGGCCGCACGCTCCTGCACCGGCTCTGCCAGGCCCCGGGCACGATCGTGATCGTGCAGCCGGCGAGCGAGCCGATGCCGACGCTGCGCGTGTACTGGCACGACCCCGCCGATCGGCGGCTGCGCGCGTCGACGCTGCCCACGCCGCCGCCGGCCGACCCGACGCCATTCGAGATCGCGTGGCACGACGAAACCGGCTTTACGCTGCCCGAGCCGCTGCCGCGACAGGCGATTTACCTCGCCCGGGAGAGCGATCCGGCCGGGACGTTCTTCTCGACCGAGGCGCAGAGCTACCTCCCCGGCGAGCCGTTCGAGCGCAGCTGCCTGCCCGAAGGATGGCGCGCGCGCGCGCCGCTTCGTGGCCTGCGCGTGCGCGTGGACGGCCTCGCCGCACCGGGCCCGCTGTGGCTCGAGGCGGTCCGTCCGGTCCGACCGGCCGATCGAAGTTCATCGCCGGACGTG
>JAIEPK010000560.1 GCA_019749875.1 Candidatus Binatia bacterium | reverse complement strand
ACGGATCTCGATCGAGAAGCCGAGCGCGGTATTGATCAGCAGCACGCCGGCGACGGCGGCGGCCTCCAGGAGATCTCCGACCAGCAGCGACACGACGACCGCCACCAGCAGCAGCGCGACGACGATGCTGCGCAGCTGCGCGACCAGGACGTCCCAGGCCGACGCCGGCGGCGTCGCCGCGATCGCATTCGGCCCGCAGCGTTCGAGGCGCCGGCGGGCGTCGTCGGCGGAGAGGCCGAGCGGGCCGCTGCCGAGCACCCGCAGCACCTCTGCCGCCGCGATCGCGTGCGGTGTCGCCACCGCCGGCGTCGCGTCGCCCCGAGGCGGACCGAGTGACGGGGCGCTCATCCCGACGCGCGCGCCCGCCGTGCGCTCATCGCGTGCGCCTGCCCTGCTTGCCGGCACCGCCCGCACGGCGCATCGCCTCACGGCCGATGGTCAGGACCGGCACGGGCGCGTGGCGCACGACCTTCTCCGCGACGCTGCCGACCAGCAGGTGTGACAGCGCCCCGCGTCCGGTGGTCGCCATGACGATCACGTCGGCACGCTTCGCCGCCGCCAGGATGACCTCGAGCGGCGCCCCGACGACGATGGTCGCACGCGTGGCGATCTTGCGCCGGCCGCGGACCTCGGCGACGGCCGCTTCGAGACGGGCGCGCTCGGACGCGATCACGTCGTCGGGCGGGTACCAGATGGGTCCACCCGGCGGACGGATCCCGGCGAGCGAGCTCACCGGCTCGAGCGCACACACCGCGATCACCTCGCCGCTGTTCTCGGCGGCGAGATCGCACGCCACCTCGAGCGCGTGGCGCGAGTGGTCGGAGAAGTCGTACGGGACCAGGATGCGCTGAAAGAGCTTCGCCATGGCGCGACGTTGAGCAATCGCGTGGCCAAGCGCAAGACGCGCTTGCGGTCGGCGTCGGACAGCCTGTAAACCGCCTTCCGGTGGCAGTCGAGATCCTCATCGCCGACGACGAGCCGGGCGTCCGTGAGAGTCTGGCGGAAGTGCTGCGTGACGCCGGCTACCTGGTCGAGACCGCATCCGACGGCTCGGCGGCGCTGCGCGCCATCGAGGCGAAGGACTTCGCGGTCATCGTCACCGACATCCGCATGCCGGGCGCGGACGGGCTCGCCGTCCTGCGGCGCGCGCGCGAGGTCTCGCCGCAGACCGTCGTGCTCGTGATGACCGCGCACGCGAGCATCGAGACGGCGGTCGAGGCGCTGCGCGCCGGTGCCGCCGACTACGTGCTCAAACCCGTCCTGTTCGACGACCTGCTGGCCAAGGTCGAACGCATCCTCGAGCACCGCGAGCTGGTCTGGCAGACGCAGATGCTGCGCCGCGAGATCGAGCAGCACGTCGATCTCGACCTGGTCGGCAAGAGCCCGGCGATGCGCGAGATCCAGAAGCTGCTCGCGAAAGTTTCGCCGACGCAGAGCACGGTGCTGATCACCGGCGAGAGCGGCACCGGCAAAGAGGTCGTGGCGCGCGCGATCCATGCCGCGAGCCAGCTGCGCAACAAGATCTTCCTGCCGGTGAACTGCGCCGCGATCCCGGAGTCGCTGCTCGAGAGCCAGCTCTTCGGTCACCTGCGCGGCTCGTTCACCGGTGCGGTGACCTCGCAGGAAGGACTCTTCAGCCGCGCACGCGGCGGCACGATCTTCCTCGACGAGATCGGCGACATGCCGATCGGGCTGCAGTCGAAGCTGCTGCGCGTGGTCGAGTCGCGCGAGATCCTGCCGGTCGGTGCCGCAACGCCGATCAAGGTCGACGTGCGGCTCATCGCCGCGACCAACCGCGATTTGCGCAAGATGGCCGACGAGGGGACGTTTCGCGAGGATCTCTACTACCGCCTGAACGTCGTCAACATCCACCTGCCGCCGCTGCGCGAGCGCCGCGAGGACATCCCCGGCCTGATCGACTTCCTGATCCAGCGCCACCGCCGCGATCTCAAGCGTCCGTTCAAGGGCGTCGACAATGCCGCGCTGAAGCTGCTCATGTCGCAGCCGTGGAAGGGCAACGTGCGCGAGCTCGACAACGTCATCGAGCACGCGATGATCGTCGGCGAGAGCGAGTGGATCACCATCGCCGACCTGCCGCGCGTGCTGCGCGACAAGGACGGCGATCTCGGACAGATCGTCGGCGACGATCTACGCGAGGCGCTGCGCGCGTACGAGAAGATCCACATCGAGTCGGTCCTGCGCCGGACGTCGAACGACAAGCGGGCCGCCGCCGAGCGTCTCGGCCTGTCGCTCTCGTCGCTGTACCGCAAGATCGAGGAGCTGAGCATCGTCCTTGAAACGTGACGACGAGCTGCCGGCGGTTCCCCCGAAGCGTGACGACGACGCGCCAGCGGCGCCGCGCGCGCTGAGCGACGCGCTCGGCCTCGATGCGGAGCGGCTCGCCGAGCGCCTCACCTTCTACGAAGTCTCCTCGCGCGACGAGCAGCTGCTGGCGCAGATCAGCGAGGTCTGCGACCCGCGCCTCGACGAGGTCATCGCCGACTTCTACGCGCACCTGCTGCGCTTCCCGCAGCTCGAGGAGCTGCTGCGCGCCGTGCCCGGTCGCGTGACGCGCCTGCAGGGCATGCAGAAGGAATACTTTCGCCAGCTCACGCGCGGACGCCTCGACGCCGACTACGCCGAGAGCCGGCTGCGCGTCGGACACGCGCACCAGCGCATCGGACTCCGGCCCGAGTGGTACATCGGCGGCTTCCGCCTGCTGCTGCGGCAGTACCTCGACGTGATCTACCGGAGCCGCGGCTTCGAGGACGGCCTGGTGCCCGAGGCCGACGCGCTGCTGAAGGCCGTCTTCTTCGACATGTCGCTGGCGCTCGACACGTACATCCAGGGCGGCTTCGTCGACCGCGAGTCCGCGGCGCGGATGCAGCGCGCGACCGAGTTGGCCGAGGAGGCGCTCCGGGCGCGCGAGGAGACCGAGCGCCTCAAGGACGACCTCACCAGCATGGTCGTGCACGACCTGAAGAACCCGGTGAACGGCATCGTGATGCTGGTGCAGCTCGCGCTGCGCAAGAGCGCGTCGCTGCCCGAAGCGCACGTCGGCTACCTGAAGCAGATCGAGCGCACCTGCGTCGAGATGATGCGGCTCATCCAGAACCTCCTCGAGATCGCCAAGATCGAGGAAGGCAAGATGCCGGTCGAGTACGGCGTCGTGTCGGTGCACGATCTCGTGGCCGAGGTGCAGCGCGAGTACGCGCCGGTCGCGGCGCAGAACGGGCGCGTGCTGCACACCGAGGTGCCCGCCGCCGTGCCGGAGCTGATCGCCGACCGCGCGCTCCTGAAGCGCGTGCTGGTCAATCTCGTCGGCAACGCGCTCCGGCACTCGGGCAGCCCCGTGGTGGCGCTCACCGCCCTCGAGCCCGGCGACGCGGACGTGGTCACGCTGCGCGTGACCGATCGCGGCACCGGCTTCTGCCCCGAGGACCTCGCGCACGTGTTCGAAAAATTCCGCAGCGTGCGCCGCTTGCCGACCGCCGAGCCCGCGAACGATACCGGGCTCGGGCTGCCCTTCTGCAAGCTCGCGGTCGAGCTGATGGGCGGCCAGATCGGCGTCGACAGCACGCCGGGCGAGCAGACGACGTTCTGGGTCAGTCTGCCGCGGAAAAGCCGCTGAAGCCCGCCGCCGGGCGGCGCGCCGGATCGGGCACGACCAACACCGGGTGCGGCGCATAGCGCATCACCCGGTCGGCGACGCTGCCGAGCAACGGCGTCTTCGCCGCCGACGCGCCGTGCGTCCCGACGACGATCACGCCCGGCATGTGCGCCGCCGCGACGCGCAGGATCTCGCGCGCCGGATCACCCGGCCGGAGCATCACGCGCGCGCGCACCCCCTGCTCGTCGAGCAGCTGCCGGCAGCGCTCGAGCTCGACGCGGGCGCGCTCCCGTCGCGCCGTGCCGGCCTCGTCGAGAGGCGCGCTGGTCGACGAGTCGTCGACGTGCAGCAGCACGACCTCCTCTTCGAACCGATGCGCGAGCGTCGCCGCGAGATCGAGGGCCAGAGCCGAGTTCGTCGAGAAATCGGTGGCCATCAGGATCGGTCCGATCCGGCCCATGTGGCGCCGAACGCCGTGCAATGCACGCGCCAACGTCGTTCCTGCGCCGCCGCGCAGGAATTTGCAGGCTCCGCCCGAGACGCGCTTCGCACGACTCGGAATGGGCTCGCGCGCCGATTGCCAACGCTGGGAGGTCGCGCACGCGCGCCGCGACGCGTCTGCTCGCGTGTGACGTCAGCAGCGCGCCCGACGATCGCCGCGAATCCGCCATGGCCGACGGCACGAGCGTTGCTCCCATGCTGGTTTGACGGGCGTCACTCAAAGCCCGTCGAATCGAGGCTTCAAATGCTGGACGTTGGGAAGATCTGCTCGCGCGACGTCGACCTCGTCGACACGGACGAGAGTGCCTACGCAGCCGCCAAGCGGATGCAGGCACGCGGCGTCGGAACCTTGGTCGTGATCGACGCGGAGCGTCGGCCCTGCGGCATCGTCACCGATCGCGACCTCGTGACGCGCGTCCTGGCGACGAGCCGCGACCCGGAAACCACCTGGGTGCGCGACCTGCTCAGCGCGCCCGTGTCCGAGGTTCCAGCCGACGCCTCGCTCGAAGAGACCGTGCGGACCATGCGCCGGGCGCACTGTCGCCGCCTCGTCGTGGTGGACGCGCAGCGCCGTCTGGTCGGAATCGTGAGCGTGGACGACGTGCTCGCGGTGATGGCCGAGCAGATGCACGCAGTGGCGGCACTGCTCGAGTCGGAGGCGCCGCACGCGCTCGACGGCGAGATCCAGCTCGCAAGCTGAGGGGAGAGGTCATGCGCTACATGAACGAAACAGGTTTCGACCTGCAGCTCGCAGGCGGCAGCGATCCCGAGGGTCTCGTCCCTGCACAGTGGGAGGAGCGCCTGCGCCCGCCGGTCGTGCCCGAGCTTCGGTTGATGGCGGCGGTGATGATCGACGCGATCCGCGACTACCGCAACGGCGCTCGTGCCCGGAGCGGCCGCTCGCGCCACCTGGCGCGACTCGCCGCGCGCTGGATCGCGTCGCGCGAGCGCGCCTGGCCCTACTCGTTCGAGAGCATCTGCGCCGTGTTCGACATCGACGCCGACGGCCTGCGACACAAGCTCGCGTGCGAACGGCTCCAGGGCATCGAGGCCGAGCAGGTGCGGAAGCGCCGCAATCTCGTCTTGACGGGACCACGGCCGAAGGTGCTGCGGCGCCACGTCGCGACCCGCCAGCAGCCCGATCACCGTCAGGTCGCCTAGACCGGACCACCACACGCGACGGCCGCGCCCGATCCATGGATCGACGGCGCGGTCGCGGCGCCTGTGCTCACCCCTCGGCGAGCAGCCCCGCGAGGTGACGCAGGCAGTCGGTCTCGCTGAGCAGCCCGACCAGCCGTCCGTCCTCGACCACGGGCAGGCAGCCGACGCGCTCGCGCAGCATCATCTCGACGGCGTGGCCGACGTCGGCGTCGGGGTGTGCGGACAGCACCTCGCGCGTCATCGCCTGGCGGACCGGGATGCGCGCGAGCCAGCGCTGCTCGTCCTCCGGCGAGCGCGCGAGTGCCGACGACAGCGCCGCACGGAAGAGATCGCGCTGCGACACCAGCCCGACGAGCCGCTCGCCCGACACGACCGGGAGATGCCGGATGCGATCCATGCGCATCAGCTCCTCGGCCACGTCGAGGTGGGCCTGCTGGTCCACGGTCACGACGTCCTTCTGCATCAGGTCACGAATTCGCATCGTCGTTTCTCCCTGCGGTGAGCCCGATCGCTCCCGCCATCGCAGACGCCACGTGCAAGTCCGGCGCCGCCGTCGCAACCGCAAGCGACCACAGATAAACTCTTCCGTCACCCGCGCTGCCGGGCGATTCTGCGCCCGGTCGCGCGGAGCGCGAGGCGCGTCGAAGGGGGCACGCCCGACGGAGGGGACGACGACGTGAAGGCGATGGTTCTGCGCAACGTGTGCGATCTGCGGCGCAACATGAGCCCGCTCTCGTACGAGCTGGTCGCAGAGCCCGAGCCCGGACCCGACGATCTGCTGCTCGACGTGTCGGTGTGCGGCGTCTGCCACACCGAGCTCGACGAGATCGAGGGACGCACGCCGCCGCGCACGCTGCCGATGATCCTCGGGCACCAGGTCGTCGGGCGCGTCGTGGCGCGCGGTGCGGCCGCGACGCGCATCGAGGTCGGAGCGCGCGTGGGCGTCGCATGGATCAACTCGGCCTGCGGCAAGTGCCGCCAGTGCCTCGCCGGAACCGAGAACCTGTGCGGCGAGTTCGTCGCGACCGGACGCGACGTCAACGGCGGCTACGCGCAGCAGATGGTGGTTCCGGAGCGCTTCGCGCATACGATTCCCGCGTCGCTGAGCGACGCGCACGCGGCCCCGCTGCTGTGCGCCGGCGCGATCGGCTACCGCTCGCTGCGGCTCTCCGGCGCCGGCAACGGCAAGCGCCTCGGCCTCACCGGCTTCGGCGCCTCGGGACACCTCGTCCTCGCGATGGCGCTGCGCCGCTTTCCGTTCATGGAGATCTACGTCTTCGCGCGCAACCCCGAGGAGCGTGCGTTCGCGCTCGAGCTCGGCGCGGTGTGGACCGGCGACACCGATGCACGACCGCCGGTCGCGCTCGACGCGATCATCGACACCACGCCGGCGTGGAAGCCGGTGCTCAAGGCGCTCGAAGCGCTCGCCCCGGGCGGACGCCTGGTGATCAACGCGATCCGCAAGGAGCACGGCGATCGCGAGCTGCTCGCGCGCCTCGACTACCCGGCACACCTGTGGCTCGAGAAGGAGATCAAGAGCGTCGCCAACGTCACGCGCAGCGACGTACGCGAGTTCCTGACGCTCGCCGCCGACACCGGCATCTTGCCCGAGGTGCGCGAGGTGCCGCTCGAGGACGCGAACACGGCGATCCTCGACATCAAGCGCGGCATCGGGCGCGGTGCGCGCGTGCTGCGCGTCGCCTGAGCAGACCTGCCGGGCGCCGCGCAATCCGCTGGCATCGGGCTTGCGATCTGCCCGTGGCATGATCACGAAACGGCGCAGACAGCAGGCCGCGTTCCCGCTGCTGGGAACGCGCATCCGTGGCCGGCAGCGCGGCTTCGAGACCGTCTGGACGCTCGATCGCTTCGCCGAGGTGATCCGCGACGAGGTCTCCAAGGGAATCGCGCGCGCGTGGCCCGTCGACCGCATCCGCTCGTGGATCCACACGGCGTACGAGGTCGATCCGCGCTCGTTGCCGCACGCGGCCAAGGCGATCGACGCGGCGCTCCGCGTGTTCGGTCTCGCCGCGCCGGAGGACGCCGACGACGCGCCCGCTTCGGTCGCAAAGCCGCCGCGCGCCGGACACGCGGCACCGCGCGCGCACCGGACGCCGGGCACCGCCGCCGGCAAGGC
>JAIEPK010000257.1 GCA_019749875.1 Candidatus Binatia bacterium | reverse complement strand
CCCGCGCGCCGGCTGCACGGCGGCGGCCAAGTCGCAGCTCACGCTGCGCGACCTCGCCGACGACGCGCGCGACCGCGCGATCTGGCGCTGGTCGGGCAGCGGCCTCGGCGCGGCGGCGGTCGGCGATCCCACGGCGCAGACCGACCTCGCGGTGTGCGTGTACGACCAGGGCGGCAAGCTCGTCGGCGGCGGTCTCCGTCCCGGCGAGGGACAGGCGCCGACGGCCGGCTGGAAGCGGGCCGGCGCGGTGCTCGACTACAGCGACGTCCTCGCCGCGAGCCACGGCCTCGGCAAGCTGCGCGTCCGTCCCGATGCGGGAGCCAAGGGTGTCGTGCAGGTGCGCGGCAGAGGCGCCGCGCTCGGCGCCATGTCGCTGCCGGCGGCGCTGCCGGTGACGGCGCAGCTCGTGAACCTCGACAGCGGCGCGTGCTGGGACGCGACCTTCGCCACCGCGTCAAAGAACGACGCCACGCGCTTCACGGCGCGCACGCCGTGAGCGGAGCGGGGCGGACGCGTCCTTCGTCCGCCCCGCGCGCTCGGACGCCGGACGCCGGATGGGTTCGCCGCGTTCGTCATCTCGGGCCGCTGGCAATTCGACACGCCGCCGGTCGTCGGTACGCGTAAGAAGTACCGATGGCCGGCGGCGTTCGTGCGTCGAGCTCCGGTGTTTGTGCGCGGACCCTCGCGGTACGGATCCTGCTCGATCGGCGGCGCAAAGGAGAACCGCCGATGAAGACGATCATCCTTCCCGCCGCAGCAGCGGTGAAGACGCTCATCCTTCCCGCCGCAGCAGCTCTCGCTCTCGCCGTCGCGCCCGCGTGGGCCGACGATTCCGAGACCAGGACCCGCGTCGAGCAGCGCACCGAGACCACCAATCCCGTCATGGGCACGGAGCACTCGCGCTCGGTCGAGACGCGCACGCAGCACGATGACGACGACGACGAGAGCAAGACCACGATTCGCCGTGACGAGCGCCTGTCCGCGGGCGGCAGCACGGTCGAGAAGAAGACCGAGGAGCACGTCGAGCACGAGGACGACTGACGCTCGGGTGCGCGTGGTCGCGGCGTGTGGCATCGCGCCGCGGCCACGCCCGTGATTGACGGCGCGCCCTTGCCGGCGCATGCGAGCGAAGTGACCCGCGTCGACCGTCAGCCGCGCTGTCCGATCAGGTAGGTCGCACCGTCCGGTCCCGCGTCGGCGGTGTGGCGCGTGCCGGCGGGAAGCATCAGTCGATCCCCCGGCGAGAGCGCCAGCTCACGGCCGCCGGCGCCGAAGCGGATCGCACCGGAGACGAGCCAGATGCTTTCGTCGCGATCGTGCTCGTGCTCGTCGTAGTGCGCGTTCGGCGCGTCGCTCCAGCAGAACGACGCGAAGCCTTCGGCAGCGAGACGCTCGGCAAGTGCGTGTTCGGACGGAGGGCTCGTGCCGTCCCATGGGAGGACCTCGAGTCGCATGCGCCGCATGTATCCGATCCGCCGTCGGCGAAACAATCGGGTGCCAACCCGGCGCGGAGGAAGCGCGCCGAAGGCCGTCGCGACGACCCAGAACGCGAGGTGGAGGAAGCCCATCCACGCAACGGAGTCGGTCGTGTCCGGGCCGACGTCCGCGACGGCGAGGCGACGTGCGTGTTCTCCGGTGTCGCGCCGGCGAGGTACGCCGTCTCCGCGTTCCACGACGAGAACGGAGACGGGCTTCTGCAGCGAACCCTAGGACTCTGGCCGAGCGAGGGGGTCGGGTCGTCGGCCGCCGTCGGAGCCAGAAATGCGAGCTTCGCCGACGCCGCGTTCGACTACTCGGGCGGCGTGCGCGAGGTCCTGGGCAGCATCCGCTACCCCCGCTTCTCCTGGTCGCGCTGAGGCGCGGCGTCGCCCGCGTGCGTCGCACGCCCGCGGACGCAACCCGGCGCTGGCATCACGTGCGTGCGCGCATCTCCGTGCGCAGCTTCTCCGTCGCCGCCGGATCCACCGCGAGCGTCCAGTCCTCGAGCGACCCCGTCAAGACCACGCCGTAGTCGCGCCGCGCCGCCTCGATGCTCACGTACTCGTCGAGCACGTCCTCGAGCACGCGCTCCGCGGGACGCTGCAGCGGATCACCCCAGCCGCCGCCGCCGCCGTAGTGGTACTCGTAGCACTCGCCCGGCTGGTGCAGGACGCGCTCGGACGAGTCGCCGATCTCGCGCCGGTGTCCGGGATCCTCGCCGTCCGCGCCGGCGCGGACGTAGAGCATGTTCGGCGAGCCCGGCTTGCCGCCCGCGATGCCCGGCATGGGATACTTCTTGCCGACGACGTAGGTGTAGACCGTCGACGGCGTCAAGACTTGCTTTCGGTACACGCTGCCGCAGTTGCCGCGATACTCGCCGGCGCCGCCGGAGTCGGTGTCGTAGTCGCGCGCCAGCTGGCGCACGGGGAAGATCGACTCGTTGATCTCGGCCGTGGCGCGGATCAGGTTGCCGAAGCTGACGTTCATCGCACCCCAGCCGTCCTGGCCTTTGACGGCACCGCAGTACGCCGCGAACGTGTCGACGGAGTGGTCGATGAAGGTCTGGCCCGTGCGCGGGTTGGTGCCGAAGATCACCGTCGGCATGCCCATCTTGTAGATCTGCGGGCAGCAGCGCGTCGGCACGACGTTCGACAGCGCCTTCGCGATCGCCTCGCCGACCTCGGTGCCGGGGTGGTGCGTGCCGGCCGCGACCGAGCGGCCCTTCGGTGGATTCAGGCAGCAGCCCTCGGGGACGATCAGCTCGATCGAGTCGAAGAAGCCCTCGTTCTTCGGGATGTCGGGCGACATCATCGCCGCGAGCTGGGCGACCACGTAGCCGCGCGTGTTGCCGAAGGTCGAGTACGCCTCGATCTCGGGCCGGTCGTCCGAGCCGGTGAAGTCGACGGTGATCGACGAGCCCTTGACGGTGATCTTGCAGTGGACGTGGATGTCCTTGTTGCCCTTCGGATCGTGATCGACGTAGGTGTCGGACTCGTAGACGCCGTCGGGCCACGACGCGACCTCGGCTTTGAAGCGTCGCTTCGCGTACTCGATCATGTAGTCGACCGCGGCGCGCACGGTCTCGTTGCCGTAGCGCTTGCAGATCTCGCCGAGGCGCTTGACGCCGATCTGCGCCGCTCCGACCTGCGCGCGCAGGTCGCCGAGAAACGTCGGCGTGCGGTTGTTGGTCGCCATCATGTAGGTGACGTCCTTCCGCTCGATGCCCTTCTCGTAGATCTTCAGCGCCGGGAAGCGCACGCCCTCGGCCCAGATGTCGGGCGCGTCGACGTTGTAGCCGCCGGGCGCGCCCCCGCCGGTGTCGGCGTGGTGGCACTGGATCGACGCGACCAGGACCATCTCGCCGTCGTGGAAGACCGGCGCGAAGATGTTGTAGTCGGGCAGGTGGCCGCCGCCGTGGTACGGGTCGTTCGCGACCAGCACGTCGCCCTCGTACAGGCCGTCGCGGCCGAAGAACTCGAGCGCGAAGCGGATCGGCAGGCTGCTCGACAGCATGAACTGCGGGATGCCGACCGACAGCGCGGCGAGGCAGCCGCGGGCGTCGAGGATCGTCGCGTTGCGCTCGTTCGACTGGTTCAGGATCGGCGTCGTCGCCGTCAAGCTCACGTGCGTCGCCATCTCGAAGGCGACGGTCTCCATCGCCCCGCGGATGATCTCCGCGGTCACCGGGTCGATCGACGCTCGCCGGGCGCGCGCCGCGCCTGCGCTCGCGGGCCGCGTGATCGCTCCCGCGCGCCGCGCCTTCGCCTTGTTTCGTGCCACCGTGCGATGCGCCTTCACTTCGTCCTCCGTGCTTCCGTCCCTGCCGCTTCGCCCGGGGACGGCGTCGGTGTCAATGCCTGCTGCCCGAGCCGTCGCGTCCGCACGCCGAGCGGCGTCACTTGCCGTCCTCGCCGAGCGGCGGCGGAGCGGTGGTCTCGAACTCGCGGCCGATCGTGCCCTGGGTGAGCGGGCGGCCGCGGAAGCGGAAGCCGCTCATCATGCCGGGCGCGATCGGACGTCCCGGCGGGAACTGCGAGCCCACGAACACGCTCGAGTCCGCCGGAATGTCGAGCGCCGCGATGTACTTCTGGCCGACCATGACCCCGTCAATGTAAAGCGCGATCACTCCTGCATCCCAGGTCGCGGTGACGAAGTGCCACTCGCCGGGCTGCCAGTCGCTGATGCGGAAGCCGACGCCGTCGCCGTTGCCGCTCGCGTCGACGGTCTCGTAGCGCAGGAAGGTCACGTTCTTGACGATGCGCAGGCGCCCGTCCGCGACGGTCACGAACGACGCGTCGTCCTGGCTGGTCGAGTCCCACACCGGGTTGAGCCAGAACGAGAACGTGCCGCGCAGCGGGAAGTCGCCCTCGAACGGGATCTCGGCCGGCTGTGCGGTGTCGAAGATCTCCTCCTGCTCGCTCTCGTAGAGCTCGCGCTTCGCGTGCCGCTTGTCGCCTTCCTTCGACGTGCGCCGCGGCTTGGTGTGCAGCTGCGGGAACGCCTGCGTGGCGACGTCGGGCGGGCGAACGTCCTGCGCGGTGGCGGGCTGTGGTGCGGCGGGCGCCGTGGCGACCCGCCCGGGCACTCCGACGGCCGGTGCGGCTGCGGGCGGCGGCACGCCGACGGCGCTCGGCTCCGGGCCGGCTGGGGCGGGCCGCGTTTCGCCGCCGCCTCCGAATGCGAGCCAGACGCCCACGACCGCCACCACCACGGCGACGCCGACCAGGACGGGTACAGGGGAGCGCGACGGCGCGCCGCGTGACGGGCTCGGTGGCGAGGGGCTCATGCTGCCCGTTTCGACGACGGAACGTCCGCGATCGTGCGGCAGCCGCGCAGGAAATTCGCTCTCATTACGGGTGACGACGTCCGGAGAGTTTCGGTCGATCGACCGAGGCCGACTGACCACGTCTCCGGAGCCGTTGTCAACCGCGACCGTCGCGCCCGCGCGTGCGCTCCTCGCGACGCCGGTGGGCCTCGAGCAGTCTGCGTCCCTTCGCGACGATGCGTCGTGCAGCGGACGCGGTGCGCGGGATCGGCTCGCCCCGGGCGTGGGGCGACAGCGCAAATCGGGTCGGACGCATCTCGTCGGGCGTCATGTCGCGCATCGGCTTCCGGACTCCGGGCTCGAGATGTGCCCGTCGTGCCGCGAAACCCCGCCCGGCCCGCCACCGTGAGCCCGCCGTGCGGATCCTCGGGTCTCGCGCAGCGTCACGGCAGATCGCGTGCCGCGCGCCGATCCGCGCGCGGACGCGGCGCGCGGCGTGCAAGAACCCAGCGCTCCGGCGTGGCGAGCTTGGCAGGATCGCGCGCCGGGGACTGCGCGCCGGGACGTGGTTTTCCACGTGCCGGCGCGGTGATTTCACGCTAGAGCGGAGCCGCGATGCGCTCTCCGTCGGGAACCGCGGCGCGGCTGATGCCGTGCGTGACCACGACGCCGCGCGTGGCGCGCGCACCGCACCGCATCGGCGTTCTGCCCGGCGAGGGCAGCGGACCCGAGATCGTCCGCGTGGCGCTCGACGTTCTCGATGCGGTGTCCCGGGCGACCGGTCTGCCGTTCGACGTGCGCTTCGGTGGCGCGATCGGGATCGACGCGGAGCGCGAGTCCGGGGTCGCGCTCACCGACGAGGTGGCGTCGTTCTGCGAAGAGACCTTCGCCGCCGGCGGTGCCGTCCTCGCGGGCGCCGGCGGTGGACGCTTCGTCTACGACCTGCGCCGCCGCTTCGACCTGTTCTGCAAGCTGAACCCGATCCGGACCTGGCGCGCGCTCGACGACGTCACCCGGCTGCGCTGCCGGCGACCGGACGCGGTCGACGTCCTGATCGTGCGCGACAACGTGGGCGGCGTCTATTACTCGACCTGGTCGCGCGAGGTCGTCGACGGCGGCATCCGCCTGGCACAGCAGACGATCCACCTCGAACCCGAGGTGCGACGCCTCATGGACGTCGCGGCCCGCATGGCGGCGCTGCGCCGCGGGCACCTCGCGGTGGTCGTCAAGCATGGCGGCCTGCCGGAGCTGTCGGCGCTGTGGGAGGCGGCGGCACGCGACGCAGCCGCGGTGCACGGCGTCGAGCCGCTGGCGCTCGACGTCGACCTGGCGGCCTATCGCCTGGTGCAGGAGCCGGAGTCGCTCGACGTCGTCGTCGCACCGAATCTGTTCGCCGACGTGCTGTCGGACCTCGGTGGCGTGATCGCGGGCTCGCGTGCGCTGACCTTCGGCGGCAGCTACGGCGCCGACCGCGCCGCCGTCTACCAGACCAACCACGGCTCGGCGCACGATCTCGCCCGCACCGACCGCGCCAATCCGGCAGGACAGGTGCTCGCGCTGGCGATGCTGCTGCGCGAGAGCTTCGGCCTCGCGCGCGAGGCCGAGCTGATCGAGGCCGCGCTCGACAACGTGTGGGCGCGCGGCATCCGCACCGCCGACGTCGCGGGTCCGGGCTCGCGGGGCGTGGGCAGCCGCGAGTTCGGGCGTTGCTTGACCGCGGCGGTACAGGTCGGGGCGCGAGCGCGACTGCCGGAGAGCGCGTGACGCGTGCGCTCCTGCTGATCGACCTGCAGGAGGACTACCTCGGGGCCGCCGGTCTCGTGCCGGCACGCGGCGAGCTGGTGGGACGCGCGGCCTGGCTGCTCGGACGCTGCCGAGCGCTCGGCATGCCGGTCGTGCACGTCTGGACCACGGTGCACCGTGACGACGCGGCGCACGCCGACGAGCGCATGCGGCACTGGCGCCGCGACGGCGTCTGGCGCTGCGTCGCCGGCACGCCGGGTCACGCGACGCCGGACGCGCTGCGGCCCCTGCCGTCCGAGACGGTGGTGCACAAGACGCACTTCAGCGCCTTCGCCGACGAGACGCTCGCCGCCTCGTTGCGGGAGCGGGGCGTTCGCGAGCTCTGGCTCGCCGGCATGCACACGCACGCCTGCGTGCGCGCCACGGCGCTCGACGCGGACCGGCTCGGCTTCGGAGTCGCGATCGCGTCCGACGCGGTGGCGAGCGACCAGCCGCTCCATGCGGACGAAACGCGTCGTTACTTGACCAGGCGCAGCGCGCCGTTCGTGCCGGCGGCGTCGCTGCTCGCGACCGTGGCGTCGGAATCTGCTGCCGAGGTGGCGCGTCCCGCGGCGGCGGACGAGCGGCTGTCCGTCGCGATCGTGAGCGGGGTCGCGCCGGCACCGCGCGCGAGCCTGCGCACCTTGCCGCACGAGTGTCCGTCGCAGCGCGGGCGCGTGCTCTGGCACGTGCCGGTCGCCGGCGTGGGCGAGATCGAGGCGGCATTGCAGGCCGCGTGGGATGCGCGCGCGGCCTGGCTCGCGACCGCGGTGGAGCACCGCCTCGCCGTCGCGGACCGGATCGCGGACGCGGTCGCGCGTGAGCGCGAGACGCTCGCCCGGCGCATGGCGCTCG
>JAIEPK010000117.1 GCA_019749875.1 Candidatus Binatia bacterium | reverse complement strand
GTACCACCTGGTCGCGTTGCCGCTGCTGCCGATCCTGAGCTGGGCGCTGGCCGAGCGCGGCTGCGCCGTGGTCCACGCGGCGGCGGTCGCGACCGGCGCCGGCGCGCTGCTGATCGGCGGACGCTCGGGCACGGGCAAGTCGACCGCGTCGCTCGCCTGCCTCGCCGCGGGGCTCGGCTTCGTCGGCGACGACATGTGCGTGATCGAGCCCGGCGAGCCGCCGCTCGTCCACTCGCTGTACTGCTCGGGCAAGCTCGATCCGGCGGACACGCGGCGCTTTCCGACGCTCGCGCCGGCGCTGGTCGAGGGCTCGGGGCCGTGGTGGGAGAAGTCGGTCTATCTCTTCGACGCGCACCTGGCGCAGCGCATCGTCCGGCGTGCGCCGCTCGCCGGGGTGGTGATCCCGCGCCGCGACCTGGCACCGCCGGTGCGCCTCGCGCCCCGTCAAGCATTCCTCGCGATGGCGCCGAACACGGTGTTCCAGCTGCCCGGCGCGGCGCAGGCGGCGTGCGCCGGGGTGAAGGAGGCCGTGTCGAAGGTGCCGGTGCACGCGGTCGGCGTCGGCGACCGCGTCGACGGGATCGCGGCGCGCCTGACGGCGTTCGCGGCCGGTCTCGCGCCGTGCGATGCGCGCGTGGAGCAGACGGCATGAACCTCGCGCGTGGTGGGGCAGACGGCATGAACCTGGTCGACGGTCCGCGGGACGACGAGATCCGCAGCCGTCCGACGCCGTCGCAGGAGCTGCTGCTGCACGCGTGCCTGGCGCCCGAGGACGAGGCGGCCGCGGCGTGGCGACGCTGGTGTGCGTCGACCGACCTCGACCGCATCGACGAGGAGTCGTTCCGTCACCTGCCGCTCGCGTTCCACCGGCTGCAGCGACGCGTGTCGCGCGACCGGACGTACGACATCGCGAAGGGCGTCTACCGTCAAGCATGGTACCGCAACCAGCTGCTGCTGCGCACCGTCACGGGCGTGCTCGACGCGCTCGCCGAGGCGCGCATCGAGGCGATGCTTCTGAAGGGCACGTCGCTCGCATCGCGCTACTATCCCGCTCCGGCGACGCGCCCGATGGTCGACATCGACCTGCTGGTGCCGCACGCGCGCGCGCAGGAGGCGTTCGGCGTGCTGGGGAGAGCCGGTTGGCGTCCCGTCAAGCACGTGCCGGCCGAGCAGCTCGTCGGCTGGGCGCACGCGATCTCGTTCGTGCGCGAGCAGACCAACCTCGATCTGCACTGGAACGCGCTGTGGGCGCAGCGCACCGCCGAGGCCGACCGCGCCTTCTGGGAGCGCGCGACGCGCATCGAGCACCAGGGGCGCGTCGCCTGGGCGCTCGCGCCGACCGACGAGCTCTTCCACGCCTGCATGCACGGCGCGCGTCGCAGCCAGAACGCCTACAGCTGGGCGCCGCTGCCCTTGATCCGCTGGATCACCGACGCGTTCATGATCGCGCGCGCACACGAGGTCGACTGGGCGCGCATCGACACGCTCGCGGCGCGCTACCATGCGCGGCTGCACCTGCGCGACGCGTTCCGCTGCCTGCGTCACTTCGGCTTCCCGGTGCCCGGGACGCTGCTCGACGAGTGGGCACGGACCAGCACGGCAGCGGACGCCTTGCACTACGAGCTCGCTCTCACGGCGCGGCCGCCGCGTCTGTTCGCGGCGCTGCCGCGCTTCCGCTTCTGGAAGAGCTACTGGATGAAGACCTACGTCGAGGGCCGCCCGGGCGACGCGCGCGCCGGCGATCTGCTGCAGCAGCTCGCCGGGTTCCCGTCGTACGTCACGGCCTTCGTGAAGGCCGACCTCGATGCGCCGCGCCTGCGCGACGTGCCGCTCCAGCTCGCGCGCAAGCTGATCGCGCACCCGTCGCTGCTGCGGCCCTGAGGGTGCGGAAGCGTCCAGCCGCGTGCGGGCTGCGCCGCCGGCGGCGCGCGCCCTCCGGCGGGTGGCGCATGCAATCGATCTTGACGTGCCGCGAGGGTCGCCCTTAGTCTCGGATCGCTCGGCTCCCGCGCGGCGCGCCCGCCAGCCGCAGCCGACACGGAGAGCCGCAGTGCGAGGACATGCGATGGATGGTTGCGCGACGCGACGGACCCTGGCTGGACGCCCGAGACCGGGAGCGGGCCGGGGGAGCGGCCTGCAGCGGATGTTCTGCTTGCTGCTCCTGCCGCTCGTGGCGCTCGTGGCGGCCGCGTGTGGCGAGAGCTCGGCCCCGACGCCCGAGGAGACGCGCCGGCTCGCGGCCGAGAGCATCCGGCGCGTCGTGGCGTCCTTCGGCCCCCGCAGCACCACGGGGCCGAAGCCCGCGCCCGCCCCTGGCGGGGCGCTCCTCTCGACGGCCGCCGCCGCGCTGGCGAGCGATCCGATCGAGTTCCCGTTCGCCGAGCGCGCGAGTGACTGCTCGCTCGCCGAGACGTTCGTCGACGAGACGACGATGGCGGTCGCGCGCAGCGTGCCGGGCCTCCATCTGCGCCTGCACGACGAGGCGCGGCTCGCGAGCACGCCCGGGGTGTTCCCGGACGGCTGCAGCGATCCCGTGCTCGGCATCGCCTCGACGTCCGCCGCGATCGTCGCACGGCGCGCCGGTGGCAACTACGTCGCCGTGACGGTGAGCGAGAACGGGTTCCTCGACGTGCTCGCGAGCGAGGGCCGCACGTCGGCCGGCACGATCGCGCAGATCGTCGCGCGGCCGCAGGGTAGCGCGTACGACCTCGAATCGCTGGTTGCGGCCGATCTGAACGCCGACGGCATCCGCGACCTGATCGTGGCCCTCGCCGACTTCAGCGTCGCGAACGGCACCGGTAAAGTCGCGGTGCTGCGCGGCAAGGGCAGGGGACGGTTCGCCGCGCCGAAGTTCCTCGCGCTGCCGTTCCCGGCGCGCGGCGTGACGGTCGCGGACCTCACCGGCGACGGCAAGCCCGACATCGTCGCGGCCGGCCTGCCGGGCACGGGCAGCGGGGTCGCGTCCTTCAAGAACCTCGGCGGTACGAGCTTCGCTTCCGCCGTGCTCGCGCCGAGCGGATCGAGCGGCAGCCGCGTGATCGCGGACGACTTCGACGGCGACGACCAGATGGACCTCGCGACCTCGACCGGCCAGTGGCTGCGCGGCAAGGGCGACGGCACGTTCTTCGCCCCCGTCGCGACCGGATGGACCGGGCGCACGCTCGCGAGCGGCGATTTCGACGGCGACGGCGTGCCCGACGTCGCGGTCGCGGGCAGCGCTTTCAAGACGCAGGTGGCCACCTACCGCGGCCTCGGCACGGGGCAGTTCACGGCGGGCGAGGTCTACGCCGGTGTTCTCGACCCCGAGGCGATCGCGGTCAGCGAGATCGATGGCGACGGCAACCTCGACCTCGTGCTCGGCCTCGCGAGCGGCGGGCTCTACGCACCGACCCCGGCGTCGGGCGGCGTCACCGGCTACCTGCTCGGTCGCGGCGACGGCACGTTCGCCGGTGTCCCGGTGCGAAGCGGCGTGCTCGCGACCGTCGCCGATTTCGACGGTGACGGCCGCGACGACATCCTCACCGCGGAGGACGGCGGCACGACGCGCTTCCGCCTGTTCCGGGCCGGCAAGAAGAAGCTCGCGTTCAAGGCGCCGGTCGAGCTCGACGAGAGCTTCATCGCCAAGGACCTCGTGTCGGGAACGCTCGATGCGAACGCGTCGCCCGACTTCGTCGCGTTCGCGCGCGGGGTGTCGGTGAGCGATCCCGGCACGCTGCACGTTCGCCTCCGGCAGGGCGACGGCTTCGCCGTCGGCTCCAACGAGACGCTCGCGATCAAGCCGACCGCCGGTGCCGCGCGCTCGCTGGCGCTCGGCGACTTCAACGAGGACGGCAAGGTCGACCTCGCACTGATCGGCACGCTGGTCTCGGGCGGCGGCGCCCGTCCCGGCGTGCTGCTGGTCAAGCTCGGCAACGGCAACGGGACGTTCGGGGCTGCGAGCACCATCGCGACCAACCTGCTGAACCCGATCTCGCTGGTCGCAGCGAAGCTCGACGGTGCGTCGGATCACGTCGATCTCGTGCTGATCGAGCAGGGTGATCGATCCGCGTTCCCGGTCGTCGCGGGCAGCACCCGGGTCTACGCCGGCAACGGCAACGGGACCTTCGCGTCGCCGGTCGTGCTGACCAACGTCACCAGCCCCGACGCGCTCGCGGTCGCGGACCTGAACCGCGACGGCCGGCGCGACGTCGTCGTGGCCGGTGTCGACGGCACCTCCGGGAACACGTTGCAGGTGTCGCTGCGACGTCCGAACGGCGCCTTCAAGGAGCCGCTGGTCCGCAGCCTGGTGCAGTTCGCGACCACCGGCATCGCGATCGCCGATCTCGATGGCGACGGATCGCGCGACGCGGTGCTGTCCGGCTGCTGCGGCGTCGCGTTCACCAGCACGCTGCTCGGCAAGGGCAACGGCAAGTTCACCGAGGAGGCATTCTCGCCGCTGGAGATCGCGGGCAGCCGTCCCGACCTCGTCGACCTCGACGGCGACCAGCGTCCCGAGCTGCTGCTGAGCCTGCAGGACCGCGCCGGCATCGCGCTGCTGCGCAACCTGCAGGACGCGCCCTGACCGCGCCGCGCCCGTGCGCGGCGCATTCCCGATGATCCCTCGCGCAGGCACGGGGTGAGGCGCGAGCGCGTCTCCACCGCGTGAGCCGACTCCCGCGGCCGACGTACGGCGGATCGTCGATCGTCGGGCTTTCGGCCGAGAGCCTCGCGAGACGAGCGCCGGTTCCGCTCGCCGGAGCGGCGGACGATCGCACGCGAGGGCTTCGTCGAGCGCGGCGTCGTTCCGACGTCGCGCAGCCGCGTTGACGTTCGGCGTAGGACGAATGCCGACACCCGAATCAGCGTTCGTCCGGCGGACGGCGGACGCGGCTTCGCCGACACTCCGAGCACCACGCGAGATCCTTCGCGTGACACGAATTCGGAGGCGAGCACGATGAGGGCGCGAGATCTTCTCTTGGTCGGTTGGATCGGTCTGGTGGCGATGGGGGCCGCGGGGTGCGGGAGCTCGGGATCGTCGTCCGATGGGCCTTCGCTCGGCGCATCGGACCTGGTCAGCTGCACTGAAAACGTGCCGGTCGAGGGCGCGATCTACTGCGTACCCACCCAGAACGCGGCGATCGATCTCTACGACGATCTGCTCGCGGCGGCCTCGCCCTACGGCGTCGGCGAGACGACGCAGCTTCAGGTGATCGCGTACGGCGGCAGCGGCGGCAACGGCACGACGGAGGCCGGTGGGAGCACCGGCCATGGCGGCGCCGGGGGCTATGCGAACACGATCACCACGGTGGCGAACATCAAGAACGCGAAGGGCACCACGACGGTGCAATGGCTGTGGGGCAAGAATGGCTCGCACACGCAGGAGGACGAGGAGGGCGGCTCGGGCGGCGCAGCGACGATGATCTGGATGGCCGACGACTCCACCACTGCACCGAGCGAGAGCAACGCGCTGGTGATCGCCGCGGGCGGCGGTGGCGGGACGTTCAGCGACTGCTGCGAGTTCACCGGGCACGACGGTGGGCACGGCGGCTACGTCAACGGCAGTGGCGGCACGGCGAACGGGAACTACGCGAACTACAAGGTCGAGCGGAACGGCGTGACGTTCTGGGTGGGGACCGGCGAGAACGGACACGGCGACGGCGGCAATCCGGGCAGCGCTCCCGGCAACCCTGGCATCGGTGGCCAGCCGTACCACGGCGACAGCTCCAACGGCGCCGGCCTCGACGGTGTCGGCGGCAATGGCGGTGCGATTCTGTCCGAGCAAGACGCGGGCTCGGGCGTCGACAGCCCCGGCTGGGACGGCGGCTCGGTGGACGGTGTCAGCCTGCTGGGCAAGACGGGGATCGGCGGTGACCAGATCAACGATCAGCCGTCGGGTGCGGGCGGTGGCGGTTACGGCGGCGGTGGTGCGGGAGGCGGCTGCGACGCGTGCACCGGCGGCGGTGCGGGCGGCGGCAGCTTCGCGCTCGCCAACACGGCGCTCGGCAACGACCCGACGTGGCCGCATCAGGACAGTAACGTCGTGTTCCTCTTTCTGCCGAACGATTGACGCGCGCTCCGACGGCGGCCGGTACGCGCCGTGCCGCCGTCGGCCTTCTACGGCAACGTCCGAGGCCCGCCGGCGGGCGTGGCGTCGCGGCCCGAGGCGTGCACGCCGCTACTGCACGAGCAGCTTGATCATCCCCAGCACCGTCGCCGGAGCGACCGAGCCGCTGAACCACGAGATCACCGGCAGGCCGAGGTAGCCGCACGCGCGGACGATCGTCGGCGTGTCGATCGGCCACTCGTCGATCGACTCGACCAGGTTCCGGTACGCGACCACCTCCGAGATGCGGCCGTGCTCGGTGACGATCGAGCGGCCCTCGACCATCGCGTCGCGCGCGCGCCGCAGCGCCTCGCGGCAGCACGCGAGCTCGCGGCGCTTCTCCTCGGCGATGCGATCGCGCAGGCCGCGCAGCGGCAGGACAAGAGCGGCGGCACCGGCCGCGCCGGCGATGCCGACCAGGATCAGGACGAGGTGCCCGAAGCCGCGCTCGGTGATCAGCAGCGCCACCAGCGAGACCAGTCCCGCCGCACCGAGGGCGACCTGCAGGCCGAAGCGGCTGAACGGCTTCAGCGCCTCGGAGTCGAAGAGATCGAGCGCGCACAGGTGGCGCGACAGGTTCGAGACGCGCGTCGACTCACGAAACGTCGCCAGCAGGTACGTGCCGAAGGCCCAGCCGACGACCGGTGCGAGCGCGCGACGGACGGCGAACTCGGGCGTCCAGGCCGACACGGTGAACGGATTCGGCATCGTCCCCTGGTAGACGACCAGCGGTGCGAGGAAGCCGAACAGGGCGCCGGCGAGCCCGGCCAGGTGCAAGCGGTGGCGCCGGTAGCGTCCCATCTGGTCGCGCAGCTCCGCGCGGCGGGCCGGCGAGAGATCGAGCAGCTCGGCGAGCGTGTCGAGCGTCGCGCGCGCGGCCCGAGCGACCGACACGCGAGCCGCGAGCAGGTACCCGACGAGCAGGGCGTCGATCACCGACAGGTAGACCGACAGCTCGGCCCGTCCGTGCGCGGCCGTCCCAAGGCGCCCGAGGATCGCCTCGCGCAGGACGACACCGGCGATCAGGCCGACGGCGACGACGATGCCGGCCGTCGCGGCGCGCAGCGCGAAGCGATCCACCAGCGCGTTGAAGAGCGGCGTGGTGAGGAGGCGCGGATCGTCCACCTCGAGCGCGAGCGGCGCCATTGCAGCCGCGTGGGCGTAGTCCTCCCCGGCATGGTGCACGTCGAGCGTCCTCGCGAGAAGATCGACCGCCGCGCGCGCATCCTTGAGGTCGCGCGACGCTCGGCCGCCGCGCCTCGAGGTCGCGCGACGCTCGGCCGCCGCGCG